>CAZWXF010000050.1:13989-20096 GCA_964638055.1 uncultured Bifidobacteriaceae bacterium | reverse complement strand
CGACGGGTTGGTCTCGACGAGCTCGACCGACGGGTTGGTCTCGACGAGCTCGACCGACGGGTTGGTCTCGACGAGCTCGACCAACGGGGGAGCCGCTCAGCGAACCATTCGTTGGGTCAGGTCAGGTACCGGGCGGCCCCACCGGGATGCGCGTCAGGGTCGGCTTGGCCGTCTCGGCGAAGAAGTCGTTGCCCTTGTCGTCGACCACCACGAAGGCCGGGAAGTCCTCGACCTCGATCCGCCAGACGGCCTCCATGCCCAGGTCGGGGAAGTCCAGCACCTCGACCGACCGGATGTTCTCCTTGGCCAGCACCGCCGCGGGACCCCCGATCGAGCCCAGGTAGAAGCCGCCGTTGGCCTGGCAGGCCCTGGTCACCGCGGCCGAGCGGTTGCCCTTGGCCAGCATGACCAGGGAGCCGCCGGCCTTCTGGAACTGGTCGACGTAGCTGTCCATCCGTCCGGCGGTCGTCGGACCGAAGGAGCCCGAGGCGTACCCCTGAGGGGTCTTGGCCGGGCCCGCGTAGTACACGGCGTGGTCGCGCAGGTACTCCGGCATCGCCTCGCCGCGGTCGAGCATGTCCTTGATCCGGGCGTGCGCGATGTCCCTGGCGACCACCAGGGGCCCGTTGAGCGAGACGCGGGTCTTGACCGGCAGCCTGTGCAGCCGGTCCCGGACGGCGGTCATCGGCTGGGAGAGGTCGATGTGCGCCACGTCGTCGTCGAGGTGGTCGTCGGTGACCTCGGGCAGGAAGTGCGCCGGATCGGTCTCCAGCCGCTCCAGGAAGACGCCTTCGGCGGTGATCCTGGCCAGGGCCTGTCGGTCGGCCGAGCAGGAGACCGCGATCGCCACCGGGCAGGACGCGCCGTGCCGGGGCAGGCGGACCACGCGCACGTCGTGGCAGAAGTACTTCCCACCGAACTGCGCCCCGATCCCGAACTCGCGGGTCATCGCCAGCACCTCGGCCTCGAGGTCGAGGTCACGGAAGGCATGGGCGCCCATGCTCCCGGCCGTGGGCAGCCCGTCGAGGTACTTGGCCGAGGCGTACTTGGCGGTCTTGAGCGCGTACTCCGCGCTCGTGCCGCCCACCACGATCGCCAAGTGGTACGGCGGGCAGGCGGCGGTGCCCAGGCTGCGCAGCTTCTCGTCGAGGAAGCGGCGCATGGAGCTCGGGTTGAGCAGGGCCTTGGTCTCCTGGAACAGGAACGACTTGTTGGCGCTGCCCCCGCCCTTGGCCATGAAGAGGAACTTGTACGCGGCCTCGTGCCCGGGATCGGTGTCGGCGTACAGCTCGATCTGCGCAGGCAGGTTCGTGCCGGTGTTGCGCTCGTCCCACATCGTCAGCGGGGCCAGCTGGGAGTAGCGCAGGTTCAGGCGCTCGTAGGCATCGGCGATCCCGCGCGACAGCGCCGCCTCGTCCGGCCCGTCGGTGACGACGTGCTGCCCACGCTTTCCCATGACGATCGCCGTGCCCGTGTCCTGGCACATCGGCAGGACGCCGCCGGCCGCCACGTTGGCGTTCTTGAGCAGGTCCAGCGCCACGAACCGGTCGTTCGGGCTGGCCTCGGGATCGTCGAGGATGGCCCGGAGCTGGGCCAGGTGCGCGGGGCGCAGCAGGTGCGAGATGTCGTGGATGGCCTCGTACGCCAGCCGGCTCAGGGCCTCGGGCTCGACCCGGAGGAAGCGCCGGCCGGCGGCCTCGAACGTGGACACGCCCTCGTCCGTGACGAGGCGGTACGACGTGGCATCGGGACCGAGCGGGAGCAGCTCGGTGTACGCGGGATCGGCCATGCTGCGAGGGTAACTCGGCCTCGGGGATGGCCCGTCCGGGTGCTGCGCGGGCCTGCGGCCACCCTGATCGGTAGGCCCCTGATCCGCGGGCAGTGCCTGCGACCGGGGATCTCACCGGAGCCCCGGTCGCCTAGTGGGTCGTGCCTGCGTCAGCCCGCCGCCTCCATGTTCCTGGTCACTACCTCCATCGTCCGGGCCAGCTCCTCGGCGTTGGAGAACTCCACGACCTCGGTCCCGGCGTACAGGACGGGAGTGTGTCCGGGACCCACGACGTAGGCCTCGCCGGCGACGTACTCCTCGAGGCCCTCGGCGGTGCGGTAGGCCAGCCTCCCGCGGATCACGTACCCGAAGTGACTGGCCTGGCACTGGTCGTTCGGCAGGCCCTTGAAGAAGGGAGCCAGGTCGGCGTCCTCGGTGTACGTCTCGAAGGCGACCGTCATCCCCAGGATGTCCGTCATGTGTCCCTCATAGCCAGGCACCTCGACGTGCTCGGCCGCGGATTCCTTCGATGTCTTCCCCATCACCCGCTCCTCTCCTCGGGCCGTCCGCGTCGGCGAACGGACCTGTCGTGCCGACGCCGGTGCGCTTCGTCGGCATGGTGCGTTCCTTCGCCCGGAGCGGTCGCCGGCGCGGTGCGGTTCGACAGCACGTTCCGGCTCGACAGCACGGTGCAGCTCGCCGGCACGGTGCACTCTCGAAGGTACGCCGGGGATGGGAGCGCGACAAGATCCGCACGGCGGCTCCTCGGCCCGGCCTGTGAGGACTGCCAGGGTGACCGGCCATCCCTCGCGAATCGACCCTGGCGGCGGGGCGATTGCGCGGATCGACGGGCCATGCGTCACCATCTGTGCCATGGGTGAGCAGGTGGTCGGCCGGCTTCCCGCGCGCCCACGCCATCCGGGGCTGGACATGGTCAGGTCGCTCGGGCTCGTGGCAGTCGTCCTGGTGCTCTGGCTGGTCGTGTCGCACCCGCGCACGCCGGCCAGGGAGCCCGTCCCCTGGCAGGCCGTGGCCGCGTCCGCGGCTGCTTCCGCCCGGTTCGAGGTGATCGCCCCGTCGACGGCCTTCACGTGGACGGCGACGGTTGCCTGGGTCGAGGGCAAACCCGACGGAACGTTCGAATGGCGCGCAGGCTTCCTCGACCACGAGGGCGCATTCGCCTCCTTGGCGCAGCGCGGCGCCTTCCCGGATCAGGCGCACCAGGCGGCCGCGGACTGGTTGCGTCAGGTGACCCGCAACGGCAAGGGGGACCAGGCCGTGACCGTGGCGGATCGGACGTGGGTGCGGATGACCGGCGACACCGCCCCGGACGAGCGGCGCTCGCTGGTCCTGCGTGACGCCGGGACGCTCACCGTCCTGACCGGCACGGCGTCCTGGGACTCGCTGGCCGAGCTGGCGGCGACCCTGCACCCCGTGAGCCCCACGACGGGCGTGCACGGTGCCCAGCAGCCCGAGCCGGGCGTGGGGACGCCAGTGTCCGTCGCAGAGGCTGGCAAGGCGCCGTCCGAGTCCCAGTGATCTGTGCTCGGCCTGGGTCCGCGGTCGCCGTGACCCTCTGGTCGATCGTCGGGTGCCGTCGTGTGCGACCGGTCTGACACCACGGGTCGCGTCTGACCCCGAGGGTCGTCTGTGCAGCGTCGGGCCTCGGCGGGAGTGCCCGATGCTCAGAAGCCGGCGTCCGAGCCGGAGCCCGGCCGCGACAGATCCGGCCGTGTGGCCTCGATCCGCTGCCGTGCCCCATCGAGGTGCGCCTGGCAGATGTCGGCCAGGGCGTTGCCCCGCTCCCACAGCTCGAGTGAGCGTTCCAGGTGCAGCGTGCTGGACTCCAGCTGCTCGACGACGCGATCCAGGGCCTCCCGGGCCTGCTCGTAGCTCAGTCCTGCCAGGGCGTCGGCCGGCCCACCCGGCAGGTCGGTGTCGGCGGCGCTCATGGCCGCGATCGTACGGGGGAGACCTGGGAGACCCCGGCGCGGAAGGTCCCCAGGGCGACGCGCACCGCCACCTCGTCCCCGGGGGTCAGCTCGTCGGCGGCGCGGACGAGCCCCTGGGGGCCAACGACCACGGCGTACCCCCGCTCCAGGGTCGCGATCGGCGAGAGGGCGCGGGCCTGGGCTCGCAGGCGCACGAGGTCCCGCTCCTGGGTGGTGAGCCGGCGCTCGACTGCCCGGAACGCACGCGAGCGCAGCTGATCCACTTCGGCGGCCAACCGGGGCAGGAAGCCAGCCGGATCGCGCATCGCCGGGCGGCTCCTGGTCTGGTCCAGCCGGACCTGGGCCTGGTCGACCCGGGAGCAGATGTGCCGGTCGAGGCGCTGCCTACGCTCGGTGACCCGCCGGGACTCCTCGGCCCAGTCCGGCACGATCCGCTTGCCGGCGTCGGTCGGGGTGGAGGCGCGGACGTCGGCGACGAGGTCGAGCAGGGGGCTGTCCTGCTCATGGCCGATCGCGCTGACGACCGGGGTTCGCACCCGGGCGACCGCGCGGATGAGCGACTCGTCGCTGAACGGCAGGAGGTCCTCGACGCTGCCCCCGCCCCGCGCGATGACGATGACGTCCACCTCCGGCATGCTGGCCAGGTCGTCGAGGCAGGCGATCATGCTGGGGACCGCCCGGGGGCCCTGGACGGCGCACTGGCGCACCTCGAACTGCACCGCGGGCCAGCGGCGGCGCGCATTGGTGACCACGTCGTGCAGCGCCTGGGCGTTCACGCCGCTGATCAGGCCCACCCGCCGGGGCAGCACCGGCAGGGGTCGCTTCAGCGCGGGAGAGAAGAGCCCCTCCGCGGCCAGCTGCTGCTTGCGCCGCTCGATGGCCGCCAGCAGCTCGCCGATCCCGACGGGGCGGACCTCGTAGCCCCGCATGACCAGGCGACCGACCTTGACCCAGTACTCGCACTCCACGTGGACCAGCACACGCTGCCCGGCCGCGAGCGGGGGCACCATCGCCCGGTCCACCATCGCTGGCAGGACGACCTGCACGGAGACGTCAGCCGCGACGTCGCGCAGCGTCACGTAGACCAGCGATCCGCTGCGCCGGCTCACCTCCATGACCTGGCCCTCGATCCAGACCCGGTTCAGCCGGGCGATGTAGTCACGCAGCCGGACGGCGACCTCCCGGACCGGCCACGCCCGCTCGGGAGAGCGCCCATCCGGTGCGGACACGGCTGCTGTGCTCACCCGCGCGACAGTACGACAGGGGACAGACATCCGAGACTCCACCTACCATGGTGGGATGTCGCAATCAGCGCGCAGGGTGCTCCTGGCCGCCCCTCGGGGGTACTGCGCGGGGGTGGACCGGGCCGTCGTCACCGTGGAGAAGACCCTCGAGCTGCACGGGCCGCCGGTCTACGTCCGCAAGGAGATCGTCCACAACCGCTATGTCGTGGACGCCCTGGCCGCTCGCGGCGCCATCTTCGTCGACGACACCGACGAGGTTCCCGAGGGGGCTGTCGTCATCTTCAGCGCGCATGGCGTCTCCCCGGCGGTCCACGAGGCGGCCGCCGCGCGCGGCCTGCGCACCATCGACGCGACGTGCCCGCTGGTCACCAAGGTGCACAACGAGGCGCGGCGCTTCGCATCGGAGGGCTACCAGATCCTGCTCATCGGGCACGAGGGGCACGAGGAGGTCGAGGGCACGATGGGGGAGGCTCCCGCCGCGATGACCCTGGTCGACGGCCCGGACGCCGTGGACTCCCTCCCGGTCGACGCGGACAAGCCCGTGGTGTGGCTGTCCCAGACGACGCTGTCGGTGGACGAGACGATGGAGACCGTCGAGGCCCTGCGTGAGCGGTTCCCCGGCATGGTGGCTCCCCCCAGCGACGACATCTGCTACGCCACCCAGAACCGCCAGGCCGCGGTCAAGGTCATCGCGCCCCGTTGCGACGTCCTCATCGTCGTGGGCTCGGCGAACTCCTCGAACTCGGTCCGCCTGCTCGAGGTGGGCCTGCTCGCAGGTGCGAGGTCGGGGTACCGGATCGACCGAGCGACCGAGATCGACCCGTCGTGGGTCGAGGGCGCGCAGACCGTCGGCCTGACCAGCGGTGCGTCGGTCCCGGAGATCCTCGTCCGCGAGGTGATCGAGCGGCTGGCGGAGCTGGGGATCGGCGAGGTCGAGATCGTCGACGCGGTCGACGAGCGCCTGGTGTTCGCCCTGCCCCCGGAGCTGCGCCGCTCCATGCGGGCCGCCGGGTTGGCCAAGGCCTGACGATCCGCCCACGCGGGTCAAGCCCCCCGCCGATCGAGCCCGCGCTGGTCGAGCCCGCGCCGGTCGAGCCCGTCGAGACCAAGCTCCCCGAGCCCGCGCTGGTCGAGCCCGCGCTG
>CAZWXF010000050.1:0-13889 GCA_964638055.1 uncultured Bifidobacteriaceae bacterium | reverse complement strand
CTCGACCGGCGTGGGGCGGGCTGGGTTTCGACAAGCTCGACCGGCGTGGGGCGGGCTGGGACTCGCGACGCCGAACGCACGTACCCGCGCTGGTCGAGCCCGCGCCGGTCGAGCCCGCGCTGGTCGAGCCCGCGCTGGTCGAGCCCGTCGAGACCAAGCTCCCCGAGCCCGCGCTGGTCGAGCCCGCGCTGGTCGAGCCCGTCGAGACCAAGCGTCCGCATGCCACGTCGGGCCGCGGCTCGTAGCGGTCTGCGACGAGCGCTGCGCGCCCGGTCCGGCATCAGTTCGGATCGACTGGCGGTGGATCGGGGTCTCGACAAGCTCGACCGGCGTGGGGCGGGCTGGGTTTCGACAAGCTCGACCGGCGTGGGGCGGGTGGGGTCTCGACAGGCTCGACCGGCGTGGGGGCGGGGTCTCGACTGGCTCGACCGACGTGCGGTCGGTTGGTGGGCCAGTCGCGTCGACCTCTAGACCCGTGGTCGTTCCGCAGGCTGTGGCGAGCGGGTCATCCGGCGGCTGCGCCTGCGGTCGACGAGGTGCCTGAGGGAGCAGATCGTCACCGAGCAGGCGGTCGCTGCGACAACCCATGCCGAGTTGGAACCGAGCACGTCCACCAGCATCGCGCCCTGCCGGGCGACGAATCCGGTGATGGACGCATCTGTCAGCTGCTGGCCCCCGATGAGAGCCCCGGCCAGGAACGCCAGCGGCGGCATCATCGCCGCCAGGGACCGGTCGCCCGCCCGTGTCACCAGGCTCGCCAGGACGCTCACGACAACAAGCGTGGCGCCCGTCCATGACCCGATGGCATCGCGGACGGCCGCCTCCAAGAAGGCCACTGCCACGACGATCGTCGTGGCGACGAGCACGGCGCGGCCTCCCGGAACCTCCCCGCGCTTGGGCACGCCCGGATGCTAGTGGCCTGCCTGCTCAGACGGCGGCAGCCTCGAGCTGGGCCGGGCCGGCCGTGGCGATCTGGGGTACCGGTGCGCTGGGCCCGGGGCCGGGGAGCGGGACCACGACGTTCCTGGGAGTCAGCTCGATCTGCTTGGGTGCCGGGAGCTCTGGCAGGCCCTGCAGCTCGGTGAACTTGCGGCCGGTCACCAGGACGCGGGTCTCCATGGACGCGATCGTCGCGTTGTAGGCCTTGACCCCCGAGGTCAGCGTCGAGCCGACTCGGTCGAGGTGGTTGAGCATCGTGCGCATCCGGTCTGCCAGCTCCCGGCCGAGGGCTTGGACCTGTCGGGCGTTCGCGGCCATCTCGTCTTGACGCCAGATGTGGGCGACCGTGCGCAGCAGCAGCATCATGCTCGTGGGCGTGGCCAGGATGATGCCGCGGCCGAAGGCGTGCTCCACCAGCCCCGGATCGCCCAGGATCGCGTCCGAGAGCAACGACTCGGCCGGCAGGAACATCACCACTGCCTCCGGAGCGGTGTCGAACTGCTGGGCGTACTCCTTGGCGGCCAGCCGGTCGACGTGATTGCGGACCTCGCGCGCATGGGCCTTCCGGACCGCCTGCATCGCCAGGTCGGAATCCTCACCCCGGGCCTCCAGGATGGAGCGCAGCGAGACCTTGGCGTCCACGACCACGTCCTTCCCGGCGCCGAGGTGGATCACGACGTCGGGCCGCAGCGTGCCGTCGTCGGTGGTCACCTGGACCTGCTCGGTGTAGTGGCAACCCGGCATCAGCCCGGAGCTCAGCAGGAGCTGACGCAGCTGGAACTCGCCCCACTTGCCGCGGACGTCGCTGTGGCTCAGCGCTCCGGCGAGGCGGGCAGTCTCGCGGCGCAGTCCGTCAGAGCTCGTGGTGGTCAGCGTCACCACCGACTTCAGCTGCTCGGCCAGCTCCGCGCTCGAGGCTGCACGGTGCCGGTCGGAGCGCTGGAGGCTCTCCTCCAGCTTCTGCAGGGCGACCTTCACCGGCTCCATCGCACCGGCCACCTGCGTGGGAGCGTCCTCGCGGGCCTTCGACACGGACTCCAGAGCAGCCACCTTCTCGCTGAGCCGCCGGATGTTCTCCGCGGCCACGGCCTGCGATGCCGCGTGCTCCGTCTCGCGATTGGCCAGTCCCGCCCGGATCGTCGCCCGCTCCGCGGCGAACGCCGCCTCCAGGCTCGCCCGCTCGGAGGCGAAGCCGGCTTCGAGGGTGGCACGCTCGGCGGCGAACCTCGCCTCCCGACCCGCCTGCTCGGCGGCGTGCGCGGCTTCACGTGCGGCCGCCGCCCGGCCCTCGGCCAGGCCGCGGAAGAGCCAGCCGAGCAGGAGCGCACCCAGGATCAGCAGGCCAGACAGGAGGATGGCGGAGAGAGTCATGGGTCAGTTGTAGCCGGGGGGTCTGACATTGACCGGGAGGCTCATAGGATTGCGCGGCGTGGCCCTCTCGATCGGCATCGTCGGACTCCCCAACGTGGGCAAGTCCACGCTGTTCAACGCGCTCACCCGCAATGCCGTCCTGGCGGCCAACTACCCCTTCGCCACGATCGAGCCCAACATCGGCGTCGTCGGGGTGCCGGATGCTCGCCTGGAGGTCCTTGCCCGGATCCACTCGTCGGCGCGGGTGGTCCCGGCCACGGTCACCTTCGTGGACATCGCTGGCATCGTCCGGGGAGCCAGCGAGGGAGCCGGCCTGGGCAACAAGTTCCTCGCCCACATCCGCGAGTCCGACGCCATCTGCCAGGTGGTGCGGGCCTTCAGCGACCCGGACGTGGTCCACGTCGACGGCCGCGTCTCGCCGGTCGATGACATCGAGGTCGTCCACCTGGAGCTGATCCTGGCCGACCTGCAGACCGTCGAGAAGGCCCTGCCGCGGTTGGAGAAGGAGGCTCGCAACAACCGGGAACGGGCACCCGCGCTGGCCGCGGCGCAGGAGGCGCGCGCCGTGCTGGCCGACGGGCGGACGATCCATGCCGCTGGCCTGGACCTCCAGCCGCTGCGCGAGCTGTTCCTGCTCACGGCCAAGCCGTTCCTCTACGTGTTCAACCTCGATGCCGACGACCTCGCCGACGACGGGCTGCGCCAGCGGCTCGGCGAGCTTGTCGCCCCCGCCGAGGCGATCTTCCTCGATGCCCGCACCGAGTCCGAGCTGACCGAGCTGGACGAGGACGAGGCCCTGGAGCTGCTGGCCTCGATCGGCCAGTCCGAGAGCGGACTGACCCAGCTCGCGCGCGTCGGGTTCCACACCCTGGGCCTCCAGACGTTCCTGACGGCGGGGCCCAAGGAGTCCCGCGCCTGGACGATCCGGCAGGGCGCCACCGCCCCCGAGGCGGCCGGAGCGATCCACACCGACTTCCAGAAGGGGTTCATCAAGGCTGAGATCGTCTCCTTCGATGACCTCGTCGCGGCAGGCAGCATGGTGGAGGCTCGATCGCGGGGGAAGGTTCGCATCGAGGGCCGCGACTACGTGATGGCCGACGGCGATGTCGTGGAGTTCCGCTTCGGATCGGCATCGACGTCCAAGGGCTGAGTCGAGCGCCCATCCCTGCAGACGGGGCGCCGGACCTGAACAGGGACGACCGCGGCGGTTGCGGGCGCGACGATCAGTGAGGCCCGTCGCCTGGCCGGGCCGGACCCAGGAGGGTCCACGAGACGATGGGTGCGTGGACGAGCGCGGTCTCGTCCAGCGCCGAGGTGTCGAATCCCGCGGCGGTCATCGCCGCCCGCGTGTCACGGCGGCAGTCGCAGCCGCCCATGAGGCGCGACCAGGCATCGCCTGCGCTGACGATGCGCTGGAGCCGATCGGTCAGCGTCCCCGGCCGGGCACGGATGTGCTCCAGGACGCACACCACCCCGCCCGGGCGCAGGACCCGCCAGGCCTCGCGCAGCACACCCGGGACCGAGTCCACGGAGCACAGGATGTAGGCGAAGAGGACCGAGTCCACACTCCGATCGGGCAGGGGCAGGGACTCGCCCACGCCGTCGAGGACCTCGATCGGCAGGCCGCCGGCCCGGACGGCAGCGACCCGGTGCTCGGCTGCGGCCCGCATGGAGGGACTCGGCTCCACCGCGACCACGGAGGTCACCGCCGGTGGAAGGTGTGCCAGGTCGTGGCCGGGGCCCAGGCCCACGATGAGGAGGCGGCCGTGGGAGGCGGAGAGCACCTCACTGCGCGCGACCCCGGCGGCGGTGTGCTCGCCGACTCCGGCCACGAAACGGTAGAAGCGGGTGAAGCCGGCATGATCGTGCGGATCCCGGGTCTGCCCCCGCCTCATGTGCGAGCTTCGGAGCCAGGTGGTGCAGCGTCCGGCCCTCCGGGGCCGCTTGCAGGAGCCGCCGTGAGTCGGCGTCGGCGCCGCCAGCGACGTACGAGTGCGACCACGAGCCAGAGCAGGCTCACGAGCAGGATCAGCAGCGCCGTCGCGATGATCGCCAGCCACCCCAGCAGGTCGATCCGCTTGGAGTCGTGCTGGGGGGGCTCAGCTCCGGCGGGGACCCCCTTGCCGGCGGTCACGTCGATCACCGCCACCACGCCGGCGTGGTCGGTGGGCAGGCACACGCCGTGATCAGTGATGGGCGCGTCGAGCAGGCCGTGGCGGACGAGGACCTCCGACGCGGCGCGCGTGGTGGCGATCTGGGAGGGGTCGTCACACCGCCAGGTGCCGGAGCCTCCTGGCCAGCGGTCCCCGATCATCCGCGAGGAGACGACCTCGGCCCCGTTGGCCACGAACACATGGTCCAGTCGGTCGGTGAACCCGGCGTCGTTGTCCATCGCCAGGGCCGCCGCGAGCCGGGTGGCGTCCGGGCCGGCGAGGTCGCCCGCAGCGCCCCAGGAGAGGTTCGCCGGATCCAGGGGATCGGGCCCGGCCTCGGCATACCCGGCCTTGCGCATCACCCAGTAGGCGTTGCAGGTGTCGTCGGCGAGCGAGGGTTCCCCCGGGCTCGACTGCTGGGGCTGGGCAGGGCAGGCGTCGCTGGCCTCGGGCTGCCCCCCAGGGTTGCCCGGGGTGCCCGAGACGGCCGTGCGGGGGTCCCGGGGATCCGCGTTGAAGTCACCCATGACCACGAGTGGGGCCGTGGTCCCGGCGAGGTCCGAGACGAGCTGCCGTGCCTGATCGGCTGCTGGCACCGGCTTGCCGGGGTCCCAGAGCGACTCCAGGTGGGTCGTGGCGACCCTGACGTTCGTCCCGCCCAGGTCCAGGTCGGCCCACGAGTAGCCGCGGTCGATCGTGAAGACGACGGGCACCACGGGATAGCGCGTCTCGTACTCGCCGGTGCCCGCCGCGACGACTGATCCCGCCAGGTCGGAGCGGACGAGCAGGGCGTCGGCGATGGTGAAGCCGCAGTCGGCCGAGTCCTGGCCGAAGCGGGGCTGGAACGTCGCTGGATCGTGGACACGGGTCAGCCTCGGGATCGGCGGGATGGTGTATCCGGGATTCAGCGCCGAGCTGCCTGCCTGCGCGGCGATGACATAGTCCGCTCCCGCCGCGCTGGTCGCATCCAGGAGCTGGGCCGTGAAGTCGAGCACCACCTGGGCGGACTCGAAGGTGCTCGGCCGGCAGGACCACGTGGTGGCCTCCTGCAGGCCGATCACGTCCGGATTCGCCTCGACGACCTCGGCGGCCAGCAGGTGGACCCGGGTGTCGAAGCCGGTCGTCTGGACCTGGTCCCACATGAACTGCGCCGCTGTGGGCATGTCGGGCAGGAGGTCCAGGGCCACCCCGACATCGGCGCCGAGGTACAGGTTGCGCGACATGACGACCAGTCCTGCTGGATCGGCCGCGCTCGGGACGATCCCGGGTGGCAGCTGCGAGGCCGCCGCGGGCCTCGATGCGCTGGGACCTCGCTCGGCGAGCGCGGCCGTCGGAGTCGCCGAGCACAGCGCCACAAGTCCCAGGAGCGTCAGGAACCAGGCGCCGGCCAGCCCCGCGGGACGCGGCCTCACGAGGTTCCCCGCCGACCCAGGATGCAGGTGACCTCCACGCTTCGAAGTTAGACCACCCCGCCGGTTTCGGGTGCGCCGGCACGAGCCCGGCTGCGGTCCCCCAGCACCAACCGGGGTCCCGGAATAGGATCGCAGGCCAGGATCGGGGAGCACCGGATCGGGGAGCCATGTCAGCCAGACGGCGCGCGCTCGTGGCGCTGGGCGTCCTGATGATCGTGGCGGTGACCGGGTCCTGCACCCAGGAGGCCCCGGTCGACGAGCCGAGCACGGTCACGTCGGCCTCCCCGGACGCCTCGCTGGCGACGACGACCCCGATCCAGCCCACGCCCGCATCGAGCGGCCCCGGCGCGACCGGGGCGGGCAGCGCCCCCTCCGGAGGGTCGCCGGCGATGGCTGCCCTCGGCGACTCCATCACGGCTGCCGTCAACGCGACCCAGCCCCTCCTGGCACAGCCGGAGTACTCGTGGAGCACCGGCACCGACCCTGGGGTCAACTCGGTGCTCACCCGCCTGCGGGCCGGCCAGCCGAACCTGCGGGCGACGAACCTGGCAGTTCCCGGCGCCCGGATCCGCGATCTCGCCGGACAGGCGGCAGGCCTGCCGGCGGGCACCGATCTGGTCACGGTGCTGATCGGCGCCAACGACGCGTGCACCTCGACCGTGGCCGGCATGACATCGGTCGACAGCTTCCGCGCCGCCGCTCGGGCGGGGCTGGCTGCCATCGCCCGTGCAGGCGTCGGGACGATCGTCGTGGCCTCCGTGCCCGACCTCCACCGGCTGTGGCAGATCGGTGCGGAGTCATCGGCCGCTGTCGCCACCTGGACCGCCTTTGGCATCTGCCAGTCGATGCTGGCGGATCCCCTTTCCCGCGCAGCCCCGGACGAGGCGCGCCGCGATCAGGTCCGCGCGCGCGTCGCCGCGTACGACCGGATCCTGGCCGCGGAGTGCCGAGCGATCACCGCTGTGGGCTCCGCCACCACCTGCCGCTTCGATGGCAGGGCTGTCACCGACTCGCGATTCACCCTTGCGGACCTGTCGACGATCGACTACTTCCATCCATCCCCGGCCGGGCAGGCCAGACTGGCCTCCGCGGTCTATGCCGCCGCCCTGCCGACTGACTGAGGAGCTCCATGGCCCAGCCCGCACCGATCGATCAGTCCCAGCTCGATGAGCGGATCGCGGCCTACCGCGCCGCGACCGGGGACTTCCTCGCCCTGGCCCGCAGCCTCGGGCCGTCCGAGCTCGACCGCCAACCACCCGACCCTGACGACTGGACCCCGCGCAAGGTCATCCATCACCTTGCCGATGCGGAGTCCGAGGCCTACCTCCGGCTGTGCAGGCTGCTGGCAGAGCCACAGGGGAGTCCCATCCTCGGCTTCGACGAGGCTCACTGGGCGCGTGTCCTGCCCTATGACCGTCCGGTCCAGGGCTCGCTGGCCCTGATCGAGGCGGTGCGGGGGGCCAGCGCGGAGCTGCTCGACACGATCACGGTCGAGGACCTCGGCCGGAGCGGGCTCCACAGCGTCACCGGCGATTTCAGCCTGAGGCTGTGGGTGGCCGTGTACCGGCGCCATCCGATCGAGCACGCCAAGCAGATCAGGGACGTGCTCGCCGGCTCCTGAGCGATCAGCGGCCAGGAGGCTCAGTCGATCGAGAGGTGCTTGGTCGCCTCGCGGAACGACAGGGTGGACAGCTCGTCGCGGTGGGCCCGCACGAAGGCCGTCACGGCGTCGGGATGTGACCTCGCGGCGTCGCGCAGCGCCCAGCCGATGCCCTTGCGGATGAAGAAGTCCCGATCCCCGAGGTTGCTCCGGCAGGCGGAGAAGAGCAGGTCGAGGTCCGCATCCGGCCCCCGGCCCACCTGGAAGACCAACGCGATGCGCCGGGCCCACAGCTGCGGGTCCGTGGCCCAGGCTGCGACGGTCGGGTCCCATCCCACCGCCTCCGGTCGCTCGGCCCGGCTCAGGTCATGATGGTTGGGCCGATGTCCGGGCGTGTGCTCGATCGCCGCCCGTCCGATCACGCTGGCCCAGGCGTCGACGGTGTCCCACCACGGCCGCGTCAGGGCAAGCTCGCGAAGCTCCGCGAGGCTGGTGGCGGGCAGCGCGTGTCGATACCGCGCCGCCAGGTCGATCGCGACGTAGGCGAACTCGCGCTCGGGCGCGCCCGAGAGCTCCCTCGCGGCCGCAAGGAGGGCCCCGGCCCCTGGGCCTGGGTCGAACTGACGCAGCCAGGCGCGGGTGGCCGACCGGCGGGTCGGCGCGGTGATGCCCAAGAAGGGGGCGATCCCCTTCATGTAGGCGGTCATCGCCGGTGCTGCGGCCGCGTCGGCGTGTGGGGCCAGCAGCGCCCGGACCTCGGCCGCGGGTCCGCTCGCGGGCGAATCGGGATCTGCGTCCGGTGCGGTCACCGGTGCAGCGTGCCAGGGGACGCTGCGTGGGGAGACCCGCACGCTCTGTCAGGGGCTGGTGGCAGAATCGCCGCACTGCCCAGCATCGCGCCATCCCCCTTTCGGGCGGCCAGGCGAACCACGGCTCGAGGAGGCCTCGTGCGCTCAGGGATAGACCGACAGCACAACGACCCGGCGGTACGCGTGCAGGACGACCTGTACGGGCACGTCAACGGCACATGGCTCGCGCAGGCAGAGATCCCCGCAGACCGCTCCGCCGATGGCGTGTTCCACTCGTTGCGTGACGCCGCCGAGCTGGACGTGCGCCGGATCATCGAGGCGGCGGCCGCCGATGGCGCCACGGGCTCCGTCGCGGCGAAGGTCGGTGCCCTCTACGCCTCCTTCATGGATGAGGCCAGCGTCGAGGCGCGCGGCCGGGAGCCGATCGCGGCAGACCTTGCCGACATCCGCGCCCTCGCCTCCGTCGACGAGCTGGTCGACCTCGTGGCCCGGATGCAGCTGCAGGGCAGCGCGGCGGGCTTCCTGGCTCCGTTCGTGAACACCGACGCCCACGACTCCGAGCGCTACATCGTCTACCTGGAGCAGTCCGGCCTCGGCCTGCCCGACGAGTCGTACTACCACCAGGAGGGGTTCGCCGAGATCCGGGCGGACTACGTCGGACACGTGGGCCGGATGCTGCGGCTTGGCGGCTGGGCTCCCGATGCCGGGCGCGCCGACGAGGCGGCGGCTCGCGTCATGGAGCTGGAGTCGGCCATCGCCGAGCACCACTGGAGCAATGTCGAGTGCCGCGACGCTGTCCGCACCTACAACCGCCGGGACGTTGACGATCTCCCCGCGCTCACCGCCGATCGCGGCGTGCGCCAGCTCCTGCTGGCGATGAGCGCCCCGGGCGAGCACATCGGCGAGGTTGTGGTGCGCCAGCCCGACTTCGTCGCCGCACTGCCCAAGCTCCTTGCCGAGCATCCGATCGACCACTGGCGGGACTGGCTGGCGTGGTCGCACATCCGGCGCGCCGCATCCCTGCTGGACGCCGAGATCGTGCAGGCCAACTTCGACTTCTATGGAACGAGGCTGTCCGGCGTGCCCGAGCTCCGGGAACGATGGAAGCGAGGCGTGGGCCTGGTCGAGGGTGCGCTGGGGGAGGCCGTCGGCGAGCTCTACGTCGCCGAGCACTTCCCGCCCTCGGCCAAGTCGCGGATGCTCGAGCTCGTCGACAACCTCGTGGCAGCGTACGGCGCCCGTCTCGAGGTCCTGCCATGGATGGGGCGGGAGACGCGCGACCGTGCCCTGGCCAAGCTCGCGGCCTTCACGCCCAAGATCGGCTACCCCGACCGCTGGCGCGACTACGACTCGCTGGAGATCTCCGCCGACGACCTTGTGGGCAACGTGCGCCGAGCGGCCCTGTTCGAGGCTCGCCGGGAGTGGGGGAAGCTGGGCGGTCCGGTCGATCGGCTCGAATGGTTCATGACCCCCCAGACCGTCAACGCCTACTACAACCCGGGCATGAACGAGATCGTCTTCCCCGCTGCGATCCTCCAGCCGCCGTTCTTCGATCCCGACGTGGACGACGCCGTCAACTACGGTGCCATCGGAGCCGTCATCGGTCACGAGATCGGCCACGGATTCGACGACCAGGGCTCCCGCTACGACGGCGCTGGGAACCTCGTCGACTGGTGGACCGAACAGGATCGCGCGCGCTTCGACGAGCTGGCCGGGCGCCTGATCAAGCAGTTCGACGTCCTGGCTCCCCGGGGCGTCCCCGACCACACGGTCAACGGCGCTCTGACGGTCGGTGAGAACATCGGCGACCTCGGCGGGATCGCGGTCGCACTCGAGGCCTACCGGCTGAGCCTCAGGGACAAGCCCGCGCCGGTGCTCGACGGCCTGACCGGGGAGCAGCGCTTCTTCATGGGCTGGGCGCAGGCGTGGCGCACGAAGGTGCGCCCGGAGGAGTCCGTCCGGCTGCTGACGATCGACCCGCACTCTCCCCCGGAGTTCCGCTGCAACATCGTGGCCAACCTCGACGAGTTCGTCGCGGCCTTCGACGTCCGGCCGGGGGACGGGATGTGGCGCGACCCCGCGGATCGGGTGGTCATCTGGTGAGCCGGGCGGTCCACCGACCGCGCTCGTTCTGAGCCCACTCCCATGGCGAGGTCCTTCGCGTCAGCGGGCAGGACCACGCTGAGCCTCCCGCCCAGCTGTTGCGCGTGTCGCTGAGTGTGCGCGGGGCTGTACGTTGCCACACTGACCGGGTGGCCGAGCGACTCGCACCGGATCGCTCGCTGGGCCTGGTCGTCTCCCGTCCCGAACGGTTGCGCCGGAGCCCCTTCGGCTGGACGCGCCGGACGATCCGGTGGCTGTTCTGGCTGGCATCGGCAACCCTGCTGGCCGTGGTGCTCGCCCATTTCGTGGTGACCCGCACGCCGGCCCCCGATGTGGCAGCCGCCCGCCTCATCCCGACCGGGATGCCGGCTCGCGCGCTCGTCGTCCTCGCCCGACCCGGGCAGGAGGTCCCGATGGCCGGCACCCTTGCCGCCCTGGACGCCTCCGGTGTCCAGGTCAGGCTCCTGACGATGACCCGGGGTGAGGCGCAGGAGCCCAGGGACTTCCCCGGCACGGATCTGGCCGCCGCGCGCGCCGCCGAGGCCCAGCGGGCCGGGCTCGCCCTCGGCGTGGACGAGACCACCTCGATGGACACCCCGGACGGACATCTGCTGGACGCGGACCCGGCCACCCTGCGCGCCCAGCTCCAGGAAGCCGTCGCAGACTTCCGCCCCTCGATCCTCATCGCGGCCACCGACCTGCGCGGGGGTGACACCGACTCCCAGGTGGTGGCCGGCACGAGCGTCCAGGTCGCCCAGGAGTCGGGATCGGGCATAGGGCGGGTCTGGGCCGTCACCCGCAGCCAGCCAGAGCGGACCTGGCTGCTGCGCTCTGCGCCCACGGTCACAGAGGCGGCACCGGACCCCACCGTTGCGGTGCGCATCGTCGACATGGCTTCCTTCAAGGACCGCGCGCTGGCCGCCCACGGCACGATGAGTCCCGCGCTGGCCGGCCGCACCTACCCGCTGGCCGATCGCCTGCCGGCCTGGGCGTACTTCCGCTTCTGGGACCGCGAGTACTTCGCCCTGACCTGGGGCCAGCCGGTCGACTGAGCCGGTCGACTCAGACAGGCGCCGGGCTTTCGCGGTCGCCGACGGAGCTCGGGTGCTCCCGCGTGAGTGGGTCTCGGCGAGCGCCCTGGACGCCCCGGGCACCCGACGGTTGGGTGCAGGGCGGTCCGGCGTGGGATCATCGCCGGGCCCCGCCAGCCCATCGCGCGCCGGCGGGTCCATCTGCGCGGATCATCCCGCACCGCCGTCCCGGAACGAGGAGAAGTGGCCATCCGCACCCGCGACGACCTGCGGAACATCGCGATCATCGCCCACGTCGACCACGGCAAGACCACCCTCGTGGACTCCATGCTCTGGCAGTCGGGAGCCTTCCGGGCGAACCAGGACGTCGCCGAGCGCGTCATGGACTCGATGGACCTGGAGCGGGAGAAGGGCATCACGATCCTGGCCAAGAACACCGCCGTCCACTACTCCGGCCCCGGCGCCCCGCTCGACGGCGTGACCATCAACATCATCGACACCCCCGGGCACGCCGACTTCGGCGGTGAGGTGGAGCGCGGCCTGGAGATGGTGGACGGCGTGCTGCTGCTGGTGGATGCCTCGGAGGGGCCGCTGCCGCAGACCCGGTTCGTCCTGCGCAAGGCCCTGGAGAAGCGCCTGCCGGTCGTCCTGGTGATCAACAAGGTGGACCGCTCGGACGCCCGCATCGCCGAGGTCGTGGACGAGACCTACGAGCTGTTCTTCGACCTCGATGCCGGTGAGGGCCAGATCGACTTCCCGATCATCTATGCCTGCGCCCGCGCCGGAAGGGCCGACGCTCAGCGTCCTGCCGATGCCTCGATGCCGGAGAGCGCCGACCTCGTCCCGCTCTTCGAGACGATCCTGGCCACCGTGCCGCCGCCCGCCTACGACGACGAACTGCCGCTGCAGGCCCACGTGACCAACCTCGACGCCTCGCCCTACCTCGGGCGGCTGGCGATCTGCCGGGTGCATCAGGGGACCATCCGCAAGGGCCAGGCCGCGACCCTCTGCCGGGCCGATGGCAGCCTGACGCGCGTCCGGGTCGCCGAGCTGCTCATGACCCAGGCACTGGAGCGCGTCCCGGCCGAGCATGCCGGGCCGGGGGACATCATCGCGGTCGCGGGCATCCCCGACATCACGATCGGCGAGACGCTGGCCGATCCGGAGGATCCGCGGCCCCTGCCGGTGATCACCGTCGACGAGCCCAGCATCTCGATGACCATCGGCATCAACACCTCGCCCCTGGCTGGCAGGTCGGGCACCAAGCTCACGGCCAGGCTCCTGCGCAACCGGCTCGAGGCCGAGACCATCGGCAACGTCTCCATCCGCGTCCTGGACACCGAGCGGCCCGACACCTGGGAGGTCCAGGGCCGCGGCGAGCTGCAGCTGGCGGTGCTGGTCGAGCTCATGCGTCGGGAGGGATTCGAGATCACCGTCGGCAAGCCCCAGGTCGTGACCCGCACGGTGGACGGCAAGCTGTGCGAGCCCGTCGAGCGGCTCACCATCGACGCCCCCGAGGACTACATGGGCGTCCTGACCCAGCTGATGGCCCTTCGCAAGGGCCGCATGGAGCAGCTGGTCAACCATGGCACCGGCTGGATCCGGATGGAGTACCTGGTCCCGGCCCGCGGTCTCATCGGCTTCCGCACGGAGTTCCTCACCGAGACCCGCGGCACCGGCCTGCTCCACCACGTCTTCGAGCGGTACGAGCCCTGGCACGGCGAGCTGCGAACCCGCCCGAGCGGATCCCTGGTCGCCGATCGTGCGGGCCCGGTCACGTCCTTCGCCCTGTTCAACCTGCAGGAGCGCGGGACGATGTTCGTCGGGCCGGGCATCGAGGTCTACGAGGGCATGATCGTGGGGGAGAACTCCCGGGCCGACGACATGGATGTCAACGCCACCAAGGAGAAGAAGCTGACCAACATGCGCTCCTCGACAAGCGACGAGCTCGTCCGGCTGATCCCGCACCGTGTCCTGTCGCTGGAGCAGTGCCTGGAGTTCTGCCGCGAGGACGAGTGTGTCGAGGTGACCCCCGCCGAGCTGCGATTGCGCAAGGTTGTCCTGCCGGCGGTCCAGCGGGCCCGCCTCGTCGCACGCGGCAAGCGGACGACATAGAGACGTAGCACGAGGGGCACAAGTGACGCGCTCCCGCGCGATATACGATTCCGATTGACCGCGATGGAACGCAGATGCCCGATGCAGTCGGTCGTCAGAGCCGTCCACCCGACTGTGACAGGGAGCCTCATGTTCACTCGTACCCGTGGCCGCAGGCTGGCAGCTCTGGGAGCAGTCGGCGCGCTGATACTGGCCGGCTGCTCGTCCGGTGACGACGGGGACGCCCCCGATGGGGGCAGGTTCTCTGTGGGCAGCTCGATCCCGGAGAACCTGACTCCGACGGACTGCTACGACCTGTACTGCGCCAACATCCTGCGGGTGGTCTTCACCGGGCTCTTCGACTTCGAGACCGAAGG
>CAZWXF010000049.1:0-20099 GCA_964638055.1 uncultured Bifidobacteriaceae bacterium | reverse complement strand
CTTAGGGCTCCCGCCCTCCCGCCCATCGTCGACACCCCAACTACCAGGCTCCCACCCGACCCGCCAGATTCGGCCCATGTGGATCGGCGACATCGACGTGCCCCAGCCGGTCCTGGATGCCGCCTTGGCTGGCGAGCTGGTGATCTTCGTCGGTGCTGGCGCTTCCAGAGCGACGCCCTCCGGCCTTCCAGACTTCGCGCAACTCGTCAGAGAGCTTGGTGCACTCGCTGGATGTCAGCCGACTGATGATCAACTACCCCTGCGCGCTTGGCCGCGGCTCCGTCCCCGGCCAAGGGGGCGGCGCTGAGCACATCACGGATGGCCGCCATGGTGCCGCTGGGCCGGGCGCAAGCGCGACGCGGACACCGCGGCGACCCGGATCCGATCACCCGACCCAGCGCGAGGCAGTTGGTTTCGAGCGTCCCCGTCACGGGTACGAAGTCCCCAAGACCGAGGCAGATCCTGCCGCCGGCACTCTGCATCTTCAATAGCGAGGGACCGCCTTGACTGCCACCGCAACGTTAGTCCGCTCCGACAGTTTCGCCGCCACCGAGCTTGTGGAGAACCGGGAGCACCCAACACTGTTGCAGCGCGCCATTGATTCCGCCCAGCGGATTACCAACTCGAACGCCTTTCAGTGGGGCGTGATCGTCGTCATCCTCCTTGGCGCGCTACTTGTTGCGCTGGAGACCGACGCGGCATTCGTTGCCGATCACCTCGAGTTGATGGTCCTCTGCAATCTTCTTGTCCAGATCATTTTCACGGTCGAAGTGTCGTTGCGATGGCTGGCTCACGGACGGAACCAAGGCGAGTTCCTCCGAGATGGGTGGAACATCTTCGACCTCACGATCGTGACGCTCGGATGGATTCCCGGCGTCGGCGCATTCGTGGTGCTGGGGCGGCTGTTCCGGCTCTTGCGCGTCCTGCGACTGGCGTCGTTCTCGCCTAGGCTCCGAATGATCCTCAATGCCATGGTGCGGTCCCTGCCGAGTCTGGGGCACGTGGCGGTGCTAATCGGTCTGCTGATCTTCGTCTACTCGATACTCGGCGTCATGCTCTTCGGCGGTGCCCACCCCGAGACTTGGGGCAGCCTGGGTGACGCTGCACTGAATGTGTTCCAGCTCCTCACCATGGAGGGATGGAACGAGATCATGGCCCCGCTGTTGGAGACGAACCCATGGGCCTGGGTCTACTTCCTGAGCTTCATCATCTTCGGCGGCCTCATCATCGTGAACCTCTTCGTGGGCGTCATCGTCGACAACATGCAGGGCGCGCGCGAAGAGGCCGAAACAGCTGAACTCCGGGCCGCGGCGCAGAATGGCGACAGCCTGGCGCAGGCCAGGCGCGAACTTCACGAGTTGAGAGAGCACCTGGCGCGGGTGCAGTTGATCCTAGACACGGCGGCCGAGGACCAGCACAACACTCAGGGCGCCAGCACCTGACCGCCCGAGCATCTGCGGGATGGCGGGCGTGTCACCCCGCCCATCCCGTAAGTGCGCGAGCCGTGCCAACCGCTGCTCCCGATGGCGCTCGATCGGCTAGGTCGGCGAAGTACCTGGCCGGACCTGGCCGAGACGGAGAGCCCGACGAAATGGAATGACCCAGATCGTGCATCCTCCCTCGTTCAGCTCGAGGCCTTGAGCCAATGAACGCCGAGGGTGCAGCCGATGAGAAGGCGTTCGACATGAATGGTCGGGCCATTGGCCGCACTTCATCGGCAGCGGCCGAGGCACATCGCCTTGCGTCACGATGTCGCCGCTCACTGGCTCCCCGCAGGAGCGATAGCCGTTCCGGACCTCGTAGTGCACTGAGGCGTTGACTTCCGAGGTGCATCCTTCCGCCGCCTGTCGACCGTCCTGGCCCTTACACGGCTGGCGCGCCCAAGTGGACCCGTGTGGGTGGAGGGTCGACCCCGAGTTGCTCGCGGCGCAGGGAAGGTTTACAGACGCGATCAAGGGGGCATCAACTGGCTATTGCGGCAGGCTGGATAGGCGTCGTGCCGACTTCGGGAACTCGCTGCTCGCGATCCAAAGGAACTGAACACCGTATGGCCGTGCACATACGCCGAGTTGTCTTGGGAGCGCAATCACGAAGGTTGAGGATGCGGCGCGGACCCGTCAATCTGTCTAGGACCACCGAGGCGGCACGAGGGTGAACCTCGAGGCATTCATGCCCATGGGCGCATGGTGGGCCCTCGCCATCACCATTGCCGTCGTGGCGGCGATCATCCAAGCTCGCGGGAACGACTACGACGAGGTGTGGCTCAGGATCGGGCTCTGGGTCCAAATCCAGTTCGGGCTGTGGGCTGCGTTCTTCCTCAGCGCCATCCTCATCACCGGGGCCCTGCAATGAACTGCGCCCGGTGGTGCCCGCTCTGCCAAGGGGCCACGGCTGCCACCGCTGGTCGATAGCGGGGACGGCTGCATCCTGCTGGGTGGACGTCTCGGGCGTGCTGGCCGGAGCGGAGTTGGGCACTGGCGTCGCGCCTGGATGTGAAGATGGGGAGCCGGTGCCTGCTGAGACGCTTCCTGATCCGCTGGCCGAGGTCGTCGGCCCCGGTCCGACTGAGGCGGTCGCCTCGCCCGCATCCGTGGAAACGGCCAGATCGACCTGCTCGTGCGCTCCGACTCCTCTGGATTCAGGACTACCTGTCCAGTCATCCACCGGTGGCTGGCAAGTAGCCAGCTGAAATCCTCACAGCCAAGGCGGCGCCGACGTTGCCTTCGGGCTACTTGTCCGGTGCACTGCTTCGGAGTTGGCCGGCCGGCTCATCATCTCGGCACTTGCCCCCCTGCGCCGCCAGTCGCGCGCCTACGGTTAGGCATTGAAGCGGCCCACAGCCACGCCTTCTGGCGGATGTGGCGGGACCGCTGGAGGAATATGCCGGCGCCGGATCGACCTCCGATGGGGTCTGGGTCGGTCAGGCGTCATGGACTTCTGGGAACCGATCGACGGAACCGGGGAGGGGGGTGGAGCAGGTGAACGTGCCCAACGCGGTGCGACCGTACGCGGATCGGATCGTGGCCGTGACCGACATCGTCTGTATGGAGCACTTGGATATGGAGTATGCCGACCGGTGTCGCAGAGTCGTCGCCAGACTCGGCCGCCAGCGACCCTCCCCGCTGATGCGCGGCGACCAAGGGATCTGGGCCGCGGGAGCGTGTACGCCGTCGGCCAGTTGAACTTCGTGTTCGATCCTTCGCAGACCCCGCATGCGACCGCCGACCAGCTCAGCGGATGGTTAGGCGTGAAGAGGTCCACGATGGCGAACAGGGCCCGGCTGATCCGCGACACCCTGGCGCTGACTGCCCACCACCGCCGCCGTGGTCGGCGCCACCGTCCGTGTCGACGGGATCGACACCGCCGAGCATGGCCAGGAGCTCACCGCACGCTGCCAGCGCGGGGAAGTCGTGCAGGATCTACGGCTTTCGGATCTGGTGTTCCCTGCTGATGCGCCAGCCGCCTGGATTCACGCGGCGTACCGCCGCTGCCTGGGCCTCCGGGCGCATCCCACAGCCATGCCCGCAGGATGGAAGTCCTCCTGGCTGTGACGTGGCCGAGCGCACCTTCCCCTGGCCGGGCAGCCGGCCTCAGCGATCCCCGAGTGTCTTCGCCGGCAGGTGGCGTTCGACGTCGACCGGCCCGGGCCGCCAGGCGATAGACGCGTTCTTGGCGTCGACCTCGACGAAGCCCATGTCCACTCCCGCGGGCCGCTCCGGATCCTCCAACGGCAGCGTCTCCTGCGGAGGCTTCGCTTCCACATCGTTCAGCGGGATGCTCCGGTTTCGCTTCTGATGGCGGACGAGATTGCCCTCAGCGGGGCAGTGATGCGCCACGAGCGGGACTCATGCATGTGGCGGATCTCGGCGGCCAACGGCGAAACCGCCTCAGCAAGTTCCCGCTCGCGGGCGACGATGTTCGATTGGACCTGACCGGCGAGCTGCTCGTAGCGTTCTCGCATCTCGTCGAGCCTCAGGAGGTTGAGGGCGATAAGGCGAGCGGCCTCCTTCTGGGCTGCGTCGAGGCTCTGGGATCGGTCGGTGATCGCGAAGTCGATGAATCCGTGATCCAGCCGGCGGTTGATGCGCTCGACCGCGGGCCGAAGCCTTTGGACGACTTCCGCTGGCATGGGAGCGACGTACCTGTCCTGGCTGTCGAGCTCCAGCTGATAGCCGATCAGGTCGTCGCTCATCCGCGTGCCACGTTCCGCAATGGCGCCCCCCGCGAGTCCGCGAGCTGACAAATGCCGGTTGACCGAGCGCAGGACTTCGAGCTCCAACGGGGTCAGCGATCTGTTCACCTGCCGGTTTTCGAAGGCCGGCAAATCGGCGGAAATACCGAGGGCGCGCAGTGCAACGTATCGAACGATGTCGGGCTTGGCGGCCTCATAGGATAGTACGCGGACCGATCCGTCGCCCAGTACCGATTCGTAGTTCTCGATGGTTGCTTCGAAGCCCAGGCGCCAGTTCGCTCCCCGAACCACGCCTTCGGGAAGATCTCCGCAGAAGTCCTCGTAGCTTCGGAAGTATGCTTGCCGTTTGACATGCTGTTGGTACGCGGAGATGAACCACTCGTCGGGATTGCGGACGAGAAAGAAGGGGCGCATCTCGAACCCCTTGGACGACAGGAAGTCACGCGCCGCCCTGACCCCGTCTGGAGCGGCGAACGAGAACGATTCGCTGCTGAGGAGGATGTCGCCCGTAGCCCCACCAGCGGAAAGCTGATCGCTGAACTCCTGCCACGACCCGCCGCGCTTCATGCAGTCGTGAAGCCATCCGCCATTGCCACTGGATATCATGGTGATGGAATCAGGCCGGTGCGGCCCCTGCGGGTACGCGATTCCCTGCTCGCCCAGCCAATCCCGATTGTTCTCGAAGAAGAATTGGAGGGCCGACGTTCCGGTCTTCGTCGCTCCGACATGCAGGTGAAGTGTGCGCATTGTGCCCCGTTACGAATTGGAGATCGCGTCCAGCCTTGATGAAGGGATCAGCGTATACCGCCGATCCTGTGGCTCTTCGCATTGACCCCATGACTGGCAGGGCAGATGCTCCCAACTGTCAGGCGGCGCTGGGTCGGCCCTCGTAGGCTATTGGTGCCTCCTTGAAGTCTTGCTGGCCTTGGCGAGGACTTCTTCCGTGGACCTGGTGCGGATGAAGGGGTGAGATCGGCCGTTCCGACGGTCGATGGAGGCGCGGTTCTTCGCGTGCGGCTCCGCAACTGACCTGGAGCGCGGACCTGGCCTGTGGCGGTCAGGGGCACTCCTGCGGTCCTTCCGCATTGCTGCAGGCCGCGCTCTCCCGTTTCCTGCGCCGCGCCCCTCGACGGCACGTGGTCCGACATGGCTGGCACCGCGGGCTTGCTCGAGTGGGTCGAGCGTTCCTGGGCCGACATTCGACGAGGACTGCGCGGAACGTCGACCGCGGCGATCCGGACTACTTCGTGATTCGCGTGCAAGGCTGCTCGGGCGCGAATCGCACGCCACGGCGCGCGCGACCGGCACGATGCGGAGCCGCGGTCGCGCGTCACCGATACCGGCGATCCCCCTGATGTGCAGTGAGCTGGACGTCGGAGCGAGGTCCACCACTGCACGTCGGCAAGCCCACAGGATGGCCATGGATGAGAACGCGCTCCTGCTCGTGGTCGGCGGCACCGGGACTGTGGGCGGGAAGGTCGTGACCGGGGCTCAACCGCGCCAAGCATGTGCGTGCCTGCATGGTCGATTCGAACAAATCGATGGGTGGAATCGACTACGCAGACGGGCCAGGGCGGAGGGGTGAGCGGGGAACACGACCGCGCCACGTCCCGCCCCGTGGCTCGCGGGCGAACTGTTCGGACACGCCCGGCCGGCGGTCGCCCCATGGCGGGGACGGGGCCGATCTCGGGGTAGACTGGTGGAGGTTGCAGAAAGACCTCGCTCGTTCCACGACGCCCGCGGTGCCACCGCCGGGCGTCGTCGTATAAGGGACATCTTCACGGCAGCCCGGGGCCCGACCGTTGGTGAGCCCCGCACACTCACCTCGAAGAGGAAAATGCACATGGCACAAGGCACCGTGAAGTGGTTCAACAGCGAGAAGGGCTTCGGCTTCATCGCGCAGGATGCCGGAGGTCCGGACGTGTTCGTCCACTTCTCCGCCATCGCAGCGAGCGGCTACCGCTCCCTGGAGGAGAACCAGCGCGTCGAGTTCGACGTGACCCAGGGTCAGAAGGGCCCGCAGGCGGACAACGTTCGCGCGATCTGATCGTCTCGACCACAGGGGGAGGCCCGCCACGGAAACGTGGGGCCTCCCCTCTGGCGTTTCCGGGTGTGGTGTTTCCGGGTGGGGTGTTTCCGGGGAGGTCCGGGGATCAGGCGCGGCGCTGGGCGGCGAGCTCGGTCAGGCGCTGCTGCATCTGCTGCTCGACCCGGCTTGCCAGGCCGTCGGGTGTCTCTCCGTCGAGCGCGTGAATGGGCGGCATGACGGCGGTCAGCAGCTTCACGGGCAGGGGCAGGTAGGGCAGGACGCCCGCAGCACCGATGTTCAGGCCCCAGGGAACCGTGACCGACACGGGCAGCACCTTCGCGCGCAGCGTCTTGTCCAGCTTCAGGGCCCTGGCGAGGCGCTGCCCGTCGGAGATCACGTAGGCGGAATCCCCGGCTCCGGCAGTCACGATCGGGACGATCGGCACGCCGGCGTCGATGGCGAGGCGGGCGAATCCGGTCCGGCCCAGGAAGACGATCTCGTCCTTCTGGCTGTAGGGCTTGAACGCCTCGATGTCGCCCCCGGGCAGGACGAGGACGTGCTCCTCCCGGGCGAAAGCCGCCAGTGCCGCCTCCCGACTCGCCGGGGTCGCTCCGAACTGCTCGATGAGCGGGCCGACCATCAGCGTCCAGGCGATCTGGTGGGTGAGGATCGTGACCCGGCGATCGAGCTCGAGGGCCTCGAAGGCGGCGAAGATGGCGAACACGTTGAGGTCGAAGATGCTCCCGAACCCGTGATTGGCCACGAAGAGCGTCGGCTCTGACGGGGTCCGCAGGTCGCCGTCGATCTCCAGACGGTTGTAGCGGCGCACGAAGTCCATGCCGAGCCGCTGACCGACCTCGACCGCAGTGAGAAGGGCCTCGGGCACGCGGCTGTCCTCCGGCGAACGGTCCTGATCGATGTCCTGCTCGATCACTGCGAGCATGGCGTCGGCCAACGCCTCGACGTCAGCGACTTCCTCGGGCTTCGGAGTCATGGCACGAAGTGTGCTGCTGCTGACCGTGGCGAGTCCACAGGCGCGGCCCAGGCCGCCGGCAGAGCGACGATCCAGCCGGGCTCACAGGAGTCGGCGGCCTCCCGCGAACTCACGGGCCCAGATGCCGCTGGTGAGGGAGGCGAGCTGGACCGGCTGCCCGGATCGGGGGGAGTGGATCATCCGGCCTCCGCCGAGGCTGATGCCCACGTGATGGAGGGAACCACGGGAGTCGCGGAAGAAGACCAGGTCGCCCGGTCGCAGGTCCCTTACGCGCTCCACCGCCCGGCCCGTGGCGAACTGGGGCGTGGCGTCGCGTGGGATGGTCACCCCCAACTGCGCGTACACCGCGTGGGTGAGACCGGAGCAGTCGAATCCGTAGCCGGACGTCCCGCCCCACAGATAGGGCAGTCCGCGGAACCGGCGTGCCTCGGCGACCACTGCCGCGCCTGTTGCCTTCCGTGCGGGCGCCCCAGTGGCGACCACCGCGACGTGCTTCGCCGGCAGCCAGAGGCCATGGCCCCCTGCACCCGCGACAGACACGGCCCGCGCCGATCGGGACAGGACCGGCAGCCGCGTGCCGTAGGAGAGCTTCACGACGCGCCCGGTCAAGGACGCTCGGGTGTACGCCCAGGCGGTGGGCCGGGTCACGACTGCCTCGCGTTCGGACGTCGACGTGGATGCCGGGGTCAGCTGAGCAGTGGGGATCCACCCTGGATAGCCCTGGGCGGACTTCGGACTCGGCTGACCGACGACGGCCACCCGCGCCCAGGAACCGCGCTGACCGAGGACCGTCACCCGCTGCCCATAGAGGACCTGGGTCTCCACGCGCCCACCGAGACCACGGCGTGCGCTCGTCCCGAGTCCGCTGAGCCACCCCGACACGTTCGCAGGGCTCTTCAAGGCGCGGGCGTCGACCTTTCGCGGAGCGCTCGGGTCGCTCCAGACGGTGGCCACCGAGACGGCCACCACGGCGTCCCCGAGGAGCGATGTGCGCGACGGTGCGATCGTGGGCGTCGGCAGGGCGCCGGAGGCGGGCGCCGGCAGGGGCAATCCGGCAACGCACGCCACGGCGAGGATCAACCCGACGAGTCGGGGAGCTCGACCGGATGGCACGCCGACACCGTAGGCGTCCCACACCGGGTGTTGCCTGTTGCCCCGGATGCCCGCTTTGGCGGGTCCGCCCGGACCCTTCGTCGCCCCGGCGATCTGCGGCAAGGTGGATACCACACACGTCGTGCGCGCCGAGCGGAGGCCTCGGCAGCCGCCCCCGGCGAGCACGGGCATCGGTCGGATCAGCGGCGTGCCGAGCGGAAGCCGCGGGAGGCGCCGGCCGCCCCGCCGCGCACGCGCCTCGGCCGGATCAGAAGTCGGCCCGGGTCACCGTTCGGACCCCGACCCATAGCCCGATCAGCGCCGTGAGCAGAGCCGCCACCGCACCCCAGAGCACGTCGGTGCCAACCGATCCGGCGAAGAGCATCCGCTCGGCGTCGACGATGTAGGTCAGCGGGTTGAACTTCGAGGCGACCTGCATCCACCCCGGTCCGGTCTCCAGCGGCAGCATCATCCCGGACAGGATCAGCAGCGGGAACAGCAGCGACTGCTGGACCATCCAGAAGATCCACTCGGTCTTGCGCGAGACGATCGCCAGGGCGTAGGACAGCGCGCCGACGCCGACGCCGAAGACCCCCAGGATCAGCAGTCCGACGGCGATGTGCGCGGGGAACAGCTGGAACCCGAACGGCAGCGCCACCAGGGTGATGATGGCCGCCTGTACGACCAGGGGAGTCAGCTCCTTGAGAGCCCGCCCGATCATCAATGCCGGTCGCGACAGGGGCGTGGCCAGTATCCGCTCGAAGGCGCCCGTCATGATCTCGAACTGCAGGTTGGCCCCGGTCATCGAAGTGCCGAACATCGTGATCATCACGATGACGCCCGGCAGGAAGAACTGAAGTGTGGTCCCGGTCCCGACGGACCCGCCGGCAAGACCGTTGAGCAGCGGCGCGAACAGGGCCAGGAACACCAGCGGCTGCAGGAGCGAGAACACCAACGAGAACGGGTCGCGGACGATGGTGAGCGTCTCGCGCAGCCAGACCAGCTTGACGTCGGCCAGGGCCGAGGCCGGACGAAGTGCCCGGGCGGTGATGGTGGCGGTGGCGGTCATGCTGCTGCCTCTCCTGTTGCTGCGGCCTCGCGCAGGCTCCGGCCGGTGAGGTTGAGGAAGACGTCGTCGAGGGTCGGCTGGTGCGCGGATGCTGCCAGGACCTCGACTCCCATTCCGTGGAGCTCGCGCACGAGGGCGGGCAGGGCCTTGGTGCCCTTGTCGACACGGGCATCCAGGCGCACGCCGTCCGGGTCGCTGGCCTGGTCGACATCGGTCGCGCTGCGTGCGAGGACCTGGTGCGCGATCGGAGCATCGCCGGGGTGCACCGTGAGGCGTACCCGATCGCCGGCCTGCTCGGCCTTGAGCCGGTCAGGGGTGTCGTCGGCGATGATCCGGCCGTGGTCGATCACGATGACGCGCTCGGACATCGTGTCGGCCTCCTCCAGGTAGTGAGTGGTGAGCACGATCGTGGTGCCGTGCTCCTCCCGCAGCCGGATGATGTGCTCCCAGAGGTTGGCCCGGTTCTGGGGGTCCATCCCGGTGCTCGGCTCGTCGAGGAAGAGCAGCGGCGGCTCGTGGATCAGGCCCAGGGCGATGTCCAGCCGGCGCTTCTGCCCGCCGGACAGAGTGCTCACCTTCCGCATCTCCATGCCTGTCAGGTCGAGGGTCTCAAGCAGGTGCCGGCCCCGAGACTCGGCCTGGGCATTGGTGAGGCCGTAGAAGCGGCCCTGCAGCCGAAGCTCGTCCCAGACGCGGTAGTTGTGCCCCGCGCCGTCCTTCTGGCCGATGTACCCGATCCTTGCGCGCACTCCGGCTGGGTCGGCGGTCACGTCGACGCCGGCGACGAGGGCCTTGCCCGAGGTGGGTGCCAGCAGGCTGGTGAGCATCTTCAGCGTCGTGGACTTGCCCGCGCCGTTCGGTCCGAGGAAGGCCACGAGCTCTCCCTCGGACACGTCGAGGCTGACCCCGCGGACCGCCTCGATGGTGTCCTTGCCCGACCGGAAGACCCGGGTCAGGTCACGTGTGTGAATCATCGTTCTCCCTGGTGTCGAACCCGTACGATGTACCGAGAAGAGTACTCTATACAGTGTACGGAGAAGCGCGCAAGGACGCGTGCGGATTCCAGGTCAAGTGAGGTGACCCGTGCCGGACGAAGCGGTCCGTGCCGACGATCCGGACCGTGCCGACGATCCGGCGGAGCAGGCGCCCGACCCCACCAGTCCGAAGCAGTGGGGCACGCCCGAGGGGCGGCGGATGATCCGTCTGCTCTGGGACCCCCCGCCCCCCGCCACCCGTGGCCCGCGACAGCGCTTGAGCCTGGATGACGTCATCTCGGCGGCGATGCTCCTGGCCGGCAGGGACGGCGCGGAGGCCGTGTCGATGCGGAAGGTCGCAGCCGAGCTGGGGGTCGGCGTGATGACCCTCTACACCTACGTGCCCGGGCGTGACGAGCTGTTCGAGCTCATGGTCGATCGCGCGTGGGCGATCCGGCGTCACGCGGACCCCTCGCTGACGTGGCGAGCACAGGTGGCCAGCATCGCGGAGGAGGCGTGGCAGATGTACCAGGCCTATCCGTGGCTGGTGATGACGAACGAGTGGCGCACGCCGCTGGGCCCGAACGTCCTGGATGCCCAGGAGGACCTGTACCGGGCCCTCTGCCTGAGCGGCCTCAAGCCCGACCAGGTCGCCCGCGCGGCATCCCTGGTCGAGGGGCACGTGTCCGCCCTCGCCCGCGGGGCCATCGTCGACACCCGGCTGGCGGCCCAGAGCGGCGTCTCCGCGGACTCCTACTGGAACTCGCGCGCGAGCTTCTGGGGCACGTACTACGAGCGGTCGAGGTTCCCGGCGATGACGTGGCTGTGGGAGCGAGGCGCCTTCGACCAGGGGCTGGGCACCCTGGAGGAGATGCGCTTCGGGCTGGACCTCATCCTCGACGGCCTGGAATCGCTGGCCCGCGGATAGCGCCGAAGTCCGGACCTCCCGCGAGCCTGTGCACCCGGCGGGAGGTCCAGCTTCGACAGTCAGGACGTCAGCTGGGAAGCCCTGTCACCTCGCGATCCTCCGGGAGGCTCTCGGCTGCGTCGTCCTGCTCTGGGATGTCCTCGATCTCGGCGGCGGCGAACTCGGTGTCCTCCTCCGACTCGATGACCACGGAGGGCAGGAGCCGATCCAGCCAGCGGGGCAGCCACCAGTTCGCCGTCCGGAGCTGGGACATGACTGCCGGAACGATCACCAGCCGGACCACGAACGCGTCGAACAGGACGGCCGTGGACAGGGCAAGGCCGAAGAGCTTGATGACCGGCTCGTTGCTCAGGACGAACGCCGCGAAGACGCTGATCATGATGGCCGCGGCGATCATCACGACCCGACCTGATGCGGCCAGACCTCGCCGGACCGCACGGGCGTTGTCGCCCGTGTGACCCCATTCCTCCTGCATCCGGCTGACGAGGAAGACGTGATAGTCCATCGACAGGCCGAACAGGATCGCGAAGACCATGATCGGCAGGAACGGCTGGATCGGGCCGGTGGTCGGCACGCCCAGCAGCTCGGCGAACCAGCCCCACTGGAAGACCGCGACGGTGAGGCCCATGGCGGCCCCCAGCGACAGCAGGCTGGTCAGCACCCCGGTGAGTGGGACCAGGATCGAGCGGAACAGCAGCACCAGGGCGAGGAAGCCGAACCCGACGACCACGAGCAGGAAGATGGGCAGGGAGTCGGTCAGCACCGAGGTGAAGTCGGCGGTGATGGCCTGGATCCCGCCGACATGGGCGGTCAGCCCGGTCGCCGCCGCGACCGGCGGGATGACGTCCGCGCGCATGGTGTCCAGCAGCTCCGCCGTCGCCTCATCCTGCGGCGAGGTCGTGGGGATGACCTGTACGGCGGTGATCGAGGAGTCCTCGGCCAGTGGCAGGGGAACGGCGATCGCAACGCCCGGGGTCGCCGACAGGGCGCCGGCGAGCTGGGCGAGGGAGGGGTTGTCGCCCGGGATCGCCGTCTCGACGGCCACGGTGAAGGGCCCGTTGATTCCAGGGCCGAACCCCTCGGCGATCAGGTCGTAGGCGATCCTGGCCGGAGTGCCCTCGGGACGACCGCCGTCGTCGGTGAATCCGAGCCGCATGGACGCGACCGGGACCGCCAGGACCAGCATGAGTGCCAGGGCCGCAGCACCTACCACGCGGTAGTGCCGCCCCAGCCAGTGGCCGTACCGGGCCAGGGGGGCGCCTTGGGGGTGAGGCGTCCTGGCGCGCCGCGTCCACGGCATCCGCAGCGCGAAGGCCCGCCGGCCCAGCAGGGACAGCAGCGCCGGGAGCAGGAACGTCGCGCCGATGAGCATCATCAGGACGGTCCCGATCGAGGCCACGGCCAGACCGTTGAAGAACTCGAAGCCGATCACGAACAGTCCGCTGAGCGCGATCGTCACCGTGATGGCGGCGAAGAGCACCGCCCGGCCAGCCGTCCGGACCGATTCCATCGCCGCAGGTCGCGGCTCACGCCCGGCCTCCAGCGCCTGCTTGTACCGGCTCATGACGAACAGGGAGTAGTCGATGCCGACGCCCAGACCGATCATGGCCGCGAGCGTCGGGGCGAATGTGGCAACGGACAGGAAGTTGGCAGCGATGAGCACGAGTGCCTGTCCGACGCCCAGGGCCAGCACTGCCACGACGATCGGCAGGAAGGCCGCCACGATCGAGCCGAACGCGAAGAGCAGGATGACCAGGGCGATCGTGATGCCGATGCCCTCCGAGCTGGGGGGCTCCGCCGCGGCTGCGTCCAGCGCCTGTCCGCTCGCGCCGACCGTGAGCCCGTCGACCCCGTTGGCAGCCTCGACCGCTTCGAGGATCGTCTGGGCGTCGGCCAGGGGGACCTCACCGATCGGGGCGCCCAGCGAGACCGTCGCGTAGGCCACCTGCTTGTCGAGGCTGATGCCCGCCGGGCCCATGCCCGCCAGGACCTTGGCCTGCTCCGCGGTGGGCGGCGCGGCTGCGCCCTCACCCGGGGTCTGCCCCTTCGCCGCATCCGCGCTCGGAGCGGCGCCGGCGGGCGTCGTGAGTCCCGGGCACTCGCCCAGGGGGTCGCCGTACGGCGTGACGACGCAGGTCACCGACGGCACGGCGGCGATCTCGGTGAGCAGGCCGGTCGCCGCAGCCTTCGCGGCGCTGTCCTCGACGGAGCCCGACTCCGGGCTCCAGACCACCTTCACGGTGGCGGTGGTCAGGGCGTCATCGACGCCGGGGATCTGGCTGAGCAGCTCCTGCGCGGCCGCGGACTCGGTGTCGGGCAGCTCGAACGAGTCGTTGTACGACCCGCCCACCTTCGCCGCACCGATGCCGATCAGCACCGCCATCAGCAGCCAGACGCCGAGCGCTGGCCAGGGGCGGCGCACCGCCCATCGAGAAAAAGGTCCCACGGTCCCTCCTGGTCCGAAGAAAAGTACGTGTGTCACACACACAACTCTTGGAAGGGTAGATTGTGTGTGTCGCACATGCAAAATGCTCGAGGGAGGGAGTGCCCGATGTCACAAGGCGCCGGACACCTGGAACCAGCGCTGCCGGATGACCGGATCCACGACCCGGAGACCCTCCAGAGACTGGACCGTGCCCTGTTGCGGATGCGCCGCTCCGTCGTCCGGCCCGAGATCGTCGCGGTGCCGATCCCGGCGCTGGACCACAGCGTCGACCTCGCCAAGGTGATGGCCTGCCTGGCCGTGTCGGACCTGCACGCCCTGGCCGAGCCGCATCCGACGGTGACCGTGAAGGACGTGGCCGCGGCCCTCGAGCTGGACCACTCGACCGCGAGCAGGCTGCTGGTGGACATGCAGGCCGAGGGACTGATCGAGCGGAGCAGCGATCCGGCCGATCGTCGTCGCACCGTGGTCGATCTCACGCCCACCGGTGAGGCTGTCGTCCGGGAGAGCTCCAGCATCCGGACCTGGGCGATCGACATGATGCTCGCCGAGTGGTCCGAGGCCGATCTCGCGGAGTTCACCCGCCTGGTCGAACGGTTCGGTGCCACCATCGAGTCGCGGATGCCCGGAGTCCTCCAGGCTGCGATCGAGCGGGTGAGCCGGAGCGGGGTCCGAGAATAGGTGGGCGTGCGGAGCGCGGACGGGTCCGGATCAGCCGCCGCTCACGCCGATCTCGGCCATCGAGAGGTCCGTGCCGCACTCCAGAAGGGGTGAGTCCAGCCAGCCGTCCGGCAGAGCGACCCGACGTTGCGCGGACGTGCGACCCCGCGGGCCCGAGGCCACGTCGTTCGGGAAGGGCTGGTCCGGGTCGATGCGCCCCAGCAGGTCGTCCAGCTCGGCCAGCGAGCCGACGGTGCCGAGAGCCTCCCTGACCGGCTGGGCGACCCGGAAGCCCTTGAGGTACCACGACACGTGCTTGCGGATGTCGCGGCACCCGGCCTGCTCGTCGCCGCGCATGTCGACAAGGAGCTCGGTGTGGCGGCGCAGAGTCGCGCACACCTGCCCGCTGCGGGGCAGGGGCGGGGCGGGCGCGCCGGAGAAGGCTGCGGCCAGCTCGGCGAAGAGCCACGGCCGGCCCAGGCAGCCGCGCCCGACCACCACGCCGGAGCAACCCGTGGCCGCGATCATGGCCAGCGCGTCGGCGGCGGTCCAGATGTCGCCGTTGCCCAGGACGGGCACCCCACTGTGTGCCAGCTCGTCCACGAGCAGGGCGATCGCATCCCATCGTGCCGAGCCCGAGTACATCTGGGCGGCCGTGCGGGCATGCAGGGCGACCCAGGCGGCGCCCTCTTGTGCGGCAGCCCGCCCGGCGTCGAGGTAGGTCTGGTGGTCCTCGTCCACGCCCATCCGCATCTTGACCGTGACCGGCACCCGGCCGTCGGCCGCCCCGACGGCACCGGCGACCACGCTGCGGAACAGGTCGCGCTTCCACGGCAGGGCAGCCCCGCCCCCCTTGCGGGTGACCTTCGGGACGGGGCAGCCGAAGTTCAGATCGACATGGTCGGCGAGGTTCTCGGCGACGATCATGCGCACGGCGGCAGCCACCACCAGCGGATCCGTGCCATACAGCTGGAGTGAGCGGGGGTCCTCGTCGGAGTCGAAGCGGATCAGGTCCATCGTCTCCGCGTTGCGCTCGATGAGGGCCCGTGACGTGATCATCTCGCACACGTAGAGGCCCGCGCCGGACTCCCTGCACAGACGACGGAACGCCCGGTTCGTGATGCCTGCCATCGGCGCCAGGACGACGGGCGGGTCGATGGTCCGGCCGCCGATGCGGGGCAGGGACAGGTCGGGAGCAGCATGCCGGTCGCCCGCCCCCGAGCGGGGATCCGTTCCAACGGGCATCGACACGTCCCGATTGTCACCTGCCTGCGGCCCGCACGCCGAACGCGTGAGTCCTCCGGTGCACTGACGCCCGATCCGCCGTTCGAGAGCCCTGGCCTTCAGCCTCCCCGCACAAGGCGCGACGAGTAATGTGGCTCGCGTCTCAGAATCCCATCACAGGCCGGGAGGGCTCAATGGTGCGCTATGTCTACGACTTCGCCGAGGGCGACAAGGACCAGAAGGACCTACTCGGCGGCAAGGGGGCCAACCTCGCCGAGATGATCAAGATCGGGCTGAACGTCCCGCCCGGTTTCACGGTCACCACCGAGGCCTGCCGCGTCTACCTCGAGGGCGGCTCGGTCCCCCCGGAGCTGTCCGAGGGCGTCACCGAGCAGCTGCACAAGCTCGAGGAGAAGCTGGGCCGCACGCTCGGCGACCCGGCCAACCCGCTGCTGCTGTCCGTCCGGTCGGGGGCGAAGTTCTCCATGCCCGGCATGATGGAGACCGTCCTGAACATCGGGATGAGTGACGAGGCCGTGCCCGGCTTGGCCGCAGTGGCCGACGACGAGAGGTTCGCATGGGACTCCTACCGCCGCCTCATCCAGATGTTCGGCAAGACCGTCCTGGGCATCGAGGGGCACCACTTCGAGCACGCGATCGACGAGGCCAAGCGCAAGGCGGGCGCCGCGCAGGACATCGACATGGGCGTGGAGGATCTGAAGGGTCTGGTCGCCGCCTACAAGGAGATCGTCAAGACGGAGGTGGGGATTGACTTCCCGCAGGATCCGCGCGAGCAGCTCGATCGTGCGATCACCGCGGTGTTCAACTCCTGGAACACCGACCGCGCCAAGCTCTACCGGCGCCAGGAGCGCATCCCCGCCGACCTGGGCACCGCGGTCAACGTCCAGGCGATGGTCTTCGGCAACGTCGGCGACGACTCCGGCACGGGTGTGGCCTTCACGCGCGACCCTGCGACGGGCGCCAGGGGCCACTACGGCGACTACCTGCCGGACGCCCAGGGCGAGGACGTCGTCGCTGGCATCCGCAACACACTGTCCCTCGACGACATGGCGGGCCTCGACGAGGCGGCCCATGCGGACCTGATCCGCAACATGGACACGCTGGAGCAGCACTACCGGGACCTGTGCGACATCGAGTTCACGGTCGAGCACGGCAAGCTGTTCATGCTCCAGACCCGCGTGGGCAAGCGGACGGCGGGCGCGGCGTTCCGGATCGCGGTCCAGCTCGTCGACGAGGGCGTCATCGACATGGACGAGGCCGTTCGCCGGGTCTCGGGCGCCCAGCTCGTCCAGCTGATGTTCCCGCGCTTCGCGGCCACGGAGAAGACCGTGGTGGCCAAGGGCATCCCGGCCTCCCCGGGCGCCGCGGTCGGGCAGGCCGTCTTCGACAGTGAGACCGCCGTGGCGCGGGCAGCGGAGGGCATCCCGACGATCCTCGTCCGCCGTGAGACGACCCCGGAGGATCTGGCCGGCATGGTCGCCGCAGCCGGCATCCTCACCAGCCGGGGCGGCAAGACCAGCCACGCGGCCGTCGTGGCCCGCGGGATGGGCAAGACCGCGGTCTGCGGCACCGACGAGCTCAGGGTCGACGTGCTGGGCAAGGTGGCCGAGGGCCCCGGCGGCGTGACGATCCACGAGGGGGACCCGCTGTCCATCGACGGGGCGACGGGTGAGGTCTTCCTCGGCGAGATCCCTGTCGTCCCCTCGCCGGTCGTGGAGTACTTCGAGGGGCGTCTCGGCCCGGACAGCGGCGACGAGCTCGTCTCCGCAGTGCACCGGATCATCTCCCACGCCGACTCCGTGCGGGCCCTCAAGGTGCGCACGAACGCCGACACCCCGGAGGACGCCGCCCGCGCCCGCCGCATGGGGGCGCAGGGGATCGGGCTGTGCCGGACCGAGCACATGTTCCTCGGCGAGCGCAAGCAGTACGTGGAGCGCCTGATCCTGGCCGAGTCCGACGAGGAGCGCGAACAGGCCCTTGCCGGGTTGCTGCCGTTCCAGCGGCAGGACTTCGAGGAGATCCTCGAGGCCATGGACGGCCTGCCCGTGACCATCCGGCTGCTCGACCCGCCGCTGCACGAGTTCCTGCCCGACCGGGTCGACCTGGCGGTCGCCGTCGCCCGGGCGGAGGAGCGTGGGGATGAGCACGCCGACGAGCTGCGTCTCCTGGAGGCGGTCGAGCGGTTGCACGAGTCGAACCCGATGCTGGGCCTGCGTGGCGTGCGACTGGGCCTGGTCATCCCAGGTCTCTTCGCGCTGCAGGTGCGGGCGCTGGCCGAGGCGGCAGCAGCTCGCAAGGCGGCAGGCGGCGATCCGCAGGCGGAGATCATGATCCCGCTCGTCGGCGCCGTCCAGGAGCTCGAGCTCATCAAGGAGGAGTCCGAGGGGGTGCTGGCCGACGTCGCCGCGACGACGGGCAGCGAGCTCTCCTTCCCGATCGGCACGATGATCGAGCTGCCGCGTGCCGCGCTGACCGCCGGGCAGATCGCCGAGGCAGCGCAGTTCTTCTCGTTCGGCACGAACGACCTCACCCAGACGACCTGGGGCTTCAGCCGCGATGACGTGGAGGGCGGCTTCTTCGCGACCTACTTGGAGAAGGGCGTCTTCGGCGTCTCGCCGTTCGAGTCGATCGACCGCGACGGCGTGGGCGCTCTGGTGCGGATCGCTGTCGAGGCCGGGCGGGCGACGCGCCCGGAGATCAAGCTCGGAGTCTGCGGCGAGCACGGCGGTGACCCGGAATCGGTGCACTTCTTCGACGAGGTCGGCCTGGACTACGTGTCCTGCTCGCCGTTCCGCGTGCCCGTGGCGCGGCTGGAGGCCGGCCGGGCCACGCTGTTCCGCAGCGGGGGTGGCAGCGACAGCCGCTGACCAGCGCGGCTGCAGGCCGCAGACGGACGCGAGGCGTCGGTTCCCCACGGAGCCGGCGCCTCGGGCCGTTTCGCGGGGGCCGGGCGGGGCGGCGCGCGTGAGCCCGGGGGCGGGGGACGGGCATGCGTGCTGGGGGCGGGACCCGGCCGTGGGCACAGCTCCGCTCTGGGGAACGGCCTCTCGCGGGAGTCTGCGCTCGATCAGGGGCAGAGTCGGGCATGCCAGGCGATCACGGAGGTGTCGGTGAGGCTTGCGACCTGGTCGGCGACCACCCGGACGCGCGAGGCGTCGCTGCTGGCCGCCTCCCACGCAGGGCGCAGGTGCGGCTCCAGCGCCTCCGGGCTCCTGTCGCACAGGGCCTCGGCCAGCTCCTGGATCACCTGCTGCTGGCGTTCGTAGGCCAGGGCGGAGCCGGACCTGCGCATCACCAGGACGAGGGCGAGTGCCTTGAGCACCGCGACCTCCATCCGGATGTCGTCGGGCACCTCGAGGCTCGCCCCGAAGCGGCGCAGCTGCTCCTGGCCGTGCGCCCGACGCGTCGCGACCTGGGCAGCCGCGGTGAACCGTCCGATGAGCGTGCTGGTCAGGAGCTTGAGGGCTGCTAGGTCACGCAGGCTCGCAGCGTAGGAGGCAGGCCACTCAGGCAGGGCCAGCAGCCGTTCGATGGCCGGCGTGACCTGCTCGCCCCTGCCGTCGGGCCAGTAGGTCTCGGTCACTGCCTGCTCGACCTGCGTGACGATCTCGGCGTCGCGCAGGGCACCCGGATCGATGAACCCGCCGTGGATGCCGTCCTCCAGGTCGTGGACGCTGTAGGCGACGTCGTCCGCCCAGTCCATGACCTGGGCCTCGAAGGAGCGCACCCCCTCCGGCGCCGCGAGGCGCAGCCACGTGAAGACGGCCAGGTCGTCGTCGTACACGCCGAACTTGCGGGTCCCCGGTCGTCGCGGCCACGGGTACTTGGTTGCGGCGTCCAGGCTCGCGCGGGTCAGGTTCAGGCCCACGGAGCGGGTGGGGCCGCCGCCGGGGCCGCCGAACGCCTTGGCCTCCAACCGCGTGAGGATGCGCAGCGTCTGCGCGTTGCCCTCGAACCCCCCGGCGTCTCGGCAGAACAGGTTGAGGGCGTCCTCGCCGTTGTGGCCGAAGGGCGGATGGCCCAGGTCGTGGGCCAGGCACGCCGTCTCGACGAGGTCGGGATCGCACCCGAGCGCCGCACCCAGCTCGCGGCCCACCTGCGCGCACTCCAGCGAGTGGGTCAACCGGGTGCGGGGGAAGTCGCCCTCGCCAGCGATCATGACCTGGGTCTTGGCCGCCAGGCGCCGCCAGCCGGCGCTGTGGAGCACGCGAGCGCGATCTCGGGCGAAGGCCGACCGCTGGGCGCTCTTGGGTGCCTCCGTGGCCCAACGCTGCTCGTCGACCGGGTCGTAGGCGGTGGGCACGGGCCTCACGCTAGGGCGTGTCTCCCTACCCCTGCCTAGCGAGCGGCGTTCGGCATGGTGCATCGCAAGGCGGAGGAGGGAGTCGGGCTGGTGGCCCGGCGAGCGACGAGAACGTAGCGAGGTGCCATGTCCGGGCGTCGCGCAGCAGGCAAACGGGGTAGGGAGACACG
>CAZWXF010000048.1:0-20120 GCA_964638055.1 uncultured Bifidobacteriaceae bacterium | reverse complement strand
GGGCCCACGCGGGTCGAGCCCGTCGACACCCAGTGCCCGCCCGCTTGCGCTGGGGTCTCGGGCCCTGGTCTCGACAAGCTCGACCGACCATTGGGCCCACGCCGGTCGAGCCCGTCGAGACCCCGCGCGTCGTGACCGCCCCGACCACCCAGCCGATGTACCCGGCGGCCCATCGAGGGGCTCCGGGTACTCCTGGGTGCCGGAGGAGAGCGGGCCTGGGTACCAGAGTCAGCGTCGTGTGCCAGGCAGCGGCACGATCGCGTGCCGGACAGTCATGGTGCAGGTACCGTGCATCACATGATTGGTTTCCTCGTCGCCGGCCTGATCATCGGCGCTCTCGCACGGCTCATCAAGCCCGGCAAGCAGGACCTGGGCATCCTCGCGACCCTCGGCCTCGGCGTGGTCGGCTCGATCATCGGTGGTCTCATCGCGTCCGTGCTCGGGACCGGGTCCATCTGGGAGTTGAACATCATCGGGTTCGTGGCCGCTGTGGGCGCCGCCGTGCTGCTCGTCGGGGTCGCCGAAGCGATGGTCGGCGGGAAGAGCAGCTCTCGGCGCTGACGTTGGCCTTCGACGGGCCAAGGGCCCCCTCGCAACCCGCGCCGGTTGGCAGGTCCCGACCGCTCGACCGGCGGGCTCTGGTTTCGACGGGCTCGACCGGCGGGCTCTGGTCTCGACGGGCTCGACCGGCGGGTTCTGGTCTCGACATGCTCGACCGGCGGGCTCTGGGCTCGACGGGCTCGACCGGCGGGCTCTGGGCTCGACCGGCGGGCTCGGCAACCCCCCTATCGTACTCATAACGTGCATTATGTGTGCTTCAGGAGGGGTTGGGGCCCAGGCATTGGGGTCACGCAGCCCCACCCTGTCGCACGCGGCCTACGCTGCCCGGATGGCCCCGGCGCTGGCGATCCCGACCGTCGCGGACCTTCCCGCGATGTACCGGATCGCGATGCTGGCCGAGGAGGACGGCAGCGCCACCGGTCCAGCCGCCCTTCCTGAGGACCCCGACCTGATCGGCCATGTCTACGCCGGCCCCTACGTGATCGCCGATCCGTCCGCCTGTCGGGTCCTGCTGCACCGCTCGCGAGCCGTCGGGTTCTGCGTGGCCACGCCGGACTCGCGCGCCTTCGAGGATTGGTGCGAGTCCCACTGGTGGCCGGCGCTCCGGTCGCGCCACGCACTGCCCCGCGACGGCGAACGGTCGGCCGACGCCTCCCTGATCCGGCTCATCCACCGTCCTGAGCGGACATCGGACCAGCTGCAGGCGGACTTCCCCGCCCACCTGCACATCAATCTCCTGCCCGAGGCACAGGGAGCCGGCGGCGGCGGTCGGCTCATCCGCGCCATCCATGCCGAGCTCGCCGGCCGTGGCGTGCCCGGGGTGCACCTGGGTGTGCGGGCGACGAACGTGCGCGCGATCGGCTTCTACGAGCACCTGGGATACCGGCTCCTGGGTGACGAGGAGGGGGGAACGGGCCGGCTCTACGGCTTCACCCTGGCGTGAGCGAGCCTCCCCGGGGCACGTACGTCCTGGCGTCCGAGGCAAATCCAGCAGGCAAACACGAGATGAACTCCCTGCACTGCCAGCACGGGGCGGTGGCTGGTATGCATCGACATCATGATGCTGTTCGCCGCGATCCTCGTCCTCGGGACGCTCGTGGCGATGGCGTCGGGCCGGGTCCCCGCCGTGCTGGCCCTGGCCACCGCCATCGCGATAGCCGGCGTGACCGGCCTGACCCCCGTGGAGGAGCTCGCCTCTGGCCTGAGCAACGGCGGTGTCATCACGGTCGCCGGGATGCTGGTGATCGCCAAGGGCGTCGTCCACACCGGGGTCGTCACACGTGTCACGTGGCGGATGCTCTTCGGTGTCGAGACGGCGCGCGCAGCCTTCGCCCGTCTGGTCGGTCCGATCGGCCTGCTCTCGGCACTGATCAACACCACCCCGATCGTCGCCATGCTCATCCCGGCCACGCGCGAGCTCCAGCAGACGCGCAACATCCCGGCCCGCGAGGTCCTGCTGCCGATCACGCACGCGACCACGCTGGCCGGATCGATCACCCTCATCGGCACCAGCTCGAACCTGATCATCGCCGGGCTGGCCCAGCCCCTCGGCGTCGAGATGACGATGCTCTCGTTCGCCCCGGTCGCACTGCCCGTGGCGCTGGTGGGCTGGCTCGTCCTGGCCTACACCGGCCCCCGGATGCTCCGCGGCGAGACCACCAGCCAGGCCCGAGCCCAGGACTGGCGCGTGGAGCTCCCCATCGCGGCGCGGGCCAACGCGATCGGCCGGAAGGCGGTCACTCTGGGCCTCGAACGCACCCAGGAGTTCACCCTCCAGTCCGTGCGTCGCGACGGTCACGACCTGCCGCCGACCGAGCCCATCCGGGCCGGTGACCTGCTCGTCTACTCGGCGACCGAGCGGGGCGTCCGTGCGCTCTGGGCCAGCCCCCGATTCGGACTGGCCCCCCAGCGCCTGTATGCGGCCTCCGTGTCGGCCGGTGAGCACGGCACGCTGGCCAACCTCGAGGTCGAGGGCGTGAACGTGGTCGCCGCGCAGACACACAGGCCCCTGCACCAGAGCCCCGCCCTGCCTGGGATGACCTGCTACGTCACGGCAGCGCACGCCGAGGTGCTGGGGTCCCACAACGACCTGGCGATGTGGCAGGACGTGGCCGGCAAGGCGCCTCAGCCCCGCAAGACCTGGATCGCCCTGCTCATCCTGGGCTCGGTCATCCTCTGCGCGTCCCTCGGTCTGCTCGCCGTCGAGCTGGCCGCGTTCACCGGGGCCGTGCTCATGGTCCTCATGCGGGTCCTCACGCCACGGTCGGCGGCACGCGCCCTGGACTGGAACGTGCTCTTCGTGCTGGCCGGATCGATCGGCCTGGGCGCGATCGTGGTCAGCTCGGGCCTCGCCGACCTGCTGGCACAGACCATCACCACGCTGTCGGCCGGCAGCCCGGCACTGGTGGTCATCGACTTCGCCATCGCGACGGCCATCCTGACCAACCTCGTGACGAACGCTGCGGCCGCCTCGATCCTGACGCCGGTCGCCGTCGGGATCGCGACCTCGATGGATCTCAACGCGACGATCCTGCTCGCGCTGATCGGCACGTGCATCTCGTTCACGTTCATCAACCCCTTCAGCCACCAGAGCAACCTCATGGTGATGAAGCCCGGCCGGTACAGCAGTCGGGACTTCTCCCTGTTCGGCGTCCCGCTCATCCTGGTGAGCCTGGTCTCGGTGTCGCTCACGGGGTACGTGCTGATCAGATGAGGTCGGCGTGGCCAGCCGTGTGGTCCCCGGCCGAGGCGCCACCCCGGTCGTCGTCAGGGCAGTGCGACAGCTTGCGATGCCGCTCGTGGTGCAGCACGGGGTGGCCGCTCCCCCTGTCGCACGCGGTGCGACGGGGCATTCGCGACGGCGGAACAGCGACCGCCGGAATCGCGAGGGCCTCGCCTGAGCCCGCGGCCCCCCCTGTGCCGGTAGCGTCGCCGGGCGTGGACCCGCTGGACGCCGCCATCGAGCGCTTCCTCGTCGGACTGCGCGCCGGGAAGCCGTCGCCGCACACCGTCGCTGCGTACGGCACGGACCTGCGCCTGATCGCCGAGCTCCTGGCCGGTGCCGGGCCGGCGCGGGCGGACACTCACTGCCCTGCCTCTGCCCGCTCGTCGGCCATGCCCCACTCCCCCGCGGACCTCCCCGCCCCGGCAGTGGGCCGCTCCCCCGCGGAGCGCCGAACCACCGCGGGCAGAGACCGCCCGGTCCCGGACGCGCCCGACTCCGAGGTCCTGCGCGACGACCTGCGCCCCACGCGCCTGCGCCACGCCTTCGCCGCCTACGCCGACAGCCACGCCAAGGCCTCTGTGGCCCGGGCCTGGTCGACCTGGAACCGCTTCTGCCGCGAACTGGTGACCGAGGGCCTGCTGGAGGCCAACCCCATGGACTCGGTCCCCCGGCCGCGGCCCGGCCGCAACGCGCCGCACGCGTTCACCGAGGCCGACATGGACCGGCTCGTCGACACGCTGGCGCGGGGGGACGTGCCGGCGCGGCGTCCCTGGCCCGCCCGCGACTACGCCGTCATCGCAACACTCGCCGTCACCGGGCTGCGCAGAGCTGAGCTCCTGGCCCTCACGATCGACGACCTCGAGGGCGGCCGCGGGGCCCGTCAGGTCACTGTGCGTCACGGGAAGGGCGACAAGTACCGGGCGGTCCCGATCGATCCGCTCCTCGAGCGTGCCATCGAGAGCTACCTGGCCGAGCGCTGGGTCCGCTTCCCCACACGCGGGCGCAGTCACCCCCACGACCCCTGGTCCGCTCCCCCGAACGCACCCCTCTGGGTCTCCGACCGTGGCCAGCCGATGACGGTGGACCAGCTCAGCCACCTCGTGCGGCGGGCCTACCGGGCTGCCGGGATCAACTCGCGCCGGGCACCGGGGGCGCTGGTCCACGCGCTGCGCCACACGTTCGCCACGAGCCTGGTCGAGAACGGCACGAACCCCGTGGAGATCATGGCCCTGCTGGGCCACGCCAGCCTCCAGACGACGCAGCGCTACCTGGCCACGCGGCCCGAGCACCTGCGCGACAGCGTCCGTTCCAACCCCACGTATGCCCGGATGCGCCGCGTCGATCCACCAGCGCAAGACACCCGGGGCGCTTCGGCATCGGAGGGCGGCGAGGCAGGCCACGAGCCCAGCGCCTGACCGGCACTCCGCCTCACTGGGCCGTCTCCCCGCTTGCCGGACCATCGCGTCCGACCGACCTCCCTCGTCCCGTCCGAGGTCAGCGATCGTTCACGCCTGGCGGGACGCCCACGTGGCCCGGTCGATCCGGTACACCGCGCACAGGTCCTCCTCGAACCAGCGCAGCTCCACGAATCCGAACCCCAGGCGCTCGTAGAAGCGTCGGGCCCCGGCGTTGCCCGCGAGTGGGTCGATGAGGATCGCATCGACCTCCGGCGCGGCGAAGCAGCGAGCCATCGCCTGTCGCATCATCTCGGTGCCCAGGCCGCGGCCGAGCGCGTCAGGTGGCCCGATCCAGATGTCGATCGCGCGCAGGCCGGGTCCGCAGTCACCCCAGTAGTGGGTCTCCTCCTGCTCCGGGTCGATGATCTGGATCATCCCGACCGGGCGACCGTCCTCCTCGGCAAGCAGGGTCTCCTGCCATGGGACGTCCTTGGGCAGCTCGACGGCCCAGTTCCAGATGTCGTTCGGGGCCGCGGCGATGACGTGCGGCTGCTCGTCCCACTCCTCGAGGAGCGCCGCGTCGGCGGGCAGTGCCTTGCGAAGGGTGATCATCCGAGCCTCCGATCTCCGGAACGTTCAGGTTGCCGCTCACAGGTTGCCGGACAACCCGAGCATCATCCCGGCCACAGCGCAAGTGCCCAGCAGGGGCAACGTCGGCACGCGTCGACGCAGCAGGAGAGCGGCCAGGCCCACCACCAGGACCGCGCTCCACTCGAGGCTGCTCAGGACCGGCACCGGCAGCGCGGTAGGCCCGACGGACAGTGTGCTGACCTGCTCGAACAGCGTGTGCAGGCCGAGCCATGCTCCAAGACTGGCGATGACGCCCACAACAGCCGCGCCCACCGCGGTGAGGGCCTGCGCGATCGTCCGGCTCTCCCGCAGCCGTTCGATGAAGGGGGCGCCGAGGTAGATGAACATGAAGCACGGGACGAACGTGACCCACAGCGCGACGAGCGCCCCGAGCGTCCCCGCCAGGAGTGCGGGGAGCTGCCCCGGGTCGCCGTACGCTGCCAGGAACCCGACGAACTGCAGGACCAGGATGAGGGGTCCGGGCGTGGACTCGGCCAGTCCCAGCGCCGTGGCCATCTCCTCGGGGGACACCCAGCCGTACACGTTGGTCGCCTGATCGGCCACATAGCCGAGCACCGCGTACGCCCCCCCGAACGTCACCAGGGCTGTCCGGGCGAACAGGGTGGCGATCTGGCTGAGCACGTGGTCGGAGCCGAGCACCAGGCGCAGGCCCGCCACGGGGGCCAGCCACAGGACCGAGCACGTCAGGCCCGCCCGTACGGCGCGTCGAACCCCCTCGGGGGTCATCGTCTCGTCCTCGCCGAGCAGGCTCGGCGTCGCGTCGGGGTCAGGTGGCGGTCGGTCGCCGCCTCCCAGCCACGCGGGTCGCCACCGTCCGGCGGCGAGCCCCGCCGACGCGGCGGCCAGGAGCACCACGGGGAACCCCATTCCCAGGGTCAGAGCAGCGAAAGCGGCGATCGCAAGGCCCATCAGGAAGGTGGACCGAAGCATGCGTGAGCCGATCTGGCGAACCGCATCGAACACCAGGGCGAGGACGGCCGCCTGGAGGCCGAAGAGGACCCCCGCGAGCCACGGCAGGTGGCCGAGCTCGACGTAGGCGATCGACAGGGCGAGCATGATCAGGGCACCGGGCAGCACGAAGAGCGTTCCGGCGACGGCCGCCCCCCGGACGCCATGCATCAGAAGGCCCACGTAGGTCGCCAGCTGCTGCGCCTCTGGCCCCGGCAGGACCATGCAGTAGTTCAGGCCGTGGAGGAACCGGCGCTCCGAGAGCCACGCTCGCCGGTCCACGAGCTCGCGGTGCATCACGGCGATCTGGCCGGCGGGGCCGCCGAAGCTGTTGAAACCGATGCCCGTCCAGATCCGCACGACCCAGGCCCATGGCATGCCGGCCTCCAAGCCGCGCTCCGGCACCATGGCCGACACCCTAGGTGGCCGGTAGTCGCTCCTTAGCGACCCCGGCTCCTTCGACGCCCTGCCATCCGCGTCGGGCAGGGCATACTGGGCCAGCAGCGAAATCCCGGCCCTAGGAGCCGAAGTGCACAGGTTCACACAGAGGTCGGCGATCTTCCTGGCGACGATCGCCCTGGCGATGAGCCAGGCTCCCGCGGCATCCTCCGCGCCCCGTTTGGCCTCCACGACCCCTGCCGAGGCGAGTTCCGTCCTCGCGACCGAACACAGTGGCGTGTGGGCCAAGGGCGCCCTGGCCGGTGACGCGCAGCGTCGCGACATGTCCTGGCGCGCCTCGAGGGACCCGGATCCGAAGCTGGACGACCTGCCCGTCCCGGCCGTGGATGTCACCCGCTCCGACACGGACCTGGACCGCACTGTCGACGAGGTGGCGGTCCTCTCGATCCAGCCCGACGGGACGCCCACCGTCACCAAGCTCCGCGCCGAGTCGGCCGCTGACGCTGCCGCGCTGGCAGCGGAGCTCGATGCCCGTCCCGGCGTGGTGGCCACCCGAAACTCCGTGGTCAGGGCCATGGACCTGCTGGCTACCGAGCCGATGCGCGCGCATCTGTGGCACCTGCCCTTCACCGGCGCGCCCGCGGCGTGGACGACCACCCGCGGTGCCGGGGTCAAGGTGGCCGTCATCGACACGGGCATCGACGCCACGCACCCCGACCTCGCCGGCCGGGTGCTCCCTGCGATAGACCTGCTTCCCTCCATCAACCCCACACCCGACCTGCTCGGCCACGGCACCCGCGTCGCCAGCCTCATCGCCGGGCAGCTCAACTCCTTCGGCATGGCCGGAACCGCCCCGGACGCCACCATCCTGCCGGTCGCGGCGCTCGACGAGACCGGGGTCGGAGACACGACCACCGTCGCCTCGGCGATCATCGCCGCAGCGAATGCCGGCGCCCGGGTGATCAACCTCTCCCTGGGCGGCCCCGGCCGCGAGAAGGTCCTCGACGAGGCGTGCAAGTACGCGCACCGCAAGGGTGCCGTGGTGGTGGCCGCCGTGGGCAACACCTACCAGTTCGGCAACAAGGTGCAGTACCCCGCCGCATCCCCGCACGTCCTGGGCGTCGCATCGGTGGACAACACCGGCAACCCCTCGGCGTTCTCGAACACCGGCTCCTACGTCGACATCGCCGCCCCCGGCGAGAACATCGTCGCAGCCATCCCGGGGGCCACGTTCGACGCGGAGTCCGGGACCTCCTTCGCCGCGCCGCAGGTCGCCGCCACTGCGGCGCTGGTGACGGCCGTGAACCCGAGGTTCACTCCCGATCAGGTGATCGACCTGGTGACCCGGACCGCACGGGACGACGCCAGCGGCGACGGCAGGGACAAGCAGGTGGGTTTCGGGATACTCCGCGCCGACCGGGCGGTCGCGGCGGCCGTCACATTCACCCGCACCGGCCTGCCGATCACCACCCAGAGCAGGCTGCGCCGGTTCAAGGCGGTCCAGAAGAAGGTGGTCGCCGGCACGCCCGTCCAGCTCCAGGTCCAGACGCAGGCCAGGTGGACGAAGAAGAAGTGGGGTCCGGACCCGTACCCCGTCACGGTCGTCTTCGAGTTCAAGGCGAAGGGCAAGAAGAAGTTCGTGCCGTTCGTCCTGGCGCAGAACGGCGGGCAGGGATGGGCCGTCGCCAAGCCTGTGCCGACCAAGACCGGTCGGTGGCGTGCGAAGATGCAGGCAGCCAACGGAAAGTGGCTCAAGTCGTCCTCGCAACAGGTGAAGGTGAAGAAGCACTGACCCCACCCCGAACGCCTCCCGCTCCCCCACGATCCAGCTGGCACGGCCCGGGGGGACCGATGTCCGCGCATCCCTACCTCACCCATGCGCATCGGGTGATGGCGCTGGCGCATCGCGGCGGAGCCGCGGAGGCACCGGAGAACTCGGCCACGGCGTTCCAGCACGCGGTTGACCTGGGTGTGAGCCACATCGAGACCGACGTGCGCGCCAGCGGCGACGGCCAGGCTGTGATCGCCCACGATGCAACCCTGGACCGGACGAGCAACGCATCCGGGCCACTGGCAGCGCTTCCACTGGCCGCCCTGCAGCGGGAGGTCCGACTCCACGACGGCCAGCCCCCCATGAGCCTGGCCGAGGCCCTGGCCCGGTGGCCGGGCGCGCGCCTCAACGTCGACGTGAAGGAGCCCCAGGCGATCGAGCCCTTCCTTCGCGCGGTGGCCGAGGCCGACGCATGGGACCGCGTGTGCGGGGCGTCCTTCAGCACCGATCGGCTCCGTCGCCTGCGGGCCCTGGGCGGTCCCCGGCTGGCCACGTCCCTGGGTCTGGGTGAGGTGGTCGCCCTGTACCTGGGGGCGCCGACGCCCCCAGGGGTGGTAGCCGCACAGGTCCCTCCCCGCGCTGGCGTGCCCGTGGTCACGCGCGCCTTCATCCGCCGAGCACACGGCCGCGGGCTGCAGGTGCACGCCTGGACCGTCGATGATCGCGACGAGATCGAGGCCCTGCTCGACATGGGGGTCGACGGGATCGTCACCGACCGGCCCACACTCCTGCTGGACGTCCTGCGCCGCCGTGATGGCGCAGGCACCTGACCCCGCGACGAGGACGACGCGTCCGGGTCGAGGTTCGCCACGAACCCGTTTGGAACCCGTCGGGTTTGAGCCTGCGCCCGCCGGGGAATGAACAGGCCGTTCCCCTGGTTCACATCCCTGCGGGCCCACAAGGCCGGCGGAAAGGCACAACGATGGCTGACGGAGCACTTCGGGGATCGCGACTCGGCGCGACGAGCTACGAGAGCGACCATGGCGTGGACTACGCACCCCGCCACCTGACGACCTATGACTGCCCCGAGGGGCACTCGACCACCCTGCCCTTCGCCGAAGAGGCGGAGATCCCCTACGACTGGGAGTGCGCGACCTGCGGCGGCCCAGCCGTCCTGCGCAACGGCATCGAGCCCGAGCGCAAGCCCGAGCGGCACGTCCGCACCCACTGGGACATGCTCCTGGAGCGGCGCACGTTCGCCGATCTGGAGGACGTCCTGGCTGAGCGGCTGGGCGTCCTTCGGGCCTCGCGCGGCGAGGACATCCGCCGCTCCGCCTGAACCCGGTCATGGCGGGCTGAGCCCGGGGGGACCTGCCCGCCCGGGCGGACCGCGCTGGGACTGGGTCGGGCCGTTGGGGCCCACGGGCGCTCGGGACGTCCCAGTCCGGCTGGAACCGGTTCACGCCCTTCTCCATGCGGTCTTCTCGTCAATGCGCTCTGCTCGATGCCCGCAGCAGGGACCGCGTCAGTCGTCCTCGACGATCTCACCCTGGATGACATCGCCCTGGACGACCGTGCGCTGTGGTGCGCCCGTGGGATCGGTGACCGTGATCACCGAGACCCCCCGCCGCCGCAGTGCGTTCTCTGCGCGTCGGGACACCCCGGCCGCCACGGCGTCGCGCGGGCCGGGGATCAGCAGGAAGATCCCCACCAGGTCCAGGACGAAGCCCGGCAGCACGATGAAGCCGCCTGCCGCCAGGCGCCACCCCCGCTCGGGCGGTGGGCTGGTGACCGCCCAGCGCAGGACCATCATGCCCACGACGACGTCCGCGGCCAGGAGCAGGGCGGTCCAGAACCCGCCCAGCCACTCCACCAGCGCCAGAACCGCGGCCACCTCGACGACCGTGAGCAGTGCCAGAGTGAGCAGGACGAGGAAACGGGTCATCGTGGGGTCCCGCCTCCCGGTGCACGACTGGCCTCGGAGCGCGACCGACGAGCGGCCCGACGCTGTGAGGCCCTGGCGCGGACCTTCTCGGTCCGTTCCTGCGCCCCCCAGACGGTCACCTTCCACAGCGCCTCGCGCACGATCCGGCCGCTCATCTTCGACGTGCCGTACTCCCGCTCCACGAACGTGATGGGGACCTCCACGACCGTCATGCCGGAATTGACCGTTCGCCGGGCCATGTCCACTTGGAAGCAGTACCCCTGCGAGGCGACGTGGTCCAGCGGCAGTCGACGCAGCGTGCTGGCCCGGAAGACGCGGTAGCCGCCCGTCGCATCCTTGAGGTCGACATCCAGCATCACACGCGTGTACAGGTTCCCGCCGCGGCTGAGGATCTCGCGTGACTTCGGCCAGTTCACGACCTCGCCGCCGGGGACCCACCGCGAGCCCAGCACCAGGTCGGCGTCCACCAGCGCGTCCACGAGCATCGGCAGCTGCTCGGGCTGATGAGACCCGTCCGCGTCCATCTCGACGAGGACCCCGTACTCGCGATCCAAGCCCCACGCGAAGCCGGCCATGTACGCCGCGGCCAGACCCGCCTTGCCCAGGCGGTGCATCACGTGGATGTGATCGTCGGCGGCGGCCAGCGCGTCGGCGGCGGCACCTGTGCCGTCCGGGGAGTTGTCGTCGGCGATGAGGATGTCCGCCTCGGGCAGGCTGCGCCGGACACGGCCCGTGATCCGCTCGAGGTTCTCGATCTCGTTGTACGTGGGGATGATCACGAGGATGCGCCCCAAGTCAGCCACGTTCTGGGTCATTGATCCAGTGTCCCATGAGGGGCGTGGGTTGCCCGGCGCCTGCGGGCGGCCTGGGCGCCCAGGACGGCCATGAGGATCACCACGGCCGCCGGCTCAACGAAGCCCCCCACGCGCACGGCTGGGGTGAGTCCGCGGCGCAGCGGCACATCCGCGACCGTGGTCGCGGGGGTGAACTCCGCGGAGCGCCAGAGGACCGTGCCCTGCGAGTCGATGACCGCGCTGATCCCTGAGGTGGCCGCCACGAGCGTCGCCCGACCGGCGACGACTGCCTGGACCCGGGTGATCGCCAGCTGCTGCTCGGGCTGGCCGGTGAGCCCATACGTCGCATTGTTCGTCTGGACGAGGAGCACCTGGCCGCCCGCTGCCACCGCGTCCCGGATCAGGCGCTCCTCTGCCACCTCGAAGCAGATGACGACTGCGGCGGGCACCGGACCCACATCCAGGCGCCCCACGGCGGTCCCGGGGGCGAAGTCGCGAGGTATCCGGTCGAAGCGGGTGATGAGCCGCGTGAGGAAGGGTCGCAGCGGGAGGAACTCCCCGAACGGCACCGGGTGCCGCTTGGCGTATGTGTCGACCGGTCCCACCCCCGGTTCCCAGACCAGCGAGACGTTCAGCACCGTCGTCGGGTCGCCCGGGTTCGTCAGCACCGCGCCGACGAGGATGGGCACGTCGACCGCGTCCGCCGCACGCTCGATCTGGTCGGCCGCATCAGGATTGGTCAGCGGGTTGATGTCGGAGGAGTTCTCGGGCCAGATCACCGCCACGGGCGCCGGGACCTGACCGGCGGCGACCTGCTCGGCGAGCACCTCCGTGGCGGCCACGTGGTTGTCGAGCACGGCGCGGCGCTGCGCGTTGAAGTCGAGGCCGAGCCGCGGGACGTTGCCCTGGACGATCCCGATCGGCTGGGTGGCCACGACCGGTCCGCCCCACGCGGTCGTGCCGAGCAGCCACCCCGAGAGGATGAGGCCGACCGGGACCACCACGCCCGCGGCGAGGACACGGCCACGGTGCGCGGGGGGCCCCGGGTCGATGGACCCCGCCCCGAACCGGTGGGGCAGGACCGAGCGCACGACCGCGAGCAGGCACGTCGCGCACAGCGCGACCGCGAAGCTGAGCATCGCAGGGCCACCGAGCGCCGCCCAGGGCAGCAGGGGGCTGTCGGCCTGCGAGAACGCCAGCCTGCCCCAGGGGAAGCCGCCCCACGGGACGCGGACCCGCGCGGCCTCCATCACCACCCAGGCCAGGGCCACGGTGACCGGCCACCAACGCCGGGCCAGCAGCGCGGGCAGGCCGGCGCCGAGGGCGGCCCAGAACGCGGCGCAGGCCAGGCTCAGCGCGATCCACGCGTCGATTCCGAGCACGCGCAACCACGTCAGCAGCACCAGGAAGTGCACGGCGCCGCCCAGGAGCCCGAGGAGGACCCCCCGTCGTGCCCGACGCCTGCCCGGCAGGTCGGCGAAGGCGGACACGAAGAGCGCCAGGCCAGGGACGACCAGCGGCGCCAGCCCGTGGGGTGGGAACGCGAGCGCCATGACCGCCCCGCCCGCCGTCGCGGCAGCCACCCGGCGGACAGAGTCCAGGCGGACAGAGTCCCGGGTCACCACTGCCAGTCGTCCGCCACGTGGATCGGGCGCCCCGACACGACGGTGGCCAGGCAGTCCGGGACTGGCAGCCCCGGATCCAGCCGGGGCAGGGCGGGAGTGCCCGAGCGGGGGTCCGTGCTCCAGTTCGCCACACGCGGGTCGGGGGCCGCGACGACCAGGTCGGCGGCGCGCCAGACCGTCAGTGTCGCGGGCCAGCCCACCGCCAGGACCCCCACGTCGTCGATCCGGGCGGCGCGCCAGCCGCCGCGCGTGGCCGCCGCGAAGGCAGCCCTTCCACTCAGGCGGGAGCGCGGCTCGTGGTGCCACATGGCAGCACGCACCCACTCCCAGGGGGCGATCGGGGTGACGGGGCTGTCGGAGCCCAGGGCCACGGAGACCCCGGAGCGCACCAGCCCGGCCAGGTCCTGGGCGGCCCCGGCGCGCGCGGCCCCCAGTCGCTGCTCGTACACCCCACCGGCCCCGCCCCACAGCGCGTCGAAAGCCGGCTGCATGCTGGCCACGGCCCCCGCCTCGGCCAGCACGGCGATGTGCTCCGGGGAGGCCAGGACGGCGTGCTCCACCCGGTGCCGCAGGGCCCGCACGGCTGCCCCCCCGCAGTGGGCCATGGCGGTGGCCAGCCCGGTGGCCACGGCGTCGAGCGCCGCGTCCCCGATGGCGTGGAACCCGGCCTGGACGCCGGCGTCCGTGGCCGCGATGAGATGGTCGGCCACCTGCTGCGGGTCGAGGTACGAGGTCCCCGCCGAGGCGGGCGCATCGGCGTAGGGCTCGCGCAGCCACGCGGTCCGCGAGCCCAGCGAGCCGTCCACGAACAGGTCGCCCGCGGCACCCGCCGCTCCCAGCGCCTCGACCTCGGCCAGGTCCCGCGATCCCCAGTAGGCGACGAGGTGCGGCCCCGGCTCGGATGCCGCGAGCTCGATCAGGCCCCGCAGGTCGTCGGCGCCGCTGACGTCCGGGCCACCCGCCTCGTGCAGGCATGCCACCCCGGCTGCCGCGGCGCGGGTCCTGGCGGCGCGCTGGGCGGCCGTCCGAAGCGTGGCCGGGAGGCTCCGGGCGACGTGCCGACGCACGAGGTGGTGCGCCTCCCCGGTGACCCGACCGTCGTGATGGAAGCCCGCTGCCCCGGCCAGCTCGGGCAGCTCGACCTCCATCGCCGTCGAGATCAGTCCGCTGTGCAGGTCCGCCCGGGACAGGTACACCGGGAGTCCACCGGATGCCCGGTCCAGCTCCTCGGGGGCGGGCAGGCGCCGGTCCGGCCAGGCAGCGTCGTCCCAGCCGTGGCCGACGACCATCGCCGAGCCCTGGGCTGTGGCGTGGCGGGCCACCCGATCGAGCACCTCCGCGGCGCTGTCGGCCCCCGAGAGGTCCGGCCCGACGAGAGCGAGGCCGGTCGCCGTGTGGTGGGCGTGGGCGTCCACGAAGGCCGGCGTCACCAGCGCCCCGCCGAGCTCCACGACGCGGTCGGCCTCGTCGAGGTGGTTGCGGGCTCCGGCGTCGGTCCCGATCCAGGCGACGATGCCGTCCACGAGCAGCATCGCCGAGGCCCCGGGCTGCCCCGTGGTGTAGATGGTCCCGCCCAGGAGCAGCTGCCTCATGTCAGGTCCCGGCGGCCAGCGCTCGTCCGATCACCATGCGCTGGACCTGGTTGGTGCCCTCCACGATCTGCAGCACCTTCGCCTCGCGCATGTAGCGCTCGACCGGGAAGTCGCTGGTGTACCCGGCCCCGCCGAGCACCTGCACCGCGTCGGTGGTCACCGCCATCGCCGCGTCGGTGGCCAGCAGCTTGGCCCGGGCTGCAGGGATCGTGAACGGCCGGCCCGAGTCCTTCAGCCGGGCGGCGTGGACCAGGAGGGCCCGCGCGGCGTGGATCTGGGTGTCCATGTCGGCCAGCATGAACTGCAGGCCCTGGAAGTCAGCGATGGGCTGGCCGAAGGCCCGCCGCTCCCTGGCGTAGGCGACAGCGGTGTCCAGCGCTGCGCGGGCCAGGCCCACGGCGCAGGCGGCGATGCCCAGACGCCCGGCGTCCAGCGCGGCCATCGCGATGCGGAAGCCCTGGCCCTCCTCGCCGATGAGGCGATCGGCCGCGAGCACCGCGTCGTCGAGGAGCACCTGGGCGGTGGGCGAGGCGTTCGCGCCCATCTTGTGCTCGGGCGCGGCCGTCGAGAGGCCCGGGGTGTCGGCCGCGGCCAGCAGGCAGCTGATGCCCGACGCGCCGGAGCCGCCGGTGCGGACCATGAGGTTGTAGAAGTCGGCGACCCCGCCGTGGGTGATCCAGGCCTTCGTGCCGGTGACGCGCCACTGGTCGCCGACGCGCGTGGCACGTGTGGTCAGGGCAGCGGCGTCCGACCCGCAGTGCGGCTCGGACAGGCAGTAGGCGCCGAGGCTCTGCCCTCCCAGCATCTCGGGCAGCCAGCGCGCCTGCTGCGCGGGACTGCCAGCGGTCACCATCGGGAAGCAGGACAGGACGTGGACGGAGACGCCGATCCCCACGGTCAGCCAGCGCGCCGCGATCTCCTCGAGGACCGCCAGGTAGACCTCGTAGGGCTGCCCGCCGCCACCGAGCTCCTCGGGATAGGGCAGCGCGAGGAGGCCTGAGCGCCCCAGGAGCCGGAAGGCGTCGCGCGGGAACTCCCCGGCCGCCTCGGCCGCGGCCGCGCGGGGGGCGAGCTCACGCTCGGCGATGTGGGACGCAAGCTCGACGACCTCGGCCGCCTCGGCCGACGGCAGCATCCGCTCGATCACGCACGCACGGTACCTGCCCGAGCGGGTTCCGCGGTCAGGGGGCGGTGGCAGGATCGTCTCCATGCTCCTGCTCCTGGACTCCGCCGGCCTCTACTTCCGGGCCTTCCACGGCGCGCCTGAGAGCATCACGGCCCCCGACGGCCACCCGGCCAACGCGCTCCGCGGCTTCCTCGACATGACCGCGGCCCTGGTCGCGTCCCGCCGGCCCTCGGGCCTGGTCGCCTGCTGGGACGACTCCTGGCGCCCGGCCTGGCGTGTGGCGCTGGTGCCCAGCTACAAGACGCATCGCGCCGAGCCGGACGGCGGCGAGGTCATGCCCGGCTCGCTGCCGGCGCAGGCCGATGCCATCGCCGAGGTGCTCGCTGCCCTGGGGATCGTCCGGGTCGGCGCCCCGGACTACGAGGCCGACGACGTGATGGCCACGCTGGCCCGCCGGCACGCCGGCCGCGGGGAGCCTGTCGAGGTCGTCTCCGGTGACCGCGACATGCTCCAGCTCGTCGACGACGCGCTGGGCATCCGCGTGCTCTACACCGCCCGCGGCATCCGCCGGGTCGAGGTCGTGGACGAGGCGGCCGTCCGCGCTGCGCACGGGGTGGGTCCACGCCAGTACGTGGACCTCGCGGTCCTGCGCGGCGACTCCTCCGACGGGCTGCCCGGGGTCGCCGGGATCGGCGCGCGGACCGGGGCGGCCCTGCTGGCCCGGTTCGGCGACCTGGACACGATCAGGGCCGCGGCCGGCGACCCCGCCAGCGGCATCCGCCCCGGCGTCGCCCGTGCCATCGTCGCTGCCGCCGACTACCTGGATCGGGCGGTGCCCGTGGTGCGCGTGGCGGACGCGATCCCGCTGCCCGAGGTCGACCACGCCCTGCCGACGGCTCCGGCGGACCCCGCCGGGTTGGCGATCCTCGTCGAACGGTGGGGCATCCAGGGCCCCGTGGACCGCCTGCTCGGCGCCATCGCCGCGCTCGGCTGAGCCGTCGAGCCCCCGTGTCGGGCACCGGGCGATGACAGGATGTGCCGGTGAGACCCCTGCTGCGCATCGCCTGGCGCAACGCGACCTCCAGCGTGGGCCGCACGGCCATGATGCTGGTCGCCGTCTGCCTGGGCGTCGCGTTCCTGTCCAGCGCGCTGGCGATGTCGAACACGATGGCCCGCAACCTCTCCGTGCTGTTCAGCTCGCAGTACACGGGCGTCGACGTGGTCGTGCGTGGGGAGGTCGTCGCGTTCGGGCAGCGCGCGGACCTCTCCACGGACGTCGTCGACGAGATCGAGGGCATCGAGGGCGTCGCGGCCACGGCCGGCATCGTGGAGGGCTTCGCCCAGCCCATCGCGATGGACGGATCTCCGCTGGGCAGTCCGCAGCAGCCCGGGCGGGGACGCTCCTGGGTCTCCGACCCGCAGCTGCAGAGCCTGCCGATGCTGCAGGGGAACGGCCCCACGACCGCCGACGAGGTCGCGCTGGACCGCACGACCGCAGAGAAGGGCGGCGTCGCGATCGGTGACAGCATCCAGCTGGCCACGCCGAACGAGGTCGTCACCATCACCGTCTCGGGATTCGTCGACGTCAGCAGCGGCACGGGCTCCGCGCTGAGCTGGCTGGACCCGGCCGAGGCGCAGGAGCTGCTGGGTCAGCCCGGCCTGGTCCAGGAGATCCTCGTCGCAGGTGCCGAGGGCGTGGCCCCGGAGGAGCTCGCCTCCGACGTCGCCGCGCACCTCGATGCCGGGGCCGACGTGCTCACGGGCGCGCAGGCGGCGGAGGAGTCGCGGAAGAAGGTCGAGGCCGTCTTCGGGTTCTTCCGGGTGATCCTGCTCGTGTTCGTCGGGATCGGCCTGCTCGTCTGCGCGTTCATCGTCTACAACACCTTCGCCGTGCTCACCGCGCAGCGGACCCGCCAGCTGGCGACGCTGCGCGCCCTGGGCTGCGGCCAGGGACAGGTCATGACCTCGACCCTGGCCGAGGGCGCGGTCCTGGGTGTGATCGGCTCCGTGCTCGGCGTGGGCGTCGGCTGGCTGGGCAGTGCGCTGCTCACACGCATCATCACGGCTGCCGGCCTCGGCGAGTTCCCCGACGGCGTGGAGCTCAGCGCCTCGGTCGTGCTGATCTCCCTGGCCGTCGGGGTGGGTGTGACGCTCGTCGGGGCCTACCCGTCGGCGCGAACCGCCGGACGCTCCCGGCCCGTCGCGGCCATGCGCGAAGTCTCGGGCACGTCCACGGCGGTGTCCCTGGGACAGATCCTGCTGGGCCTGTTCGGCTTCCTCGTGGGCGTGCTGCTGGTGGGTCGCGGCGCCACGACCGGATATCCCGACGGTCTGGGCGACGTGGCGATCGGCGCGCTGGCGCTGATCCTCGGCCTGGTCGCCTGGGGCCGGACGATGATCGTCGGGATCGTGGCCACCCTCGCCCCCGGCGCGAGCCGCTGGGGCGGGCTCCCCGGGGCGCTGGCAGGGCGCAACAGCGTGCGTGACCCCAAGCGCACCACCGTCACCGCCGGCTCCCTCGCCCTGGGCCTGACCCTCGTCAGCTCCCTGGCGGTCCTGGGCGCGTCGACCAAGGCGACGCTGACCGACGCCGCCGACGCCGGACTCACGGCGGACGTGCTCGTGCTGCCCCTGATCGGCCAGACGCCCATGCCGGCGGTGGTCACCGACCAGGTGCGCCAGACGCCGGGCGTCGCGGCCAGCACCCCGATCCTCTTCGACACCGCCCTGATCGAGAGCAGGCCCACGTTCGTCAGCGGCGTCGACCCCGACGACGTCAGCAAGGTCATCACGTTGGACATGCAGTCCGGGTCGGCCGACACGCTGGGCCAGGGGGAGCTCCTGGTCGCCAGGAGCGTCGCCCAGAGCCGCGGGCTGCGCGTCGGCGACGAGGTCAGGGCCGTCTTCGCGGCCTCCGGGCCGGTCGAGCGGCGGATCGGCGGAGTGTTCGATGACAACGTGTACGCCGGGTACTGGCTGCTGGCCGCGGACGACTTCGAGATGCTGTCCGGCAAGAGCGGCGTGTGGTACGTGTACGCGAAGGCGGAGTCCGGCACCTCCCCCGACCAGGTCCGCGACGCGGTCGCCACGGAGATCGAGGGCACCGCCAACACGCAGGCGATGACGTACGAGCAGTTCACCTCCTACCAGGACGACCTGGTCGACCAGGCACTCGCCGGCATGTACTTCATGCTGCTGTTCGCCGTCATCGTCGCGGTCGTCGGCGTTGCCAACACGGTGGCGCTGTCGGTGAGCGAGCGCACGCGGGAGATCGGCGTCCTGCGCGCGGTGGGCCTGCCCCGACCCGGCGTCTCGCGGATGATCCGGCTCGAGGCCGTGATGACGTGCGTGGCCGGGGCCGCGCTCGGCACGATCGTCGGGATCTTCCTGGGCGCATCGCTCCGCCTCACTCTGGACAACATCGGGTTCACGACCCTGGCCGTGCCGTGGCCGACGATCGTGATGATCTTCGTCCTAGCCTCCCTGTCCGGGGTGCTCGCCGCGTACGTCCCTGCGCGCCGGGCCGCGAACCTGGACATCCTCGACGCGATCCGAGCGACATGACCCCGCGACGCATCGGCCTGGTCCTGGGTGGCGGCGGGATGTCCGGCATGGCCTTCCACGCCGGCGTCCTCACCGCCCTGGCCAGGCACGCCGGCTGGGACGCCCGCACCGCCGAGGTGATCGTGGGGACGTCAGCCGGGTCGACGGCCACCGCCCTCATGCGAGCCGGCTTCCCGCCGGCGGACTACGTCCCCCGCGTGACCGGTGCGCCGATGTCGCCCGAGGGCCAGCGGATACTGGCCGGGCTCGGGCAGGTCGGCCCGCCCGCGCCCCGGGGCCCCATGACCCTGCGGCCCGCGGCACCGGCGCTCCTGCGCACCGCCGCCCGCCGGCCGTGGCGGCTGCCCCCCATGGTCTGGGGCTCGGCCCTGCTGCCCAGCGGGACGGTCCCGATCGACCCGGGCATCGTCGCGTTCACCAAGCTCGTGCCGACGTGGCCCGAGGCGGCCACCTGGGTGGTGGCCGTGCGCCTGTCCGACGGGGCCAGGGTCGTGTTCGGACGCGACCAGTTCCCGCCGATGGGCGACGCCGTGGCAGCGTCCATCGCCATCCCGGGCTTCTTCCAGCCCGTGGAGATCGCCGGCCAGCGCTTCGTGGACGGCGGTGCGTGGTCGATCCACAGCCTCGACCTGCTGGCCGACCAGGGCCTCGATCTGGTCATCGTGTCCGCACCGATGTCGACCAGCGACCTCGTCGCGGCCGAGGGCGGCAACCTTCCCCGGATCCCGGTGCGCCGCCAGCTCGACCGGGAGGCCACCAAGGTCCGCAAGGCCGGCACGCCCGTGCTGATCCTCCAACCGGACGTGCATCTGCGCCGCGTCATGGGTTCGAAGTCCATGGATGTCTCTCGCCGGGCCCCCATCGCCAAAGCTGTGGCCGCGACCGTGACGGAGTGGATCGACGAGGGCCGGCTCGCAGCCCTCGCCGGCTGACCGTCCCTCCTCCGCCGGTCACCCCCCAGCGGTCGAGCCCGTCGAGACAGTGCGGGTCTCGACGGGCTCGACCAGCGCGTCTCGACAGGC
>CAZWXF010000047.1:5453-20199 GCA_964638055.1 uncultured Bifidobacteriaceae bacterium | reverse complement strand
GAGACCCCGTCGGTCGAGCCCGTCGAGACCCCGTCGGTCGAGCCCGTCGAGACCCGTGACTCGAGACCCGTCGGTCAGAGCCCGTCGAGACCCCGCGCCGCGGGGCACGCACGGACGGCCGCCGTGGGCCCAGGCTCGAAGGGCAGCCTGATCAGGCTCTTGCGGGAAGACCTGCGGGCGGTTGCTCAGCCTGGCTCGGATCAGCCCGCCATCGGGGCCAGCGCGGTCTCGGAGCCTTCGCCGACGACATCCCCGGAGTACCCCGCCCGCGTCGCGCGACGGCCCAGGACCGTCACGTAGGCCAGGAAGCCGCCGAGGGCCAGCACGCCGATCGCGATGCGGGTGGCTGTCGGTAGGGAGGACGGCGTCACGAACGCCTCGATGAGTCCCGCCACCAGCAGGACGATGGCCAGGCCCATCGCGATCACCGCGGCCGCGCGGCCCTCTGCGGCCAGGGCGACGGACCGGGGCCTGGGGCCCGGAGCGATCCACTGCCAGCCCAGGCGCATCCCGGCCCCGGCGGCTACGAAGATGGCGGTCAGCTCGAGGAGCCCGTGTGGTGCGATGAGGCCGAAGAACACGTCCGCGCGTCCGTTGGCCACCATCAGGCCGCCGACCAGTCCCACGTTGAGCGCGTTCTGCCAGAGCACGAAGACCGCTGGCAGGACGAACAGCGCACCGGCGACCAGCACCATGGCCGAGATCCAGGCGTTGTTCGTCCAGACCCTGGCCGCGAATGCCGAGGCCGCCTCCGAGCTGTAGTACGACTCGAAGTCCTCGTTCACGAGCTGGCGGATCTCCTCGGGTGTCCCGAGGGCCGCCTGCACGCGCGGATCGACGGCCACCCAGTGCCCCACGGCGAGCGCGACGACGGTCGATCCGATGGCTGCACCGAGTATCCACCAGCGAGCTCGCCACACCGCCGCCGGGAAGTGGACGACGAAGAAGGCGCGCAACTCGGCCCACATCGGCGTGTGCGCGCCCAGCACCCGGCCACGGGCCTGGGTGACCATCTGGGTCAGCCTTCCGACGACCATCGGATCGGGCGCCGCGCTGCGGACCATCGACAGGTGCGTGGCGGTGCGCTGGTACAGGTCCACCAGCTCGGTGGTCTCGGAGCCCCTGAGGCGACGCCGACGGGTCAGGCGCGCCAGCCGATCCCACATGGCCGCATGGGTCCGGACGAACGCATCGAGGTCCACCCCGGAACCCTATGCCGGGGCCGGACAGGCGTGTTCGTCGTCGGCTGCCGCGATCAGGTGGGGGGAGCGAAGCCCGGGCTGGTGGGAGCTGAACTGCCGGGAGGGCTGCCGGCGACCGGCTGGCCGGGGCCGCTCGGAGGGGGCGCCCCGGACGGAGGCGGAGTGCCGGGAGGGGGAGCGCCGGGAGGGGGGACCTGTGGGGCCGTGGCGGCCCACGTCCCGACCGGGCGATGCCCCGGCATCCCCGGACCTGCCACGCGCCCGCCCGGCCAGGATGCGCGACGGCTGCGCTCAGCGACGATCGCGGCCAGGTACGCCTCGGCTGGAGTGCCCGACGGGGCGGGCTGCCTGACGAGGGAGGCGACCTGCGCAGCCAGGCGCCACGAGGTCGCAGCTCGAGCCTGCGGCTCCATGCTGGGGGCGCGGTTCAGGAACGTCCGCACCGAGAGCGCCAGCTGATCGGGTACAGCCACGAGGTCGAGCTGCGAGGCCCAGCCCGCCAGCGGCGGTGGCATCGCGACCGGCGTCATGCCCGCGGCCAGGGCGCGCGGCAGGCGCTCCCCCACGACGATCGTGCCGGCCAGGTGATCGCCCATCCGCTTGGCCCGCTGGGAGAGCAGGACGGACAGGCCCCCGACGGCGCCGGACGTCGTCCACAGGTCGAGGAAGACCATGGCCAGGGCACGCATGAGGCAGTGCCGGAACCGCACTGGCCCACCGTCGTCCCGGACGACCCGCAGGCCCAGGGCCAGCTTTCCCAGGGAACGGCCACCGGTCAGCACCTCGAGCCCTGCGGGCCAGAGCACGAGTGCGCCCACGACGGACAGGATCATCAGGGCCGCGGAGCCTCCACTGTCCACCGGGAAGACCCAGGCCACGAGGATCAGCAGGATCGCCAGCAGCAGGAGCTGCACGGCCAGGTCCAGGGCCAGGCCGAGGGCTCGCGACGGAAGCCCGGCGACCCTCAGGTCGAGCGGGACCGCATCGCCGGTCACCAGGTCTGCCACGCACCCATTGTCACAGCCCCCCGAGACTCACAGTCGGGCGAGCCGACGGCCCGGCGGCCCCGCCCGGACGCTGCCGGCGCCTGCGCTGCATGGGTCGGTGTCCAACCAGACGCACCACCGACCCGGCAGCAGGGCTTGAGCCGCCCTCACCGAGGACGTGGCGTGGGCTCCGCGGCTGCCGCCCGTCTCAGGAGATGGATTCAGGAGATGGACTGAACCTGACGGGGTAGCCCTCGTTTGCCCTGCGGCCGGTGTTGACAGTGATGTCGCTCGGATCGAGGCCCGCGGCTCCGGCGAGCGTGGCCCGATCGGCGTCGCTGATCGTGGCGCGCGTGACCCCCAGGGTGAGGCCGGATCCGTCGGCGTTCACCGACGCCGAGACGACGCCCAGCTCGCGGGCGGCGGGATCCGCAACGAGCCGGGCACAGGCGGCATTCCCTTGGACCCGGCTGAGCTTCGCCCCGCTGGTGATCGAGATCCTCACGCCATGAGGACTGGAGTCCGCGTACGCCTGGACCTCGCTGGGGATCTCGCCCTTCCACGTCACATCGATCGAGCGAGTGGCGTCGTCGGTGCGCTGGCTCACGAAGCCCTTGCTCGCCCCGAGCTCGAAGACGTGGTCGGCCACGGGTGGGATCACATCCGCCGCTGGTGAGTCACTGGTGAGGCCCTCGGGTGCGGGTCCTGGCGTCACCTCCGCTGTCATGGAGTCGGCCGCCTCGAGTGGGTTGCCGTTGTCGTCCTGCGCGAACGCCGCGCTGGCTGGCGCGAGCAGGACGGCTGCGGCGAGCAGGCCGAGGCTTCGTACGCGCATGGTGTCTCCCGTCGGTCACCGAGGCGTCGCATGTGCGCGCCATAGGGGTTCTGTCCGGCGCAAGCCCGTGTGTGACACTCGCGTCTGGTGCGTCCGGCGCGGATCGGGGGAGACGTGGACGAGGACGACTTCACAGCGTTCTTCCGGCGCATGTTCCCTCGCCTCGTCGCCTACGCCCGTCAGGGACGGGACCCGCAGACGGCGCAGGACCTCGCTGCCCGCGCCCTCGAGTCGTTGTGGCGCAAGGACGTTCCGACTCCGGCTGATGCCGACGAATGGGTCCAGCTGGAGAGCCTGACGTTCGCGATCCTGCGCGGCCTGGTGCGCAACGAGACGAGGGCCGAGCGGCGACGACGTGCGCTGTTCACCAGGGTGTCGACCTATCGACCGCCGTCCGACGAGGCGATGCCGACACCCAACCAAGACATTCCTGCGTGGTTCCTGGCGCTTCCCGCCGCTGATCGTGAGGTGCTGACCCTGCTGGCCGAGGGCTACTCCGTGGGCGAGATCGCGGGCATCGTCGGCTCCACGCCTGCCGCGACGGCGAAGCGGCTCAGTCGTGCGCGCCAGAGGATCCGGCAGATGGCGCGACTCGGCAAGGGGGACCTCCATGGCTGAGCAGTTCGACGACCTGCGCAGCCTCCTGCGCGACGAGGGCATCGCCAGCAGCGCCGTCGTTGATGACGCCCTTGCAGATCCACACCTTGCTGACGCCGCCGACAGGGCGCTCGCCGGCGTCCTGGCTCGAGACCGTGCCCGCCACCGACGCCATCGAATCGGAGGTGCCCTGGCCGTCGCGGTCTCGGCCGCGGCCATCGCTGGTGCTGTTGGCGGATGGCCTCGTTCGCCGTCGGGGGAGGCTGACGAGGTCATTGTGTCTCCCCTGGTCCACGCGCCGAGCACCGCAGCGCCCGGGGCGATCCTCGACGGGCTTGCCCGGGCGGCCGCGAGCGAGTCGGCCTATGGTGCGGCCGCGCCCCGGCTCAGGACCTGGTACCGGTGGGAGTCCTCGTCGCCGGCCGGTGGTCGGGTCGTCGTCGTTGCCGCGCAGGGCGACGGCGAGGTCAGGGTCGAGAGCTTCGACAAGCCCGCGCCCGATGGCTCCGGCGGGGTCGACGTGTCCTCCGCCGGGCCCCCGGACTCGGTCACCCTCCTGCGCATCCCCACTCCGGCGTACGGGTCGGCCACCCTCGATGCCCTCGTGGACGCCGCCGGGCCCGATTGCACGCTCGGGCGATCAGGGTGCGCCCTGCAGGGCCTCGCGGCGTTGCGCGTCTCGCCCGTCCCCCGTTCCGTCGTCAGCGATGCTGCCGCGTGGGCGGCCCTGGCGACGCTGCCCGGCGTGTTGTCGGCGGGGCCGACCACGGATCGCCTCGGGCGGCCGGGGATCGCCGTCGAGTCGGTCGCGGACGCAGCCGGCCGCACGGTCGTCGCCATCGCCGACCCCGACTCGGGAGCCTTCCTCGGTGCCGAATGGGTCGATGGCGACGACCCGCCAACGGTGGATCGCCTGGTGGTCGTCGGCGCGCCGTAGCGGCTCGCCCTCAGGCGACGCGCCCGCGTCGGCCCGATCCGTCCGCCAGTGGTTGTCGCCGCGAGCGACGGGCTTCGGCTGCCAGGTCAGTAGCGGTAGTGGTCGGACTTGTACGGCCCGGCCACGTCGACCCCGAGGTACTCGGCCTGGGGCTTGGTCAGCTCGGTGAGCCGGACCCCGAGAGCGTCGAGGTGGAGTCGCGCGACCTTCTCGTCCAGGTGCTTGGGCAGGACGTGGACCCCGATGGGGTACTGGTCGGGCCGGGTGAAGAGCTCGATCTGGGCAAGCACCTGGTTGGTGAAGGAGTTGCTCATCACGAAGCTGGGGTGCCCGGTGGCGTTCCCCAGGTTCAGCAGCCGGCCGGCCGACAGGATGATCACGGTGTGGCCGTCGGGGAACCGCCACTCGTCGACCTGCGGCTTGATCTCGGTGCACTCGATCCCGGGCGTCCGGGCCAGGGCGGCCATGCTGATCTCGTCGTCGAAGTGCCCGATGTTGCCCACGATCGCCTGGTGCTTCATCGCCGCCATGTGCCCGGCTGTGATCACGTCCTGGCATCCGGTGGCGGTCACGAAGATGTCCGCGGATCCCACGACATCCTCGAGGCGCGCGACCTGGAACCCGTCCATCGCCGCCTGCAGCGCGCAGATCGGGTCGATCTCGGTGACGATGACGCGCGCCCCCTGCCCGCGCAGCGACTCCGCGCAGCCCTTGCCCACGTCGCCGTAGCCACAGACCACCGCGACCTTGCCACCGATCAGGACGTCGGTCGCCCGGTTGATGCCGTCCACGAGGGAGTGCCGGCACCCGTACTTGTTGTCGAACTTGCTCTTCGTGACCGAGTCGTTGACGTTGATCGCCGGGAACATCAGCGACCCGTCGCGGGCCATCTCGTAGAGCCGGTGGACCCCGGTCGTGGTCTCCTCGGTGACGCCGCGGATCCCCGCTCCGATCGCCGTCCACCGGCCCGCGTCCTCGGCCAGCGACCGCCGCAGCACGTCGAGGATGACGCCGTACTCCTCGGATGCGGACTCGTCCGTGCTGGGCACGACGCCGGCAGCCTCGAACTGGGCGCCGCGGTGCACGAGCAGGGTCGCGTCACCACCGTCGTCGAGGATCATGTTGGGGCCGCCGCCGTCGGGCCAGCGCAGCACCTGCTCGGTGCACCACCAGTACTCCTGCAGCGTCTCGCCCTTCCAGGCGTAGACGGGGACGCCGGCCGGGGCCTCGACGGTGCCGGTCGGGCCGACCGCGACCGCGGCCGCGGCATGGTCCTGGGTGGAGTAGATGTTGCACGACGCCCACCGGACCTGGGCGCCGAGCGCGACGAGGGTCTCGATGAGCACGGCGGTCTGGATGGTCATGTGCAGCGAGCCGGTGATGCGCGCGCCCGAGAGTGGCTTGCTCTGGCCGTGCTCGGCGCGCATGGCCATGAGACCGGGCATCTCGTGCTCGGCCAGGCGGATCTCGCGTCGGCCGAAGTCGGCCAGGGACAGGTCGGCGACCTTGAAGTCGCTGCCCGTGGTGGTGCTCGTGGCGGTGGTCATGCTCTCCTCGTCGCGATGCGGCGCGGCACGGCAGCCGCGCGGGGGTGCCGCCCTCGTGGCGGCGGGCCGGCGAACGGCACGAGGCTTCGATGGTTCGCGTGCGTCGCGCACCGGCGCGACGGCAGCTCCGTCACGCCAGGCCCACAACGCGCGCCGATTGTCCCACGCAGTCGTGCTGCCGGCCAGGAGCCCCTCTGATCCCCGAGGTCCGCCGCGCGCCAGCGAGGGCGTGCTTGCCGTGTCGGCGCCGCGCGAGTGCCACGCCGGCGGCCCGGATCCGACCCGGACTGGAGCGGACCGCGCCCGAGGGGTGCTCGGGGCGGACGGTCAGCCCGCCGGGATCTCGCGGCGGATGTCGGGTTCGATGAAGATGAACCTCGCCGACGGCAGCGCAGTGCGGATCTGGACCTCGGCCGCGTCGATCATCGCGGCCACGCCCGCGGCCTGGGTGTTGGGCAGCACGGCGACCTTCGCCGCGACCAGCAGCTCATCAGGTCCGGTGTGCAGCGTCCGCAGGTGGATGATCGACTGGACGCCCGGCGTCGCGGCCAGCGCCGTGCGGATCGCATCCTCCTCCTCGGGCAGGGCGGACTCGCCCACCAGCATCGAGGACATCTCGATGGCCAGGAAGATCGCGATGATCACCAGCAGGGTGCCGATCGCCACGGCACCGACGCCATCCCAGCGGTAGTCCCCGGTCGCCTCGGCCATGTACACGCCGACCAGGGCGAAGCACAGGCCGACGAGGGCGCCGAGGTCCTCCAGCAGGACGGTGGGCAGCTCGGGCTGACGGGCATCACGGACGAACCTCAGCAGCGACTTGTTCCCGCGCGCCTTGTTGGCCTCGCGCAGTGCCGTGCGGAACGACCAGGACTCCAGCAGGATCGAGACGAGCAACACCGCGTACGCGATCCAGACATTGTCCAACGGCTCGGGATGGTGGAACTTGTGCCACCCGTGGTACAGGGAGAACAGGCCACCGAGCAGGAAGATGATGATGGCGACGACGAACGCGTAGACGTATCGGGTCCGGCCGTAGCCGAACTGGTGCTCCTCGTCCGCCGCACGCTGGGCGCGCTTGCCCCCCAGGAGCAGCAGGCCCTGGTTGCAGGTGTCGGCGACGGAGTGGATCGCCTCGGACAGCATCGAGCTCGACCCGGTGGCCGCGAAGGCCAGGAACTTCGTCACGGCGATGCCGCCGTTGGCGATCATCGCGGCGATGACAGCCTTGGTACCACCCTCGGTGCTCACGGCGCCTCCTCCGGCGGGACGTCCGCCCCGAAGCCCAGCGGGCCCGGGATCGCGTCGGACAGCAGCATGATGGGGATGCCGTCCTGGATGGGGAACGTGGTGCGGCAGCGCACGCAGATCAGTGCCGTGGCAGCGGCCAGGTCCTCACCGGCGTTGGGCTCCAGGGGCGCGTGGTGCTCGCACGGGCAGGCGAGCACCTCCAGCAGAGCGATGTCGATCACGACGCCCCGCCCCGGATGATGCCCAGGACACGGTCGCGCAGCCCCTCCATCGCCTCGGCGGTGCGCGCCTCGACGTTCAGGCGCAGCAGGGGCTCGGTGTTGCTGGGCCGCACGTTGAACCACCAATCGGGCCCGTCGACCGTCATGCCGTCGAGGTCGTCGAAGGTGACATCCGGCTCGCCCAGGAAAGCCTCGCGGACGGTCTCGATGGCAGCCTGCTGGTCGGTCACCTCGGAGTTGATCTCGCCGCTGTCGACATAGCGCTGGTAGGGCGCCATGAGCTGGCTCAAGGTCGTCCCCTCGGGCGCCCGCCCCAGGGCCGCCAGCGTGTGCAGCGCCGCGAGCATGCCCGAGTCCGCGCGCCAGAAGTCCGTGAAGTAGAAGTGCCCGGAGTGCTCGCCGCCGAAGACCGCGCCCGTCTCGGCCATGACCTTCTTGATGAACGAGTGCCCGACGCGCGTCCGGACCGCCGTGCCGCCGTTCTCCGCGATGACCTCGGGGACCGTCCGGGACGTGATCACGTTGTGGATGATGGTCGCGCCGGGATGCTTGGCCAGCTCGTTGGCTGCGATGAGCGCGGTGATGGCCGACGGCGACACCGCGTGCCCTGCCTCGTCCACGACGAAGCAGCGGTCCGCATCGCCGTCGAAGGCCAGGCCGATGTCGGCGCCCCGGGCGAGGACCTCGCGCTGCAGGTCCACGAGGTTCTCCGGCTCGATGGGGTTGGCCTCGTGGTTCGGGAAGGTCCCGTCGAGCTCGAAGTACAGGGGGATCAGGTCGATGCCGGGTATCCCGAGGACCGCCGGCGCCGTGTGGCCGGCCATGCCGTTGCCCGCATCGGCGACCACGCGCAGGGGCCGGATGCCGTCGAGGTCCACCAGGCTGTGCAGGAACGCCACGTAGTCGGAGAGCATGTCGCGCGCCGTGACGTCGCCGGCGGGGCGGTCGGCCGGCTCGATCGGCTCGGCGACGAGTTCGCGGATCTCGGCCAGCCCCGTCTGCTCGCCGACCGGGGCAGCCAGTGCCCGGCACATCTTGATCCCGTTGTAGCGGGCGGGATTATGGCTGGCGGTGAACATCGCCCCCGGGAGCTCGAGCCGCCCGGACGCGAAGTAGAGCTGGTCGGTGCTGGCCAGCCCGATGTCCACGACGTCCACGCCCTGACCGGTGACCCCCTCGCAGAAGGCCGCGACGAGCTCGGGGCCGGAGGGCCGCATGTCCCGGCCGACGACGACCGCGCCGGGGCCGCCGTCCTGCCGCGCCGCCCCGACGACCTGCACGAAGGCTGCGCCGACGCGGCCGGCGAGCTCGGCGTCGAGCTGGTCGGGGTAGGTCCCGCGGACGTCGTACGCCTTGATGATCTTGGTCAGGTCGCGCACGTGGCAACACTAGGGCCTGTCTGATGGGTCCCGCTGGCGGCGAGCGGTTCGGCGTGGGAGGTGGTGGCAAGGAGGAGGAGGGAGGCGCCGACGCGAGGCGCCGGCATCACCAGGAGCGGCGGTCAGCCAGTGCGGGGAAGGCCGAGCGCCAGGCGCTGACCCGGTCCAGGTCGACCTCGGCCGACAGGACCTCCTCGCCCTCGCCGGCCTGTGCCAGCACGTCGCCGTACGGGTCGATGACCATCGACCCGCCAGCCATGGGAACCCGCGCGTGCGTCCCGGCGGTGTTGCAGGCCAGGACGAAGGCCTGGTCCTCGATGGCGCGCGCCCGGGCCAGGACGTTCCAGTGCGTCGCGCGCCGCGCCGGCCATCCCGAGGGGATCACGAAGGACTGGCAGCCGCGGTCGACGAGGGCGCGGAAGAGCTCGGGGAAGCGCAGGTCGTAGCAGGTCGCCAGTCCGGTGCGGCCCAGCGGCGAGTCGAGGTCGACCAGCTGCGAACCGGCGCTCAGCACGGTCGTCTCGCCCCCGGCGAACCCGAACAGGTGGATCTTGCGGTACGAGGCGACCTGCTGCCCCCGGTCGTCGAGGACGAGCTGGGTGTTGTAGCGGCGGCCGTCCGGCGCCAGCTCGGGGATCGATCCGGCGAACAGCCAGCACGACGTCGTGGCCGAGACCTCGGCGAGCCGGTCGCGAAGCTGGCTCGCGAGAGGCGCCGCGGCCGCTGCCATCGCGTCGATCGAGAACGCGCCGATCGTCCACAACTCGGGAAGCACGACGACGTCATGGTCGGCCGCGATCCCGCGGACCAGGTCGAGCACGCGGTCGACCCGTCCGGCGACGGGCTCGTCGTCGGCGACAGCCACCTGGACGAGCGCAACACGAACCGCCACCGGGGAAGGGTAGCCCGGCGCGCCGTCCTCGCGATCCGCCGATGCGGCGCCCCGACCCGTCCGGCAGGAGGTGCCCGGAGGTCCAGCGCCCGGCCCTCCGCGTTCGTCGGCCCCGAGTCGCCGTGTCAGGCGCGCGCGCCAGAACCGTGCCATCGAGGCGTTGCGCCGGTAGTTTCCTCGCCATGGCTGGTGACGCAGAGGCGCAATGGCCCGACGGCGTCTCCGTCATCATGCCGGTCCTCAACGAGCAGCGGCATCTCTCCGAGGCCGTGACAGGGATCCTGACGCAGGACTGGTCGGGTCCGTTGGAGGTGATCCTGGCCCTGGGCCCCTCGACGGACCGCACCGACGACGTGGCCCGACGCCTCAGGGCCGTCGACGACCGCGTCGTGCTGGTGCCGAACCCGACGGGCCGCACGCCAGCGGGGCTGAACAAGGCCATCGCGGTCGCCCGCTACGAGGTCATCGTCCGCGTCGACGGCCACGCCGTGCTGCCGACCGACTACGTGTCCACGGCGGTGGCGACGCTGGAACGGACCGGTGCGGACAACGTCGGCGGGATCATGGACGCCGTGGGCCAGACCCCGTTCGAGGACGCGGTCGCCCGGGCGATGACCACCAAGCTGGGGGTCGGGGCGGCTGCCTTCCACGTCGGCGGTCAGGAGGGACCGGCCGAGACGGTGTACCTGGGCTGCTTCCGTCGCTCAGCGCTGGACCGGGTCGGCGCCTTCGACGAGACCTTCCTGCGCGCCCAGGACTGGGAGATGAACCACCGGATCCTCGACGCGGGAGGGCTGGTCTGGTTCACCCCCGAGATGGTGGTCGCCTACCGTCCCCGGCCCAACGCCCGGGCCCTGGCCAAGCAGTACTTCCACTACGGGCGGTGGCGTCGCGAGGTGATGCGTCGTCATCCCGAGACCGTGTCGCGCGTCTCGGCACTGCGCTACTTCGCACCTCCGCTGGCCGTGATCGGCGTCGTCGGCGGAACCGGCGCCGGCCTTGTCTCCGCCGCGGGAGGGCCCCGGTTCCTGCGTCTGGGCTGGCTGGCCCCAGCCGGGTACGCCGGGCTCGTCGGCGTGGGGTCGCTCCTCACCGGACGCGGGCTGTCTCGGGCTGCGCATCGCCGACTCCCCCTGGTCTACGCGACCATGCACGGATCGTGGGGGGTCGGCTTCCTCTCCTCACCCCCGGACCTGCGACCCCCGGACAGCCGAGGTGGCCGGAAGTGATCCTGCCGCCGGCGCGGGGGGGAAGGTCATGATCGCGGCCCGATCCGTCCGGGCCGTCGTCCTGGCGCGCCCGAACCTCCCCGATGGGGTCTCGCTCACCAGTGACCGGGTCCGCCGTCTGGGGATCGAGGATGTCGTGGTGCTGGGCACCGGCCGCCAGACGACTCGGGAGCTGCTGGCCGACCTCGCCTCCTGCCTGCACGGCCGGACGCTGGTCGTCGACGCCGGGCTGGTGGCCGCCGATGCCAGCCTGGGCCAGCTCGTGGACGACCCGGCCGTGCGATCGGGTGCCCTCGTCGCCGAGGGCACCGCCACGCCGGCAGGCGGTCAGCCGGTCCGTGTCGTGCACCGACGGATCGCATCGGCGGGCTCCACGCTGCACGAGGTGAGCGCTGGCACCGGCTCGTTCCTCGGAGCCCTCGTGATCGACGCCGGATCCGTCGAGCCCGCGGTCGCAGCCATCGGCGAGGCCGCGCACGAGGTGGCCGACCACGTGATCGGCGCCGATCCCGTGGACCTGGCCCTGGTGGCCCTCGTCCGGGCCCAGGTGCCGATGGGTGCGGTCGGCTCGGTCGGACCGGCGCTTCGCGGGGGAACGCCCGAGGAGCGCGTCAACGTCCTGGGCGAGCTGGCCGCCGTCGACGAGTCGCGGGTGCTCCTGGAGCGCGCGAACCGTCCCGACGACGGCTTCTACTCCACCTTCGTCCTGCGTCGTGTCTCCAAGCCGCTGACCTCCGCGGCGCTGCGCCTCGGGCTGAGCCCCAACCAGATCTCCCTGATCTCGCTGGGGGTCGGCCTGACGGCCGCCCTGTGCTTCGCCACCGGCCAGGCCTGGCCGATCGTGCTGGGCGCGGTGCTCATGCAGGCCTCGCTGGTGATCGACTGCGTCGACGGCGAGGTGGCCCGCTTCACCAGGACCTTCTCCCAGCTGGGCGCCTGGCTCGACGCGGCCACGGACCGGGTCAAGGAGTACGCCGCGTACGCGGGCCTGGCGGTAGGAGCCGGCCGCGGCGGAGACGACATATGGCTGCTGGCCGCCCTCGTGATGATCATGCAGACGGTCCGACACGTGGGCGACTACGACTTCTCCCGCGTCCAGCGGATCCGGGAGTCCTGGGTTCCGGCGCGCCCCTTCGTCGATCCGTCCGACGGCGGTGCCGCCGGGGCGGGGGCCACTCTCGACCTGTCCGCGCAGCTCAACCGGCGCGGTGGCGTCCGATGGGCCAAGAAGGTCCTGCACATGCCGATCGGGGAGCGCTGGCTCGTGCTCAGCGTGGGGGCGGTGGTGCTGGGGCCGCGCTGGACGTTCCTCGTGCTGCTCGGGCTGGGCCTGCTCGCTCTGGCCTATACCACGCTGGGCCGGCTGATGCGCACGCGCCGCTGGCAGGACCCGCCGGAACGCAGCGGCTTGTCGCTGCTGGAGCCGCAGCTGGACCTCGGGCCGCTAGGCGATCCCCTGTGGCACTGGCTGCTGGGGCGTCGCCAGCCGCTGGCCCGGGCGAACGGGTGGGCCCGTCCGGCGATCATGCGGATCATCGAGTTCGGTGTCGTCTGGGGGGCGGTCCTGGTCGTGGCACCGCAGGATGGCGCACCGCTCTTCGCCTGGCTCTTCGTCGTGGCCTTCCATCACTACGACACGCTCTACCGGGCACTGTCCGCAGCGACTCCACCGCGGTGGCTCGTGTGGGGCGGGCTGGGCTGGGAGGGCCGCACGATCGCGGTCCTCGTCGCCGCGGGGCTCGGGGCGATCGCACTTTCGGATCTGCTCACCTGGGGTGCCGCGGCACTGTTCGTGCTGTTCGTCGTCATCGCCTCGGCCCAGTGGGTGCGCTCCATGCTCGTGCAGCAGGCGGCCGAGCGGGCAGAGGTCGCACCGGAGGCGTCGCGTGACTGAGCCGCCCCCCACCCCCAGCTCGCCGGAGCCTGACCCCGTCGCCCAGCCTCGGCCCAGCAGGCCGACGATCGAGCAGCTGCGCGCGGTCACCCAGCCCGAGGCGGTCCGTGGCCGAAGCAATGCCGAGCACTGGGTGGCCGACGTCTACCTGCGGCGGCTCTCCCCCCACCTGACCCGGACGATGCTCCCGACGGGGATCTCGGCCAACGGCGTCACCTGGATCATGATCGCCACCGGGGCGGGCGCCGGCCTGGCGCTGCTCATCCCGGGGATGGTCGGGGCGAGCCTGGCGCTGGTCCTGGGTCAGCTGCAGATGCTCTGGGACTGCGTCGACGGGGAGGTGGCCCGCTGGAGAGCGCGCTTCTCCCCGGCTGGCGTGTTCCTGGACAAGATCGGCCACTACACCGCCGAGTCGGTCATCCCCGTCTGCCTCGGTATCCGCGCGGGTGCGCAGGGCGTCATGGCCGATCCCGGCCCGTACGCCTACGCGGGTGCGCTCCTGGCGATCCTGATCATGTTCAACAAGGCCCTCAACGACATGGTGCACGTGTCGAGGGCCTTCGCCGGGCTGCCGCGGCTCGCCGACGTCCCGGGGGTCGGGACGCCCACCACCTCCGCCCTGGCCCGGCTGCGCCGGCTGGTGCGCTTCTTCCCGTTCAACCGGATCTTCCACTCGGTGGAGATGACGATCCTGGCGTTCCTGGCGGCGTGCGGCGACCTGCTGGTGGGCGGTGTCGCGATGACGCGGGTGCTGGTCGTCGGGATGCTGCTGCTGGCCATCCCGACCGTGATCGGGCACGTCCTGGCGATCCTGTCCTCGACGAAGCTGCGGAACCCGGCATGAGAAGCCGCAGCGCCAGCGATCCACGCCGCAGACCGGCAGGCCGCGCCCGAGCCCAGGAGCACCCGATGAACCAGTCCCAGCCCGAGTTCGGCGTCGTCGTCCTGACCATGGGCCAGCGTCCCGAGGAGCTGCGACGCGGCCTGGAGTCGGTGCTCGCCCAGGAGGGCGTGACGGCCGACATCGTGGTCGTGGGCAACGGCTGGGAGCCGGTGGACCTACCCGAGGGCGTGCGCGGCCACACCCTGCCGGAGAACGTGGGCATCCCCGCCGGGCGCAACGCGGGAGTGCCGCTCGTGTCGGGTGACCTGCTCTTCTTCCTCGACGACGACGCCGCCCTGGCAGCCCCGGACACCCTGGCCCGGTTCGCCGCGCTGTTCGCCGAGCGTCCCGAGGTGGGCCTCATCCAGCCGCGCGTGGAGGACCCCACGGGTCGGCCGGGGCCCGGGCGCTGGGTGCCGCGGCTGCGGGCGGGCGACCCGCGAGACCCGGGGCCGGCCACCACGCTCTGGGAGGGCGCCGTGGCGATCCGGCGCGAGATCTTCGAGCGCATCGGCGGCTGGCCCGGTGTCTTCTGGTACGCCCACGAGGGCATCGAGCTGTGCTGGCGGGTCTGGGACGCCGGGTACGTGCCCTGGTACGCCGGCGACATCCCGGTGCACCATCCGGTGATCGATCCCCGCAGGCACGAGGAGTTCTGGCACCTGCAGGCGCGCAACCGGGTCCTGCTCGCCCGCCGGAACCTGCCCCTCGCGCTGCGACCGCTCTACACGGGATCGTGGGCGGCGCTCACGGCGCTGCGGATCCGCGACCGGGACTCCCTGCGCGCCTACGGGGCCGGATTCCGGGAGGGCTGGCGGATGGACCCGGGCGACCGTCGCCGCATGCACTGGAGCACGGTCTGGGCCATGACGAAGGCCGGCCGCCCCCCGGTC
>CAZWXF010000047.1:0-5353 GCA_964638055.1 uncultured Bifidobacteriaceae bacterium | reverse complement strand
CCGCATGCACTGGAGCACGGTCTGGGCCATGACGAAGGCCGGCCGCCCCCCGGTCTTCTGAGACCGCCCGTCGAGACCGCCCCACGCCGGTCGAGCCCGTCGAGACCAGCGCGAACCACGCCGGTCGAGCCCGTCGAGACCAGCGCCCGTCGAGACCGCCCCACGCCGGTCGAGCCTGTCGAGACCCTGCCCCACGCCACCCGGGCCCCAGTCCTCATCGGCCTGCGACGGCTCGCGCATGGTCCCGCACCGGCTCTGGGCCTGCTCCTCGGCCCGGTACGCGGCGGCGATGCTCCCCTACCACTGGGCCTTGGCCTGAGTTCTCGACAAGCTCGACCGACGTCGGGGTCCTCACCCTTGCCGAACACACCCTGCCCCGCCGCGTCGACCCCGTCGAGACCGCCCCACGCCGGTCGAGCCCGTCGAGACCAGCGCCCGTCGAGACCGCCCCACGCCGGTCGAGCCTGTCGAGACCCTGCCCCACGCCACCCGGGCCCCAGTCCTCATCGGCCTGCGACGGCTCGCGCATGGTCCCGCACCGGCTCTGGGCCTGCTCCTCGGCCCGGTACGCGGCGGCGATGCTCCCCTACCACTGGGCCTTGGCCTGAGTTCTCGACAAGCTCGACCGACGTCGGGGTCCTCACCCTTGCCGAACACACCCTGCCCCGCCGCGTCGACCCCGTCGAGACCGCCCCACGCTGGTCGAGCCCAGCGCCCCTTCCCCGGGCCTCGGGGCACACAGGTGCCGGTCCCCGGGATGCCCCGGGTCAGGCAGGCGGGATGTTCAGGTTCACGTGGAAGGCGTTGTCCGGGTCCAGCCGGCGCTTCACCGCGGCCAGGCGGTCGAACACCTCGTCGCCGAACACCGTGCGGGCGTCGAGGAACCGGTGGCCCTCGGCCTCCTCGCCCTGGAAGTTGACGTACTGCGCGCCCGAGCCGAGCGGCTCCAGCTGGGCTGACATCCGACGGACGAAGTCGATCATCTCCGGGTCCTGGGCGGGGTCGCGCCAGAACGAGTAGATGTTGACCCAGTAGGGGGCGCGCCGGGCCGGGAACGGGCTGTCCGCCGGCCCGAGCGCAGCGAAGCGCCCTCCCAGATGGTGGAGGTCGAAGACCATCCCGATCTCGGCGTCGCCACCCCGCTCGACCAGCACGTCGATGACGGCTTCGTCGATGTCGTCCAGGGACGTGTTGCGCCAGTAGGAGCGCACGCCCCGGGGCATGGCCGAGTCGAAGGCCGACTGCCAGACGACCCAGTCCAGCGGCCCCACCTGCTCTGCGTCCGGTGGGCACATCGACCGCAGTCGGCCCATGAGCTCGGCGAACCGGGCCTGGTCCGTCGAGGCCCAGGCACAGGCCACGAGCAGCACGGGCTCGGAGCCCATCTCGAGCTCCGGCCACGGGTTCAGGGTCGTGGTGATCGCGGTCAGCTCGTCGGGCAGGTCGGCGCTCCACTCCCGGAAGGCCCGCCAGGCACGCGACCAGCTCCGGCGCCGGTAGGTGAAGGTCGCGGTGCACGGCCGCGTCGGGAGGTCATGGGCCTGGAAGGTGAACCGCGTCACGACCCCGAAGTTCCCGCCGCCGCCGCGCAGCGCCCAGAGCAGCTCGGGATCGTGCTCCTCGTCGGCGGTGACGACCTCGCCGGACGCTGTGACGACCTCGGCGCTGATCACGTTGTCCGCGCTGAGCCCGTGCTTGCGGGTGAGCCATCCCAATCCGCCGCCCAGCGTCAATCCCGCCACCCCGGTCTGGCTCACCACGCCGAGGGGAACTGCCAGTCCATGGGCCATCGAGGCAGCGTCGACGTGGCAGAGCCGCGCGCCGCCGGCCACCTCTACCACCGATCGGGCGGCGTCGACGCGGACGCCTGTCAGGGCCCCCAGGTCCAGCACGAGGCCCGCCTCCACCGTCCCGCGCCCTGCGGCGCTGTGCCCGCCGCCACGCACGGCCAGCTCGAGGCCGACATCCTGGGCGAACCTGACCACGGTGGGAACGTCGGAGGTACCACCCACCTGGACCACCGCCGCGGGGTAGCGGTCGACCATCGAGTTCCAGACTCGCCGGCCCGCGTCGTAGCCGCGTTCGCCGGGCAGCAGCACCGTGCCCCGGATCAGCCCCCGGAGCTGCTCCCAGTCCGTGGGGCGGCCGACCATGGCATCATCGTCGGCTCGCCCGCCCGGGTGGTCAACCAGGGCAGCCGGTCTCGGGGCAGGCATTTCCTGCTGCGCCGACCTCGCCTGCCCAGTGGTCGCAGGTGGCCGCAGGCGCTGCGCCGGGGTGCCGACGCCCACCCACCTTCAGCGGACGATGATCTTCAGCCGCTTCGACCCTGCCGACCAACCCTTGTCGTTGCGGACGCGAACCGTCACGTAGTACGTCCGGGCACTGACCGCACCCATCGAACAGGTGAGCTGAGGGGCGGCCACAGCGCAGCTCGCCTTCGCCGCGCCGCCCTTCTTCTTGGCGTACAGCCGCGCTTGGTACTGCCGCAGCGGCGTGTACCCGTTCGAGCTCGGGGCCGCCCACGCCACACTGACCACGCCCTTCCTCGCCTTCGCGACGGCGGAGACGGACTTCGCGCTGGCCCTGACGTTGCGGGGTGCCGAGGCCTTCTTGGCAGGCCCGGTCACGATCCGCGGCTGCATGACGTAGGCCCCGGTCGGCGTCCGCGTGGTCAGCTCCACGTAGTACGTCGAGAGCTTCTTGAGCTTGGGCGTGACGCAGCTCGTGGCGGTGGCTGCGGCCGTGCATCCCCCAAGGTGCGTGCCTCCGGACTTCTTCGAGAACACCCGGGCCGCGTATCCGACGACCGCTGTCCCGGGTGCCGGGGGGTCCCAGCGCACGGTCACCTTGCGACTGGTGACGGTGGTCACCGCATTGGACTGCCCGGCGTTCGCCGGGCGCCGAGGACTGCTGGCGTGCCCACGACCGGCGCGATTGACTGCCACCACATCGATGAAGTACCGGGCTCCCGGCACCAGGCCACGCACGACGCAGGACGTCGCGCCGCCGCTTGCGGTGCAGGCGCCGGCCGGCGCACCGCCCGTTCCGACGGCATAGGCCGAGGCGACGTAGGCGGTGACCGGCGCGCCGTTCAGGGCCGCCGGTGGCCTCCAGGCCACCTGGACGCCACCGGGTGCGCTGGCCACCGCGACCCCCTGCGGCGCACTCGGAACCGTCTTGGGCACGGCCTGCATCCGCGGGGCGGACGGTGCGGAGTCGCCCACGGCGTTCCTGGCCGTCACCTGGACGAAGTACCGGGTGCCCATGGCGCCCGGGAAGCTACACGAGCGACCCGCGCCGTTGGTGGAGCAGGTCCCGGTGACGCGGCCGCCCGTCGGCGAGTCGAAGGCCGTCACGGTGTAGCCGGTGATCGCAGTGCCGCCGCGGGACACCGGGGCCCCCCAGCTGACGGCGACTGCGTTCGCCGAGGTCCTGGCGGTGACGCCGACCGGCTCGGTCGGGTTCGTGATCGGCGCCTGGCCGGCGCACGACACACCGCCATAGGCCGAGCAGGTCACGAGCGCACGGTTCAGTCCAGCCAGCTCAACCCGGTCGCCGGGCCCGTCGAGGAAGTTCGCCGCCCCGGTGAACGCGCGCTTGCCGGGCACGTCCGTGCCGTTTCCGGTGAGCACCCGCAGGTGACCTCCTGCCGGGATGGTCGTACCGGCCGGCAGGATCGCGTCCGGGGAGTCGTACTTGCCCTCGCGGGCGTCCTTGTCGTAGAGCGCATGCCCGTCCAGGGTCACCGTGCCGGACGAGGTGTTGGTCAGCACGACCTCCTGGTTGGCCTGCCACGGCTCGTCGACCGGGACAGCCGGTGTGGGCGTCGTGGGCCCCACCGGCCGCGTCGGGTAGGCCGCTGCCGCGATCGCGGCCGAGGACGCCGAGAATGCCCCCCCGCCGACGCCGTTGAAGGCCTGCACCGTGAACCGCTGGGCCGCCCCTGCGACCAGTCCCTCCACCAGGCACGAGCGGACGGGAGGGGTGCCCTGGACCGCAGCGGCGCCCGTGAGGCAGGCGACGGATCCGGCCGGCTTGCTCGACCCCGCCGCGTGGCGCACGACGTAGCCCACCAGGGCGGATCCCCCGTCGGCGGGGGCATTCCACGACACCACGACCTGACTGGTGGAGGTGGGCGCACCGGTCGGCGGCGCCGGTGGGGCCGGCACGGTAGCTGCGGGGGCTGCAGGGGACGGGGCCGTGGTGGCCGTCGCCGGAGTGGAAGCGGCACCCGTCCCGGCACCCCGTGCCCTGACAACCACCGAGTATGCGGTCCCAGGCGCCAGACCGGTCACAGCCGCCGAGGTCAGCGCTCCGGTGGTGGTCACGGTCACGGGCGCGCCACCACCGGCCGGGGTCGCGGTCACCGAATAGTCCGTGATGCGGGCCAAGCCGTCCTCGGCCGGGGGCGTCCAGGACACGACCAGTGAGCTGGCCAGCGGCGTCACGATGACCTGGCGCGGGGCCCCCGGAACGGTCACGGGGACCACAGAGCCGGTGTAGTCGCTCGTCGCGGAGCCTTGGCTGTTCGTCGCGGTGACCCGGAACGTCCAGCTGGTGCCGGCCTGCAGGCCGGTGAAGGTCCTCGTGAGGGACGCGCCGGTGTCGGTGTGCGTGGTGGTCGTCCCGTCGGCCGCCCTTGCGGTGACCCGGTAGCTGATGCCGCTGACCGGGCCGCCCAGGTCCGCGGGAGCCTTCCACGTCACGGTCACCCTGCTCGTGCCGTCGGCCAGTGACTGGGCGACGACAGCCTGCGGCTTGCTCGGCTCGTGGCTTGGCGGGGGGCCCACGCGGATCGATTCGATGCGGACCTTCCCCCTCAGGGGGTTGTTCGCCGGGTCGTTGCAGGAGTCCGGGTTGCACGGATAGGCGAACCAGGTGCGAAGGTTGCCGGTCTCGTACGGACCGGCGGAGTCCATCAGGTAGGCGGCATCGCCGACGAACGCGTTGTTGGTCGCGGGCAGGTTGGTGAACCAGGCCTCGTTGCGCCCGAGGTAGTACAGCCCCGCTGCCGGATTGTTCGTGCCCGTGGAGAACTGGAGCCGGACGCTGCCCCTGGCTGGGATCGTGGCTCCGGCGGGGAACGTGTACTTGTTCAGCGCGGAGTCCCGCAGCGTCCAGCCGGCGATGGACACCGGGGCAGTGCCGTCGTTGGCGATCCAGGCCCGCTCGTGGCCGCCGCCGGTGTCGTAGGCGACCCACATCCGCAGCTTCGCGGTCGGCGAGGGTGACGAGCCGCAGAGGTTGGCCTTCCACAGGCCGCGCTTGGCCGCCGCAGCATCCTCGGCCAGCACGCGGTACTCCAGGTTGTGCGCCCATTCGGGCTTGCGCGAGGACGTGTCGCTGAGCG
>CAZWXF010000046.1:307-20505 GCA_964638055.1 uncultured Bifidobacteriaceae bacterium | reverse complement strand
GGCTTAGCGTTTGCGAGGTCGCCGAAACGGGTAAGCCGGATTCATGGCTACTGCGACCCTGACATGTGACGCGTGCGGCTGCGAGATCGCAGATGAGAATGACATGCAGGAGGGGATGTGCGAGAAGTGCTTCTCCGATTGGTCGCCGGCCTCCTACTGCTGCGGGATGATCTATGAGGACGGGGAAGACACCTGCGCAAGTTGCGGAGAGTCGCTGTAGGGCGCAGGGGGAGAAGTCACGCCCAATGGCTATGAGTGGAACGAGACCGACCTCGATGACCCGCATGGGCTAGAGGTGCTCGCCCTGCTCCAGAGCGCTCCCGACGTGACGGTGATGCTGTCGGTGCGGGGCGCGGTCGCGTACTACGGGCGAGAGTCTTTCAGGGGTGGCGACTCAGGGGTCGAAAAGCGCAGGACGGCAGCCATATGGATGCCGCATCAACCGCGGTACCCACTTCGCCCGCCACTGGCGTGGGCTGCGGCCAGTGCGGGTTCCACGCAAGCTGCTCGTACGGTGTGGATGATGCCTCCGACGTTGAGGGGATCGCGACCGCTCTGGCGGATGAGACCGACCGCGAGCATCGGTGCACCAGCGGAACCGGCATCGAAGGTGAGCATCACGAATTGCATCCGTGCGCGCACACGACCCTCCGGTGAGCAGGTCAGTGGGCGAACGACATGTCGCGAGCAGCCATCGATGATGCTGAGCGTGGCTAGCGGTACAACTGTCGTGTGCCTTCGCTGCCTGCTGGGACGCTGACGCTGCTGTTCAGCGATGTCGAGGGGTCCACGGCGCTGCTGAACCGGTTGGGAGCGGCATGGGGTGAGGCATTGTCCGCGCAGCGCAGGATCCTGCGCGAGTCCTTCGCTGCCCACGGCGGTGTGGAGATGGGAACCGAGGGCGACAGCTTCTTCGTAGTGTTCACCTCTGCGAGCGAGGCATTGGCCGCGGCGCTGCAGGCACAGCGTGGGCTGCTGGCGCACCGATGGCCCCATGACGTGGCGGTCAAGGTGCGGATGGGCCTGCACACCGGTGAGCCGCAGCGGCACGAGGACGGGTACATCGGCATCGACGTGCACCGAGCGGCGCGGATCATGGCCGCGGGGCACGGGGGACAGGTCTTGGTGTCCCAGGCGGTCCATGCGGTTGTCGCGGCCAAGCTGCCGGACGGCGTGGAGCTGCGTGACCTCGGTGAGCACCGTCTCAAGGACCTGGGTGCCACTGAGCAGATCTTCCAGCTCGTGGCACCCGATCTTCCGGACCGCTTCCCGCGCCTGGCCACCCTCGACCGGGTGGTGAACAACCTGCCCACGCAGATCACGTCGTTCCTCGGTCGACGCGAGCAGCTTGCCGAGGTCCGGGACTTGCTCGACGATCCGGCATCGCGACTGGTGACACTGACCGGGCCGGGGGGAACCGGCAAGACCAGATTGGCACTGCATGCTGTCGCCGACCAGGTTGATCGATTCCCCGACGGGGTCTTCCTGGTCGACCTCTCGCCCGACCAGGACGTCGAGGCTGCACTGGGACGGATCGTACGAACGATCGGCGTGAGACGCGGTGTGGACGAGTCCACACTGCTGGCGCTCAAGCGGGACATCGGACTGCGCCACATGCTCCTGCTGCTCGACAACTGCGAGCAGATCCAGCGCCTGGGCGTGGCGGTCGCAGAGGTGCTGGGCGCCTGCCCGCGGCTGACGGTGCTCGCCACAAGCCGGGAGACGCTGCACGTGCGCGGCGAGCAGCGCTACGCCGTGCCTCCGCTGTCACTGCCGCCCGGGTCGGCCAGCCTTCGCGAGATCTCGGAGTCGGAGGCCGTCCGGCTCTTCGTCGCCCGTGCGCAGGAGAGCCGGCCGGACTTCCTCCTGGACGACTCCAACGCAGCCGACATCCTCGCGGTCTGTCGCCGCCTGGACGGTCTGCCGCTGGCTCTCGAGCTGGCGGCGGCGCGGATCCGCCTGTTCTCCGCCTCCGAGCTGCGGTCCCGTCTGAGCCTGCGCCTGCTTCGCAGCGGTTCCTCGGATCTGCCGGACCGTCAGCAGACCCTGGACTCCACGATCGACTGGAGCTACGAGCTTCTCGATGAATGGGATCAGGTCCTGCTCCAGATGTTCAGCGTCTTCGCCGACGCCGATGTCGCGTCAGTGGAGGCGGTCGCCGCCCGGTCCGGACTGCTCGATCCTGCCGACGTCCTGGACGGTCTGGACTCGTTGCTCACGAAGAGCCTCCTGCGCTCGAGGACCACGCACGGCGGCGCCGGGATGCGCTTCGAGATGCTGCAGACCATCCGGGAGTTCGCTGCGGCGAAGCTTGAACTCGGTGGGCGATCCTTCGAGGCCCGCAGCTCCCACGCGTCCTGGGCATCGGAACTGGTTGCGCGGCTGGGCGCCGGTCTGTCCGGCCCCTCCCGGGAGGAGGATCTGGCGCGGCTCGGCGCGGAGCTGGGGAACGCCCATGAGGCGTGGCGGTACTACGTGCGACACGGCGACCTCGCCCGGCTGAACATGATGCTGGAAGGGATGTGGGCCCTCTTCCAGTCCAGGGGCTGGTATCACGGCTCCGTCGAGCTTGCCGACGATCTGCTGCGCCTCCTGGCATCGCAGCCTCCGACCCCTGAGCGCGTCCGCCAGGAAGTCGAGCTGCACACCGCCCTGGCCCGGGCGCTGATGGCGCTGCACGGCTACACCGACGAGGTGGAGGCTGCGTTCGAGCGCGCGTTGAAGTCCGCTGCGACATCCGATGCGGCTCCAGGATCACAACAGGTGTCGGTGCTGTCCAGCAAAGCGAGCCTTCACGCGATGCGCGGGGAGATTCCCGCGGTCCTGGAGGCCGCGCACGAGCTCCTCGAGCGGGCCAACGAGCGCGCCGATCCTGCCGCGCTGATCCGTGCGCATCAGATCCTTGGGGTAGGTCTCTTCTTCAGCGGAGAGCCGGAAGAGGGATTGACGCACCTCGACGCGGCGGTTGCGTTGTTCGTGCCCTCGCCGACGGGGTCGGCAGGTCTGAGCCTGGGTCCGCATCCAGGTGTCGTCTCCCTGGCGGCGTCGTCGCTGTTCCTGTGGTGGATGGGCAGGCCGGAACAGGCTGCGGCGCGCGCCCGCCAGGCCGACGAGGCCAGCCGCGCGGTCGGGCACGAGTTCACGCGCGCCTACGCGCTTTATCACACTGCCTACTTCGACTGGCTGCAGCAGGACGTGGACTCGATGGCCCGCCGCGCGGACGAGCTGCTCCTGATTGCGAACAGCAACGACTACGCGATCTGGCGCTCGCTGGCGATGCTGCTTCAGAGCGTGGCTCTCCTGGCACGAGGCGACACCGATGCCGGCGTCGCCCTGATGGACGAGGCGGTGGCGCTCTACCGGTCGACGAGCGCTCCGCCGGTCTTCTGGACCTTCCTCGTGATGCTGCGTTCAGCGTCACTGGCTGGCGCGGGTAGGGCGGACGAGGCCGGCGAGCTGGCCGACGAGGTGATTCGGCTCATCCCTGAAGGATCCATCCTGTTCGGCGAAGTTGCGCTGAACAAGGCACAGGTGACGCTGGCGGGCGACGCTGCCGCAAAGGAGCAGGCGCGCGAGCTGTGCAGGCAGGCGATCAATGCCAGCGATGCCTTCGGCCTTCGCATGACCGCGCTGCGGGCGTGTACTCGACTTGCCCGTCTGGCCGAGAGCGAGGCGCAGCGCGCAGAAGCGGCAGCCAGCCTCGGACGTGCCTTCGGGTGGTTCACCGAGGGCTTCGCATTCCCGGCATTGCGGGCCGCGGCCAGTGAACTGGAACGCCTGGCCGGCGAGTGACCTCATCGCAGCTCGGTCGGCAGCTGCAGGCACCGACCTGCTCACCGGCCGAGTGCACGCGCTCAGAGGTGGTCGTAGCCACCGATCGGAGCCGTTGACGAGGAGGAGTCGAGTGGCATCCTTGGAAGCATGAAGGACCAGCGGGACGACACGAGGCGTGAGTACGAGGCGCCAGGCATCGTGGTGACCTGGGAACCGCAGCTCTGTCAGCACGCCAAGGAGTGCGTACGTGGACTGCCAGTGGTCTTCAACTCTCGAGAGCGACCGTGGGTCCGTCCCGAGGCTGCGAGCGTGTCGGAGCTCGTGAGGGTCATCGACAGGTGTCCGAGTTACGCGCTCGGCTACCGGACCGACGACGGTCGGGTGAGGATCCCGCCGACGGACTGAGTGTTGCGCTTGCCCGATCCGACAGCCTCGCCGCGATGAGGACTGAGTCGCGCTCCACGTTCGTAGGGAGCCCTGCTGGGACAGGGGCAGCCTCAGCACGCCTGCTAGGCCTGCGACCTTGAGTCCGCAAGGGCCTTCCGGGCCTGCGCGAGCGTGTATGACACCGCCTCCTCCCAGGCATGGCCGCGCCGCGGGCGCGCAGCCGGTCCAAGCTCTGCTCGCGCGCCCCCTGCTCAGCAAGGACGTAGTTGGCCACGGCGGTCGTGAGCTCGACCGACACGTCGGCCAGGTCGTCACCAGCTCGCGCCAGGGCGGCTGCCTGTTCATGCAGGAGGGCGGCAGCGACGAAGTCGCCGTTCATGGTCGCGATGTGGGCCCGAGCGGCGAGCACGGCCTGCTCGACCCGCCAGTCGGGGCTGGCCAGGTCGGCGTTGGCGTCGAGTGCCAGGCGGCACAGCTCCTCGGCGCGATCCACATCAGCGTGACTCGACGCGAACACCGCGCTCACACCCAGGGCAAGCGCGTAGCGGGGATGCTCCGCGGCACCGGGCAGCTCCAGTGCCGCATCCCCCGGCAGGATCAGTGGGAACGAGCTCCACATCTCACTGGATGCGAATCCGGTGAGGATCTTCAACTCGGTGTCGGCATCGCCGTTGTTCGTCGCCCACGACCATGCCTGGAGCAGGTTGTCCTGGGCCGCGCTGAGGCGAACGGCCCACAAGGCGTCACCGCCGGCATCGGGTTGCCGGACGCGCTCAAGGAGGTCCGCGTAGTGGGCAGCGTGACGGGCTTGCCAGCGCTCGCTCTGCCCTGCTCGGTCGAGTCGCTCCTCGCCGTACTGACAACTGTCTCCAGCAACCGGTAGCGGGTCCGCGATCCGTGCTTCTCCGCCACGACCAGGGATCGGGACACCAAGCTGGCCAACAGCTCGAAGACGTCGCCGGGATGCAGGCCGCCGCCGCCGCAGACCCCTTCGACCGCCTCGATCCCGTGAGGGTCACGGCCCGGGCGCGGCCGAGCAGTGCCTCGACGTCCGCCTGCTCCCCGTCGTGCCCGACGAACGAGCTGACCTGCAGAGGCAGGTTGCTGGTGCGCTCGGAGGGAGTGCGGATCGGGGGGAAGTCGGAGGCCAGGTCCGCGTGTCCAGCTGGTGGATCAGCTCGGGCTCGGTCAGGTCGCGAAGACGGAAGCCGCCAAGCTTGCGCAGACCGAAGCCGTCATTCAGTCGGCTCTTCACCAGATCGAACGTGGCCTTGGTGACGAGCACCTGACCGCCGGACGCAGCCGCCTTCACGCGGGCGCACCGGTTGATCGGTGCGTGGTCGACGTAGTCGTCCTCCAGCACCCGGGCCTCGCCCGTGTGCAGTCCCACTCGGACTCGCAGTGTGACCCCTGGGGGCCATTCCTGGGTGGCCAGGCGAGCTGGCACCTCCCGGCGGCCATCACGGCGGACGCGGCGCCGCTGAAGACGGCGAAGAAGCTGTCCCCTCACCTCTGGAGGTCACGATCATGCCGCCGTTGCGCTGGATCTCCTCGATGAGCAGGTGGTTGTGCAGGTCGAGCGCGATCTTCATCGACCCCGGGAAGGCCTCCCAGAGCCGGGTCGAGCCCTCGATGTCGGTGAGGAGGAACGTCACCGTCCCCACGGGCAGCCTCGGGCGCGACGCGGGGGGTGGCTGGCATCACACGGACTCGACGTGATCGATCAGCTTCGCGGCGGCGCGGTCGAGTGCCGTCTTGACGTGGGCCAGATCACCCGCGGCGGGCTGCAGCGACGATGCGAGCCCGCTGAGCTCGTCGAGTCGCTCGGCGAAGCGGATCCATGCCGACCGACGGTGCGGGAGCAGGAAGCTGGACCGGTAGGGGAGCTGGAAGTTCGCACCCGCGGTCACGCCGGGATGATCCGGACCCACGGGCAGGCGGGCCAGCAGGATGCCCAGCGGCTCGATGACGCCGAACATGAGGTCGACGGCAGCGTTGGCAAGGACCTGGCGCTGCGCCGAGGTCTCGTGGCCGAAGGCGAAGTAGCGCACGATCATCTGCAGGATCAACTCGTACGTGGCGTTGAACAGGTCCGAGCACCCGCCGGTCTCGGGGTCGGTGATGTACACGTCCGGTTCGATCCCCTCGACCGACCGCATGCCGGCACCCACCACCGGGTGGGTGGGGTCGAAGCCCGGATCGAGCTCCCGCATCGCGAGGAACTCCTCCTGCACGTCCAGGAAGCGACCGTAGTGGGCGGAACGCCAGTCCCCGGTCGCGCCCTCACCCTGCTCGACGATCCGATCGATCGATCGCTTGGCGGCTTCCAGGTCGGTGATGGGCACCAGGTCTGGCCACTGGAAGGTGTGCTCGTCGGCCTGGTGGAAGGCGGGCCCGATGAACAGCTGCTCCTCGCCCATCGTCGCGACCAGGTGCGTGAATCCGGCCGCGATGGATCGGTACAGGTGCCCGACGGTGGCGAACTCCTGGCCGCGCGCGATGACTTCACGCGGGTCCATGGGAGGCAGCACGGCGCCTGACGTCTCGAAACCCTCGGCGTCGGCCATCTCCATCCCCTCGGGCCGCTCGAGGAAGATGAAATGCCGCATGGCGGCCTCGCCGAACGGCAGCAGCCGGAACTGGACACCCTCCGGATATCCCTTGGCCTGGTGCGGCATGTAGGGCCGGCTCACGTACGGAGCCGAGCCGACCGCCGTGAGCAGGTTCTGGACCAGCGCCCAGTGCAGCATCTCCTCGCCGGCGACCTCAAGGATGACCCTTCGCCACCGCCCGATGGCGTCGTGCTGGTCACCAGTGAGGCCCGGATCCTCCCTGTCCTTCAGGCTGAACGCTGCGTACAGGTACTGGCACATGACAGCGTGCTCCAGCTCCGCGGCCTGGCAGAGCAGGTAGGTCAGCTCCTTGCGGTTGCCGACCACGATCGGCGGCTCGTCCATGGGGGCACCGTAGCCCCGGCGAAGATCCGGTTTCCACGGCATTCCGGCGGAGGAGCGGCCAAGGCAGTGCCGTCGTCGTCACTTCACCTGTGCAGCCTCGAGGCGCGCGGTGGAAGCCCGTCGTAGGCGGCGTACTTGTAGGCATCCGCTCGGGTCGGGAAGTTGAACGTCGTGTCGATGAAGTCATCGAGGACGCCGTTGCGATGGAGCACTGCTTGGGCCACATGGATCAGCTCAGTGGCGTCCTCGCCGACGATGTGGGCCCCGAGCAGCGTCCGGTCGCCGCGCCGGAAGACCAGCTTGAGCATCCCCTCGGTCGATCCGGCGATGGTGGCGCGGGCGTTGCCGGAGAACAGCGTCCTGCCGGTGCCGACGTCCTCACCCGCCGACCTCGCCGCCGCCTCGGTCAGGCCGACCATCGAGACCTCCGGCAACGTATAGATGCCTGTCGGTACGAACGGGTCGAGTGCGTCCTTGTAGGGGATGTCGAACGCCCTGCACATCGCAACGCGCGCCTGTTCCATCGACACCGAGGCGAGCCCCGGCGGCCCCGTGATGTCGCCGGCGGCGTAGATGCCCTCGGCTGTGGTCCGGAACCGTCCATCGACCCGCACCTTGCCGCGCCCGTCCACCTCGACCCCACCCTCGGCCAGGCCCAGCCCTTCCACGTTCCCCTCGCGTCCCACAGCCTGGAGCACGACATCAGCAGGCAGCGCCTCGCCGTCCACGTGCACGACCAGCCCATCCGGCCCCCGCTGCACGGACTCGACCGCGGCCTCGAACATGAGACGGGCTCCCGTCCGAACCAGGCTGTCGGCCAATGCGCCGGAGATCTCTGCATCCAGGATGGGCAGCAGCCGGATGCCGCGGTCGATGACCGTGACCTGCGTTCCGAGGGCGGAGAAGATCGAGGCGTACTCGGTGCCCACCGGTCCACCGCCGACGACGACCATCCGCTTCGGCAACCTCTCGACGGACAGGATCGTCTCGGAGTCGTGCACGCCGGGATCGTCGAACGGCAGATCCGCCGGGTGGAACGGGCGTGAACCGGTGGCCAGCAGGATCACCCGGGCCGTGAGCTGGCGTCGGTGACCTGCCGCGTCGCGAACCACGACAGTGCGCCCGGGCCCCAGGGTTGCCTCACCGTGGACGATCTCGACGCCGTGCCGCTCCAGGTTCGCTCGCACCACGCCCGACAGGGTCGTCACAACCCCTGTGACGTGCGCGCGCAGCCGTTCCATCACCAGGTCGGGCGGCAGGCTCATCCCCACCCCGAACACCTCCCGCCGGGACCACCCCGTCAGGTACACGGCCGCGTCCCGCAGGGCCTTCACGGGGACCCCCGACACCGCGATCGCGGAGCCGCCAGGATCCGCCCGCCGTTCGACCACAGCCACCCGGTGGCCGTAGTACGCCGCCTGGGTCGCGCCCTTCTCTCCGGCTGGACCCGAGCCGATCACCACCAGGTCGAAGACGTCCGCCCGCCTGGTGGTGGACCCCACGCTGGTGTCATCCGCCTGGGCCATCGCCGCTCCCTCTCGCACCGACCAACTCGTGTCGAGTCCGAGCCCTTTGAGGAAGAGGTCTCTCCCTCGCTCATGGAGGTGAATCTATAGCCGCTCCCCTGACGGCGGCCAGGCGTGCCCACCCCTCGCGCTCAAGCAGCAGGGACACGCCGACCCCGGCGACCAGCGACCAGAAGAACGGACCGAGCCCCAGGAGGGTCATGTCCGAGAGCGCGGTCGCGAAGGCGAAGGTGGGGCCAAGAATGAGCGGTCCCCGTGTGATCCCCGCAAGCGCCCACGAACCGGGGGTCGAGCTGTGAGCCGGCTTGCGGAGCCCCGCGCAGGCGGTAGGACGTTGATGCCCCGCGATGGCGACGTTGCGTCGGGCCCCGCGCTCAGCCAGTCGGGGCTGGCTCGATCGTTGCGCGTGCCAAGTAGTCTCGGATCGTGCCCGGCCGGGAGAGCATTGAGCTCAGCGCCCTGAACGCTGACGTCGTCGGCTACTCCCGACTGATGGCCGATGATCGGGACGCAACTTCGCAGGCCATCGCAGGGTCCCGGGCTGCGGTTGATGCGGCCGTGCGGCGGTGCGGCGGCCGACTCGTGGATTTCGTGGGGGACAACTTCCTGGCGGTCTTCGACCAGCCGATGGATGCGGTTCGCGCGGCGATCGAGATCGCCGAGGTGATGGAGCAGGCCAACGCGGAGCTGCCCGCTGCCCGCTGGTTGCGCTTCCGGATGGGCATCGAGGTCGGTGAGGCCCTCGTCGTGGACGACCACTACGAGGGCGATGTGGTCAATGTCGCCGCGCGCATCCAGGCGCTTGCTCCGGCAGGTGGGCTGGCTGTCTCGGGATCTGTCTACCGCGAGCTCGACGAGCCGGAGTTGCGTTTCCGCCCCGTGGGGTCGCGACGCCTGAAGAACATCCCGGAGCCCGTGGAGGTCTACGAGTTCGTGGGCCTGCCGACGCTGGGTCGGACACCCCTGGCGACGGACATGGGCCTGGAGTTCCCATCCGTGGCGGTGCTCCCGCTGCATGCCGAGTCGGTCGCTCCGGATCTGGCAGCGGCGGCATCCGTCGTCCGGGACGACCTCCTGCACCGGCTCTCGGCCATCCCGGGGCTGAGGGTGGTGGACGCGGCAGAGCCGAGGACCGCAGCGCACACGCGCTACATCCTGGAGTGCGGCGTCCACCAGGTCGGCGAGCGGGTGCGTGTGTCCGCGACCTTGTCCGACATGACCACCAGGCAGGTCGTGAAGGCGCTCAAGCAGACCGGTGCCATGTCCGAGCTCCTTGAGCTGTCGGAGATGCTCGCCGACCGGACGGGCAGCACGGTGGAGGTCGAGCTCGTCGTAGGTGAGCCAGCCGGGGTGTACGCCGAGCTCGGGGACCAGGAGTCGATCCAGAACGTATACCAAGGGTGGTACCACCTGCGCTCCTCGACGCCGCAGGGCTGGACCCGTGCCTGCGCGCTGTTCGAGGAGGTCGCCACCTCCCACCCGGAGTTGACCACAGGATGGGCGCTCAGCGCGTTCGCGAACTGGGTGGGCGCGACGAGCGGCTGGGCTCCGGACCCTGACAAGACGCTCGTGGTGGCCCTCACCCAGGCCGAGCGGGGCATGCGGATCGGAGACCCGACCGGCCTGGCGCAGATGGTTCGAGCCGCGATCCTGCTGTCGGAGGGGCGGATCCGGGAAGCGTCCGAGGCGGTGGCCGGGCTCGCGATCACCAGGCCAACCTGCGACGTGACCTTCGGCATCCAGGGCAGCCTGAAGCGCTACTTCGGGCACTGGGAGGAGGCAGTGGGTCTGATGGACACGGCGATGCGGCTGGCGCCCGTCGTCAAGCCCTGGTACCCCACGGTCAAGGCCTGCTCGCTGCTGATCGGGACGCGTGCGGACCAGGCGGCGGCGACGGCGGAGGCGGTGCTGGAGAACCAGCCGGACAACCTCGAGGCCATGCTCGTGCTCGCTGCCGCCCAGGTCCAGCAGGGACTGATCCGGCGCGCACGGGCGACCGCGTACGCCATCCGGGAGCGGTTCCCTGGCACCGACATCTCCGACTGGCTGGACCGGCAGCCTTACCAGGAGCCGCACCTGGTCTCGCAGTGGAAGTCCGACCTGGCCACTCTGGGCCTGGTGCCCGCCGTCTGACGGGTTCGGCAACTGTCTCAGCGAGGCACCACACGCACGTACCTCCGCAATAGGGCCAGGGCCTCACAACAGGGAGGCTCCCCGCACCGTGCCAGAGCTTCGGCCCCCGACGCGTCGCCGACTCGATCTGGGCGCCCCCCTGCCCGGTCCCGGCAGCGGGGGACAGTACGTCGGAGCGCTGGCAGACTCCGCAGAGTCTTCAGAGGCGCGGGGTCAGCCTCGATCATCACCGTTCGGGAAGGGGGCTCCTTCATGGAGCACATGGGTGTGATGGACGCAGGCTTCCTGCACATGGAGCGCACGGGGATCCCGCTGCATGTGGGCTCCCTTATGGTCTTCGAGGGGCCGGCGCCCAGCTACGACGAGGTCAAGGACGCCCTGGAGAGCCGGCTGTTCCTGGTCCCGCGCTACCGGCAGAAGGTCCGCACGGTGCCCCTGCACCTATCGACCCCGGCGTGGGTGGACGACCCGCACTTCTCGATCGACTACCACGTGCGGCACAGCGCGCTGCCCGCTCCCGGCGACGGCGACCAGCTCAAGCGGCTGTTCGCCCGGATCATGGGCATCCCGTTGGACTTCCGCCGGCCGGTGTGGGAGGCGTGGCTGGTCGAGGGGCTCGAGGGCGGCCGGTGGGCGCTGGTGAACAAGGCGCATCACTGCATGATCGACGGGATGTCCGGCGCCGACATCACGTCACTGCTGCTGTCACTCTCCCCGACGGCCAAGGCCCCGAGCGGCCCGCAGTGGCAGCCCCACTCCGAGCCCTCCACGAGCGAGGTGCTCGTCGACGGGGTGACCCACGCGGTCAAGCACCCAGTCCAGCGAGCCGGCCACATCGTGGACCTGGTGCGCTCGGTGCCCAAGGCGACCGCGTTGCGTACCGCAGACGGGGTCAGGGGCCTCGTCCCCACGCTCAGGACCGTGCCTCCCAACCGGTTCGGCCTCAACGGTGCGATCTCCCCGCATCGGCGGTGGACCTGGGTGCGGGGTCCGCTCGACGACGTCAAGGCGGTCCGGCGGGCCACCGGCGCCACCATCAATGACGTGATCCTGGCCTCGATCAGCCTGGGCTTCCGTCGGTTCCTGCTGGATCGCGGTGAGGATGTGGCCGGGGGTGTCGTGACCTCGTTGGTCCCGGTGTCCACCCGCCCTTCCGGACAGACCGGACAGCACGACAACCAGGTGACGGCGATGTTCGCCGACCTCCCTGTCGGGATCGAGTCACCGCTGGAGGCGCTGGCCGAGGTCAACCGCCAGCTCGCGCACCTCAAGGGCTCGGGTGGGGCGACCTCGGTCAACCTGATGACGAAGGCGGGCGACTTCGTCCCTTCCACCCTGCTGGCCGTGGGCGTGCGCGCCTCTGCGCGGGCCGCCCAGCGCAGCGTGTCGACGGTGACCACCAACATCCCGGGCCCGCAGGCTCCCCTGTACCTCCTCGGCCGCCAGCTCCTGGAGAACTTCCCGTTCATCCCCATCGCCATGGACCTGCGGATCGCCATCGGCATCTTCAGCTACAACGGTGCGATCACCATGGGCATCACCGGTGACTACGAGGCGGTGCCGGACCTCGATGATCTGGCCGCCGCGATCGAGGAGGCCCTGCGACAGCTGACGGCGGAGGCAGCCGCCCTGGCAGGGTCAAAGGGCTCGCCTGCGTAGTCGATTCCGCCCATCGATCTGCTCGAATCGACTACGCCGCGCAGGTTCGCGCTCAGGCCGATCGCTGGATGTCCCCGGCAGCCGCGCTGATCACGTTCATGTCCGGTGCCCGCAGCACGAATCCCCGGTTGCCCATGATCGCCGAGAACAGGCCGTTGACCTCGGTCCGCAGGGTGAGGATGTGGGCGTAGCGCGCGGCGGCCTCGTCGTCGGACAGCGCGTAGGTGCGGGACTCCTTGCGGCTGACGTAGGTGCAGAAGTTGGCGCCACTGGGCTGGGCGGTCACTCGGTTGTTGGTGAGGATCTCCGCCCACTGCGCGAACATCGACATGTCGTGGGCGAAGTTGGCCATGTCCACGCACAGGTTGCCCGGCGGCCGCATGTTCACCTCGAGGGCGGTCAGCCCGCCGTTGGGCCGGCGGAAGAACTCGAAGTGGAAGTACCGCTGGCGCACGTCGAACTGGCGGGCGACGCGCTGACCTGCGTCGAAGAGGTCCGGGGCGACCTCGCGGACGACCGAGAAGTAGATGTCGGTGTCGTCGTTGACCGTCTCCATGACCCCGTCGGAGTACTCCATGCTCGTGGCGAGCACGACGTCCGCCCGGCTGTTGGTCAGGCCGTCGAACGTGATGATCCGACCGGTCACGTAGGCCTCGGCGAAGTACTGCGTCTCGGGCTTGGTGTCCCAGAAGAGCGCGACGTCAGCGGGTGTGGCGATCTTGTACGTCCGCGCGGCGCCGACCCCGATGTCGGGCTTGGCCACCACCGGGAAGCCGACCTCGTCGAGGAACTCGTCGAGGTCCTCCGGCGCCCGCAGGACCCGGCCGGGCGCGACGTCCAGGCCCGCGTCCACGAAGTGCTGCTTCATCACGGACTTGCGCTTGATGGCGGCCATGTCGTGGGGCTTCCACCCGGGCACGTCGAACTCGGCACGCAGCTGGGCCTCGGTCTCCAGCCAGTGCTCGTTGAGGCTCTCGATCGCATCGATGGGCCCCCACTTCTTCACGAAGTGCCGCATCGCACCCCGGAGGCTGTCGACGTGGTCGAGCGTGTCGACGCGGTAGTACTCCGTGAGCGCGGCCCTCAGCTCCGGGCGCACGTGCTCGTACGGCGTCGCCGACAGTCCCAGGACCTGATGACCTCGCCCAGACAGCTCCGCGCAGAAGAGGTAGAAGTTCTCGGGGAAGTCTGGAGAGATGAACACGACCCGCATCGCCGCCTCCTCGTGCCGGGGGGGTCATGGTGGCACGGAAGCCAGTCCGCCTGCTGCCCGGAAGGGCGTTGCCGAGCTGCGGCAGCACTCTGCCCCGAAAACCACCCGCTGGGCGTGTCCTTGCGGGATCAACCGACGATACTCGCCTCGTGCGCAGAGATCATTGGGAGATATCGGCCCCGAACGGTGGGTTCGTCGGCCAGGCGATCGCCTACGGCCACTGGGGCCAGCCGATCCTCTACTTCCCCTGTGAGGGCGGAAGCGCTCGTGACATCGAGGACAACGGGATCATCCACGTCCTGGCTCCCGCGATTGAGGCGGGCCGCATCAAGGTCTACGCGGTGGACGCCAACGACCACTGGTCGTGGTCGAACCACTCCATCCCGACCGAGGAGCGGGCCCGTCGCCACCTGGAGTACGAGAGGTGGATCACCGAGGGGGTCGTTCCCGCCATCCATGGTGACTGCGGCGGCGCCGTGGGGATCACGACCGCAGGCGCCAGCATGGGCGCCTTCCACGCGGTCAACACGGCTCTTCGCCGGGCCGACCTGTTCCCGCGCGCGGTGGGGATGTCCGGGAACTACGACCCTGCCTCCTGGCATGGGTGGGGGGATGAGGGCGACACGCTGTACTTCAACAACCCGTCCTCCTACGTGGCGAACCTTCACGGGGACCACCTCGACTGGCTTCGGGGTCACGTGTTCGTCGAGCTCGTCGTGGGTTCGGGACCCTTCGAGGATGAGGGCACGCAGGCGCTGCCATCCTCGCGAGCGCTTGCCCACGCGCTGTGGGACAAGGGCATCCCCTGTGGGCTCGACGTCTGGGGCGAGGACACCCCCCACGACTGGCCGTCGTGGCGGCGCATGGTCGTGAAGCACCTTTCCGGGTTCTGACGTGGGAAGGTCGTCCATCGGAGCCCCACCCCACCGGCGTCCGGGAGGCAGTCCGACGAGCTGTGCCCGGCGACATGCCGGCGACGCAGCTCAGATGCCGGGAAGCGGCCCCCGTCGATGATCCGAGACCCCGGCGTGTCCTATAAGATCTACCGGAATTGCAGGAATAGCGACTCGGGACGGAGTGACCATGATTGAGCTGTCCGGAGTGACGAAGGTCTTCGGAGACGGCCCGACCGCGATCAGGGCGCTGGACGACGTCGACCTCTTCGTGCCTGCGGGGGAGATCCTGGGAGTGATCGGGACCAGCGGCGCCGGCAAGAGCACGCTGATCCGCTGCGTGAACATGCTCGAGACCCCCACCTCGGGGCGCATCGTGGTCGACGGCCAGGAGATGACGACCTTGAGCTCCGCCGAGCTCCGCGCGGCCCGTCGTCGGATCGGCATGATCTTCCAGCACTTCAACCTCCTCGACTCCCGGACCGCCCAGTCCAACATCGAGTTCCCGCTGGAGCTGGCGGGGGTGGGGGCGAAGGATCGCGCCGCCCGGGCCGAAGAGCTGCTGGAGCGGGTCGGCCTCGGCGGCCGGGGGGGCGCGTACCCAGGCCAGCTCTCAGGGGGGCAGAAGCAGCGGGTGGCGATCGCCAGGGCGCTCGCAGCGGACACGCACGTGCTGCTCTGTGACGAGGCCACCTCGGCGCTGGACCCGGAGACGACCAAGTCGATCCTGGACCTGCTGCGCCAGCTCAACCGCGACCTGAACCTCACGATCATGCTCATCACGCACTCGCTCACCGTCCTTGCCGAGGTGTGCACCACGGTCGCGCAGATCGAGAAGGGCAAGATCACCGAGCAGGGCCGGCTGCACGAGATCGTGAGCCAGCTGGACTCGGCACTGGGCAAGGCCCTCCTGCCGACACTGCCCGAACTCCCTGCCGGGGTCGCCGTCGATCAGGTGATCGACCTGGTCGCAACGGGCGAGGCTGCGGAGCTGCCCTACCTGGCGGGGGCCATCCAGCATTTCGATGCCCAGCTCAGGATTGTCGGAGGAGCCATGTCCGATGTCGGTGGTAGGCCGGTCGCCCGCTTCCGGGTAGCCGTGCCCCCTGACGTCCAACGAGAAGCTGTCGTCGGCTGGCTGCGCGAGCGCGGCGTCCTGGCGGAGCTGGCGTCATGATCAGGACCAGTCTCGAGGGCATCGGCCCGGACCTGTGGCAGGCGACGCAGGAGACGATCTACATGGTGGGCGTGTCCTCGGCGCTTGCGACCCTGCTCGGGATTCCCCTGGGCCTGGTGCTGTTCATCGTGGGGCCGCAGGGACTGCGGCCGCGCCCGACGCTCTATCGCGTGCTGGCGTTCATCGTGAACGTCATCCGATCTGTGCCGTTCATCGTCCTGCTCGTGTTCCTGACCCCCCTGACACGGGCGTTGGTGGGGACATCCATCGGCTCCACGGCCGCGATCGTGCCGCTGACCATCGGCGCCGTGCCGTTCCTGGCCCGGCTGGTCGAGTCCGCGGTGAAGGAGGTCGCCCCGGGCAAGACCGAGGCGGCGGTTGCGATGGGCGCCGACCGGCTCCAGGTCACACGCAAGGTCCTGCTGCCCGAGGCCCGCCCGGCGCTGGTGGCCGCGGTCACGGTCCTGATCGTGGCCCAGATCGGCAACTCGGCCATGGCCGGCGTGGTCGGGGGTGGTGGGCTGGGAGACTTCGCCATCCGGTACGGCTACCAGCGCTTCCAGACAGACGTCATGATCATCACCGTGATCCTGCTCGTCGTCATCGTCCAGGCAATCCAGTTGACGGGCGATCGCCTTTCGCGCTCGCTCTACAAGAGATAGGAGAGATCCATGTCCCCGACACCTCGCCTGCGCTCGCTCGCCACCGGCCTCACGCTGGGCCTCCTCGTCGTCAGCGCCCTGGCAGGCTGCGGTAGTGACGACGGGGACACGGACACCAGCGGTCCGCTCAAGGTGGCGGCGACACCCGTCCCGCATGCCGAGATCCTCACCTTCGTCAAGGACAACCTGGCCGCGGGGGCTGGCATCCAGTTGGAGATCGTCGAGTTCACCGACTACATCCAGCCCAACAAGGCGCTGCAGGACAAGCAGGTCGACGCCAACTACTTCCAGACCGTCCCGTACCTGGCGGAGCAGTCGGCGGCGGCGGGCTACGACTTCGTCAACATCGGGGGGGTCCACCTGGAGCCGCTCGGGTTGTACTCGGACAAGGTCGACAACATCGCCGACATCCCGCAGGGAGGCCAGATCGCCATCCCGAACGACCCGACCAACGGCGGCCGGGCGCTCAAGCTGCTGGCGGACAACGGCCTGCTGACGCTCGCGGACACCGGCGACGTCTCGCCGAGCACGCGCGACATCACGGCCAACCCCAAGGACCTGAAGATCACCGAGATCGAGGCGGCCCAGCTGCCCAGGTCGCTTCCTGACGTGGACGGGGCGGTCATCAACGGCAACTTCGCCATCGAGGCGAACCTGAAGCCGGCCGACGACGCCCTGGTCCTGGAGAGCACGGAGGGCAACCCCAACGTGAACATCCTGGTCGCCCGTCAGGACAACAAGGACGACCCGCGCATCCAGACGCTGATCCAGCTTCTGCAGGGCCCTGAGGTCATCGACTTCATCAATGAGAAGTACGCCGGGGCCGTCATCCCCGCGACGTGACCGAGGGCTTCCATGATCCACAAGCACGTCCTGGACCTCGTCGGCCAGACCCCCCTGGTCGACCTGACCGGACTGTCGGGGGACGGCGGCGCGCGCCTCGTGGGGAAGGTCGAGTACCTGAACCCGGGCGGATCGGTGAAGGACCGGATCGCCGTGGGGATGATCGACGCGGCCGAGCGTGACGGCCTGTTGCAGCCCGGTGGGACGATCGTCGAGCCCACCAGCGGCAACACCGGAGTGGGCCTGGCGATCGTCGCCAACCAGCGTGGATACAGGTGCGTGTTCGTCTGCCCCGACAAGGTCAGCGCCGACAAGATCGCGGTGCTGCGGGCCTACGGGGCACGTGTGGAGGTCTGCCCGACAGCCGTCGCCCCCGAGGATCCACGGTCCTACTACCAGGTGAGCGATCGCCTGGTCCGTGAGATCCCGGGGGCGTGGAAGCCCGACCAGTACTCCAACGCCGCCAATCCGCAGGCGCACTACGAGACGACGGGCCCGGAGATCTGGGAGCAGACCGACGGGCGCGTCACCCACCTGGTGGCAGGCATCGGTACCGGCGGCACGATCTCGGGGACGGGCCGATTCCTCAAGGAGGTCAGTGGGGGAGCGGTGCGGGTCGTCGGGGCGGACCCGGTCGGGTCGGTGTACTCGGGCGGAACTGGGCGGCCGTACCTGGTCGAGGGCGTCGGCGAGGACTTCTGGCCGGCGGCCTACGACCGCGACATCGCCGACGAGGTCCGCGCGGTCAGCGACCGCGATGCCTTCCGGATGACCAGGCGTCTCGCCGTGGAGCACGGGCTCCTCGTGGGCGGTTCGAGCGGGATGGCGGTGGCCGCCGCAGTCGAGGTGGCGCAGGCGGGCGGCCCTGGGGACCTCGTCGTCGTCATCCTGCCCGACGGCGGGCGGGGCTACCTGTCGAAGGTTTTCGACGACGACTGGATGCGGGCCTTCGGCTTCCTCGGCGAGGCCACCGGGGTGACGGTCCGCGACGTGCTGTCCAGCCGGAGCGCGAACCTGCCGGACCTCATCCACGTGCACCCCAACGAGGCGATCCGCGACGCCATCACGCTGTTCCAGCAGTTCGGCGTCTCGCAGGTCCCCGTGCTCACGGCGGAGCCGCCCGTGGTCGCCTCCGAGGTGGTCGGGGCCGTCTCGGAGGGTCGTCTGCTCGATGTGCTCTTCCGCGGGGAGGCGCAGCTCTCCGACCGTATCCTCGAGCACATGGGCCCACCCCTGCCGACGTGCGGGATCGGCGAGAACATCGCCGAGGCGGTGGCCCGCCTGGCCGGATCGGAGGCCCTCCTGGTCCTCGGCGAGGGCGCGCCCGTGGGCATCATCACCCGTCAGGATGCGCTGTCCTATCTGTCGTCGCGCGATGCGTGATGTCTGATGCGTGAGGCGGGCGAGGGCGGGCTGGCGGGACGTCAGGAGCTGCTGGCGACGGTGGGGGAGGCGACCCGTGCCGTGCATTCCGGCCAGCCGCCCGACCCTAGGACAGGGGCGGTCGTGCACCCGCTGTACTTGGCCTCGACCTTCGCCCAGGACGCGGTAGGGGCTCCCCGTGCCGGGTACGAGTACGCCCGCAGCGCCAACCCCACCCGCGATGCCTTCGAGGCCGCGCTGGCCGGGTTGGAATCACCGGACGGGTCGGCGGTGGGGCTGGCCTTCGCGTCCGGCCTGGCCGCCAGCGACACGCTCCTGCGCACCGTCCTGCGCCCCGGGGATCGGGTGATCCTCGGTGACGACGTCTACGGGGGCACGTTCCGGCTCCTCACCACCTCCTACGCCGACTGGGGAGTGACGGTCGACCAGGTCGACCTGACGGACCCAGCCGCCCTTGATGCCGCCCTGGATGCCGGTGGCGCTCGGCTGGTCTGGCTGGAGACCCCCACGAATCCACTGCTGAACATCTGCGACATCTCCGCCGCCAGCCAGCGGGCGCACGCCGCCGGGGCGCTCGTCGTGGTCGACAACACCTTCGCCACTCCCGTCCTGCAGAGGCCGCTGCCGCTCGGCGCCGATGTGGTGCTCCATTCGGTGACCAAGTACCTCGGCGGGCACAGTGATCTGGTGGCAGGTGCCCTGGTGGCCCCGGCCGGGGACCTTGCCGAGACCCTGCGGACCAACCAGAACAGCCTGGGCGCGGTGGCCTCCCCCTTCGACTGCTGGCTGGCCATGCGGGGCCTTCGTACCCTGAACGTCCGGATGGCGGCACATTGCGTCGGCGCGGCCCGGATCGCCGAGGCGCTGGCCGCCCATCCCGACGTGCTCGAGGTGCGCTACCCGGGCCTGCCGTCCGACCCGGGGCACGCGGTCGCACGGCAGCAGATGTCGGCCCCCGGCGGGATGGTCTCGATCAGGCCCGCCGGCGGGCCGGAGGTCGCACGCCGGCTCGTGCAGTCCACACGGCTGTTCACCCTGGCAGAGTCCCTGGGCGGGGTGGAGTCCCTGATCGAGGTGCCGGCAGCCATGACCCACACGTCATCGTCGAGCTCCGCGCGGCCTGTCCCCGCCGACCTGGTCCGGCTGTCCGTCGGCATCGAGGACCCCGAGGACCTGCTGGCCGACCTCCTGGACGCCCTGGAGCAGGCACTGCGCCGCGAGTGACCTCAGCCGCGGATCCCGGCCCCTGATCCGAGAGCCCGCCCCCCGCCGCCCCCGCCGGTCGAGCTTGTCGAGACCCGGGCCACGTCGGTCGAGCTTGTCGAGACCCGGGCCACTGCCGAGTGCGTCAGCATCGCTGACGGGTACTGACCCCCCGGGTATCTGGTTCAGACCTGGAGCCGGATGGAGCGCCGGGTTTGTCGCGGGCCGTGGTGAGCGGCGGTCCGGTGGCTTGGGGGCGCTTGGTCTCGACGGGCTCGACCGGCGCGTCTCGTCGGGTCCGCCGGTCGAGCACAGTCGAGACCGAGAAGACCTCGTCGGTCGAGCTTGTCGAGACCCGGGCCACTGCCGAGTGCGTCAGCATCGCTGA
>CAZWXF010000046.1:0-207 GCA_964638055.1 uncultured Bifidobacteriaceae bacterium | reverse complement strand
GACCGGCGCGTCTCGTCGGGTCCGCCGGTCGAGCACAGTCGAGACCGAGAAGACCCCGTCGGTCGAGCTTGTCGAGACCAGGGGCACTGTACGAACGACCCTTGGCTCAGGACCCCACTACGGGGCCCGACACCCACGTCATCGGCTCCCTCGGCTTAGCCTCGATCCGTGGATCGGCCGGGGTCGGGGGTTGGTTGTCGGCGGGTC
>CAZWXF010000045.1:1458-21234 GCA_964638055.1 uncultured Bifidobacteriaceae bacterium | reverse complement strand
GGCGGTTCGATGACCGGCCTGCCGATCATCGAGACCAAGGCCAACGACGTCTCGGCCTACATCCCGACCAACGTCATCTCGATCACCGACGGCCAGTGCTTCCTGGAGTCCGACCTGTTCAACTCCGGCGTGCGCCCGGCCATCAACGTCGGCATCTCGGTGTCGCGCGTCGGCGGCTCGGCTCAGGCCAAGGCGATGCGCAAGGTCGCCGGGCGCCTGCGCCTGGACCTGGCCCAGTTCCGCGAGCTGGAGGCCTTCGCCGCGTTCGGCTCGGACCTGGACTCCGCGTCCAAGGCCCAGCTGGAACGCGGGACCCGGCTCGTCGAGATCCTCAAGCAGCCCCAGTTCCAGCCGCTGCCCCTGGAGGTCGAGGTCGTCTCGGTGTGGGCGGGCACGACGGGCAAGCTCGACGAGGTCCCGGTCGACGACGTCCGCCGGTTCGACGCCGAGTTCATCGAGCACCTGAGCCGCCACGACGCGGGCCTGCTCAACGTGATCCGGGACAGCGCCGAGCTCTCCGACGACACCGTCGCGGGCCTCGAGTCGGCAATGGCCGAGTTCAAGCGGCAGTTCACCACCAGCGAGGGGCACATCCTGGTCAAGGACGTGCCGGTGGAGGCCGTGTCGGAATCGGATGTCGAGCTCACGAAGATCACCCGAGTCGTGCGGAAGTAGCACATGGGCGCCCAGCTGCGGGTCTACCGGCGACGCATCAAGAGCGTCCAGGCGACCAAGAAGATCACCAAGGCGATGGAGCTGATCGCCTCCTCCCGCATCGTCAAGGCACAGGCGCGGGTCAGCGCGGCGCTGCCGTACACGCGTGAGCTGATCCTCGCCCTCTCGGCGGCGGTCTCGATGTCGGCCGACTCCAAGCACCCGCTGACGTCCATGGCTGACGAGCGCAAGCGGGCCGCCGTGCTGCTCATCACGGCCGATCGCGGCATGGCGGGGGCCTACTCGTCCAACATCATCCGCGAGGGTGAGGGGCTCAACGCGCTGCTGCGCGAGCAGGGGGTCGAGCCCGTCCACTTCCTCGTCGGACGCAAGGCGGCGAACTTCTACCGGTTCCGTGATCGCCCCGTTGAGGGCGAGTACGTCGGCTTCTCCGACCAGCCCTCGGTGGACGACGCCAACCAGATCGCGATCGGGCTGCTGGCGTCGTTCCTCTCCGACAGCGAGACCGAGCGCGGCGTCGACGAGATCCACATCGTCTACACCCACTTCCTGAGCATGGCCAGGCAGGAAGTGCGGATCCGCCGGATCCTGCCCATCGAGGTGGTGGAGGAGGTCGCCGAGGCCAGCGGCCCCGGGGGGCCGCCCAAGCTCGGTGGCCTCCCGCTCTACGAGTTCGAGCCCGATCCGCAGACGGTGCTCGATGCGCTCCTGCCCCGCTACGTGGAGAACATCGTCTACACCGCACTCCTGCTCGCCGCGGCCTCGGAGCACGCCGCTCGCCGTCGAGCCATGAAGTCCGCCACCGACAACGCCGAGGAGCTCATCAAGTTGCTCACCCGGCAGGCCAACCAGGCCCGTCAGTCCGAGATCACCCAGGAGATTTCCGAGATTGTCGGTGGTGCCGACGCTCTTGCCTCCGCCACAGCAGGAAGTTGAGGATCGTCACATGACCGCCTCTGTTGAGACCGAGCCGGGACAGGGCCGCGTCGTCCGGGTGACAGGCCCGGTCGTCGACGTCGAGTTCCCGCTCGCGGCGATGCCCGAGCTGATGAATGCCCTGCACGTCGATGTCGACTTCGGCAGCGGCGAGGAGGAAGGCGGCCATCGCACCCTCACCCTCGAGGTCGCCCAGCACCTGGGCGACAGCGTCGTGCGGACGATCTCGATGCAGCCGACCGACGGCCTCGTCCGCGGGGCTGTGGTCCAGGACACCGGCGACGCGATCACGGTTCCCGTGGGGGACGTCACCAAGGGCCATGTCTGGAACACCCTGGGCATCCCGCTGGACGTGCCCGAGTCGTCCCTGCAGATCACCGAGCGCTGGGGCATCCACCGTCAGCCGCCCCCGTTCGACCAGCTGGAGGCCAAGACCGAGGTCTTCAACACCGGCATCAAGGTCATCGACCTGCTGACGCCCTATGTCAAGGGCGGCAAGATCGGCCTCTTCGGTGGAGCCGGCGTGGGCAAGACCGTCCTCATCCAGGAGATGATCTACCGGGTCGCCGAGAACTTCGGCGGCGTCTCGGTCTTCGCCGGCGTCGGCGAGCGCACGCGTGAGGGCAACGACCTCTTCCTGGAGATGACCGAGTCCGGCGTCCTGACCAAGACCGCACTGGTCTTCGGGCAGATGGACGAGCCGCCCGGCACCCGTCTGCGGGTCGCCCTGACCGCGCTGACGATGGCCGAGTACTTCCGCGACGTGCAGAAGCAGGACGTCCTGCTCTTCATCGACAACATCTTCCGGTTCACCCAGGCGGGCTCGGAGGTGTCGACCCTGCTCGGCCGCATGCCCTCGGCCGTGGGGTACCAGCCGACACTGGCCGACGAGATGGGTCAGCTGCAGGAGCGGATCACCTCGACGCGCGGTCACTCGATCACCTCCCTGCAGGCCATCTACGTCCCCGCGGACGACCTGACCGACCCCGCGCCGGCCACGACGTTCGCGCACCTCGATGCGACCACGACGCTCTCGCGGCCCATCTCCGAGCTGGGCATCTATCCGGCCGTGGACCCGCTGGACTCGAGCTCGCGCCTTCTGGCCGCGCAGTACGTCGGGCACGAGCACTACGACGTGGCGCAGCGGGTCAAGGGCATCCTGCAGCGGTACAAGGACCTGCAGGACATCATCGCGATCCTCGGCATCGACGAGCTGTCCGAGGAGGACAAGATCCTGGTCAACCGGGCACGTCGGATCCAGCGCTTCCTCAGCCAGAACATGTTCGTCGCGGAGGCCTTCACCGGTCAGCCCGGGTCGTTCGTGCCCGTGGAGGAGACGGTCGCCTCGTTCAAGGCCCTGGCCGACGGCGAGTACGACCACATCCCGGAGCAGGCCTTCTTCATGTGCGGTGGCATCGAGGACGTCGAGCGCAACGCCGCCAAGCTCGGGAGCTGAGGTCATGGCCGAGCTGGACGTCTCGCTGGTCGCCAGCGACCGCCCCGTCTGGAGCGGCAAGGGACGCATCGTGGTCGTCCGGACGCCGGAGGGCGACATCGGGATCATGGCCGGTCACGAGCCGGTCCTCGCCCTGCTCGTGGACGGGCCGGTGCGCATCGAGACCACGGACGGCCAGACCGTCGGGGCGGTCGTGCACACCGGCTTCTTCTCGGTGTCGCAGGACCGGGTCACGATCCTGGCCTCCACCGCCGAGCTGGACGTCGAGATCGACGTGGAGCGGGCCAAGCGGGCCCTGGAGCGGATCATGGCTGACGGCTCGGCGTCCAGCGCGGAGAAGGAGGCCGAGCAGCGTGCTCGCAGCCGTCTCAAGGCCGCAGTGGGCGTCGAGGCCCGCGCGATGCACCGCTGAGGCACGGGGCTTCCCTGGGGTGTCGTGTGACCGATCCGGTTCGCTCCCTCGACGCCTTGCTGGCGCAGGCAGACGGGCTGTACCCGGGCGTCCGGATCGGACGGCCCGGTCAGGCCCGCACCTACTGGCCGACCATCATGGCTCTGCGCCTGCTGCGAGCCGCGTTCGCCGTGGAGATCGTGGGCTTGGACCATGTGGCGCCGGGGGCCGCCATCCTCATCGGCAACCACACCTCCGGGATGGACCCGGTCGCGGTCGTGATGAGCACCCGGTGGCGAGTCAGCGCCTTCACGAAGATCGAGGCCTTCGAGGGCCCCGGGGGCGTCTTCTTCCGTGTCATGGGTCAGATCCCGCTGCGGCGGGGGGACGACGCCTCCACCGAATGGGCGATGCAGGCCGCTCGTGCCACCCTCGCGACGGGAGGGAAGATCGGCGTCTACCCCGAGGGCACGCGCTCGCCGGACCCCGACACCCTTCACCGCCTGCACAAGCGGGTGCTCATCCCGCTGCTGCAGGCCAACCCGGACGTGCCTGTCCACGCCGTGACGACCAGGTACGCCAAGCGTCGCCGGGGGCTGCGGCGCACGAGGATTCGCATCACGGTGAGCCGACCGCTGGAGCTGGACGTGGCTGCCACGCCCGCGCAGACACTGGCCGATCAGGTCCGGGACGCCCTGCTGGAGACCGGCGGGCTGGCGTACGTCGACCGGTATGCCAGGGATGTCAAAGCCGAGCTTCGGGCCGCGAAGGCAGCCGCGAAGTCATCGTCCCCGAAGGCATGATCATCCCCGAGACATGGGGGCATCCCCGAAGCATGGGGGCAGGGCGGGAAGTCGCAGCGACCGTTACCCGAGGCACGACGGTTACCCCGGGGCAGAGTGCTCAGACGAACACGAGAAGGACGACGGGCAGCAGGAGAGCGGCCAGCACGACCAGTGCGATGATCTGCATGTTGTTCCGGATCTTCTCCATGCCGGGCATTCTGCCACGGCTGCGGTCGACGGCCGCCTCATCGGCACCCGCCGCCCCCGGCCCGCGGCCCCGGCTTGGGCCCGGCTCACCCTCCATGTGGCGGGGCAGATCTCAGAAGAGCACCGTCGCGAACGTGCCCACACGCTGGAAGCCGACAGCGGCGTACGTTGCCAGGGCCGCGGCGTTGTAGTCGTTCACGTAGAGGCTGACCACTGGTGCGATGTGCGCCCGGGCGTGGGCGACCACCCCCGCCATCCCGGCCGTTCCCAGCCCCTTGCCCCGCCGCCGGGGGTCGACCCATACTCCCTGGACCTGGCACACCCCTCCCGCGGCCGAGCCGACCTCGGCCTTGAACGCGATGCCCTCTGCGTCCACGACCGCCAGAGCATGACCGGCTTCGATGATCTCGGTGAGACGGGCCCGGTAGGCCGGACCGCCCCCGTGGGACAGTGGGGAGACGCCGACCTCCTCGGTGAACATGGCCACCGCGGCGGGCATGAGCAGGTCCAGCTCGGCCGGGATCAGGGGTCGCAGGTCGGGGTGCGGCGCCCGGCGCGGGTGCTCATCGATGGCCATGAGCGGCTGCTCCGCGCGCACCTCGCGGGCCGGGCCCCACGCCGGCTCCAGGAGTCGCCAGAGGTCGAGGACCTCCTCGGCCGGTCCCACGATCGAGGAGCAGCGCCGGCCCATGCGCCGGGCGTGGTCGGCGAGAGCGGCGCGGGAGTGCGCAGTCGTCGCGACCGGAACGAGGTTTGCTCCCAGGGCGAGCGCCGATTCCAGACGGCCCGAGCGGAACCAGCCCAGGACCGGCCCGCCGAGCCCGGCGCTGGGCAGGCCTGTGCCCACCCGGGCGGCGATGAAGCAGCTGGCGACGAGGTCGAGATCCAGCAGGGCACGGAACTGGACCCAGTCCCGCGAGCCCAACTGCCTGATCTCGCTGGACACAGCGTCATCCTCCCACCCGGAGGCCCGCCCGCCCGCGGCGGCAGTCAGGCCGGCGAGGTGCAGCCGAGCAGCGACGGCCTGCGAGCCCGCAGGGCGAGGCCGGGAGTCGGAGACTCGAGACGGAGAGCGGCGCGGGGCCCCTGGGAGCGGCCCCTATCCTTTCGGGCATGCTGCTGCGGATGTCGACACTGTTCCTGCGAACACTTCGTGAGGACCCCGCCGACGCAGAGGTGTCCTCGCACCGGCTGCTCGTGCGCGGGGGCTACGTGCGAAGAGTCTCCCCGGGCATCTTCACCTGGCTGCCGCTTGGCTACCAGGTGCTGCGCAACGTCGAGCGGATCGTGCGCGAGGAGATGGACGCCGCGGGATTCCAGGAGGTCCACTTCCCCGCCCTGCTGCCGCGCGAGCCGTACGAGCGCACGAACCGTTGGCAGGAGTACGGCGAGAACCTCTTCCGCCTCAAGGACCGCCGCGGAGGCGACTACCTGCTCGGTCCGACCCACGAGGAGATGTTCACCCTGCTGGTGAAGGACTTGTTCTCCTCCCACAAGGACCTTCCGGTGAGCCTGTACCAGATCCAGGCCAAGTATCGCGACGAGGCCCGGCCGCGGGCCGGGATCCTGCGCGGCCGGGAGTTCGTGATGAAGGACTCGTACTCGTTCGACACCTCGGATGCCGGCCTGGCGCACTCCTATGCGCGTCACCGGGAGGCCTACATCCGGACGTTCGACCGGCTTGGGATGTCGTACACGATCGTCTCGGCGACGTCAGGGGCCATGGGCGGCTCGCAGTCCGAGGAGTTCCTGGCCGGCTGCGAGGTGGGGGAGGACACCTTCGTCCAGTGCGATGCCTGCGGCTACGCGGCCAATGTCGAGGCGGTGGCCACCCCAGCGCCGCCCGCCACCGACTGGGCGGGGGCCCGGCCGGCGCACGTGGAGGAGACCCCGGACACGGGCACGATCCAGGCACTCGTCGACCTCGCCAACAGTCGCTGGCCCCGTGCCGACCGGCGGCCGTGGTCAGCGGGCGACACCCTCAAGAACGTCCTGATCACCGTTCGCACGCCCGAGGGCCAGCGACTGCCGCTTGCGATCGGGGTCCCGGGTGACCGCGAGGTCGACCTGCGCCGCGTGGAGGCGGCCATCGCCCCTGACGCCGATCCGCAGCCCTTCGACGAGGCCGACTTCGCCCGCCACCCCCGGCTCGTGCGCGGCTACATCGGACCGGACGTGCTCGGGGAGGCCCAGCTCGACGAGAAGGGTCGACCCGGGATCAGGTACCTCACCGACCCGCGAGTGGTCGCTGGAACCGCGTGGGTGACCGGAGCGAACCGCGCCGGCGAGCACGTCTTCGACCTGGTCGCGGGGCGGGACTTCACCTCCGACGGCACGATCGAGGCTGCCGAGGTCCACGAGGGCGACCCGTGCCCGAGCTGCGCCCAGCAGGGCCGCACCGGGCAGGCCGCGGGCCGGCTGCACCAGCAGCGCGGCATCGAGATCGGGCACATCTTCCAACTGGGCCGCAAGTACGCGGCGGCGCTGGACCTCACGGTGCTCGACGAGAACGGTCGCCAGGTCGTGGTGACGATGGGGTCCTACGGGATCGGGGTCTCCCGCGCCGTCGCGGCGGTGGCCGAGCAGCACCACGACGATGCCGGCCTCATCTGGCCTCGGGAGGTCGGCCCCGCCGACGTGCACCTGGTCGCCACGGGGAAGGACGAGGCCGTCTTCCAGGCGGCCGAGGACCTGGCCGCGCGTCTGCAGGCGGCAGGGTGGCGGGTCCTCCTCGACGACAGGCGGGGGGTCTCGCCCGGGGTCAAGTTCAACGATTCCGAGCTGCTCGGCATCCCGCTGATCGTGGTGGTGGGCCGGAAGCTGGCCTCAGGCCTGGTCGAGCTCAAGGACCGGGCCTCGGGGGAGCGCTCGGAGATCGAGGTGGTCGGGGCCGTCGAGGCCATCGGTGCCGCCCTGGTGAAGCTGCCCTGAGTCCTGCCGCGCCGGGACGAGACGGGCCCGCCGGCGCCGAGCCCGGGGGTCGTGGCTGGACCGGCGGTGCTGCAGCCGGGATGCTCCAGCGTGTCGGCCGGTCGGCATGCGGGTGCCGAGCCGCCCGCCGTCGAGGCTCAGCCGCCCACCATGTCGTCGGTCGTGTGCCGGTTCGCCGCCATGAGGCGCCAGCCGCCCACCACGGCAACCAGCCCGAAGAGGATCCACTGGACCGAGTACACGAGGTTGTTGGTGCCTCTGTGCCCGGGAAGTGCCAGGGCTGCGAGCCCCTCGGAGCCTGGTTGTTCGCTGTCGGCCAGCTGGACGTAGGCGGCGAAGGCCGGCGCGGGATCGCCGACCAGGAGCTGGCGGGGATCGACGGCCCACCCCTGGCCCGGCGGGGGAGTGCCCTGGGACCTGGCGCTCTCGGGCAGACGCAGGTGTCCACGGACGCTCACCTGACCCGCGGGCGGCGTCGGGAGCGTGGGTGTGCTGCGCGCGTCCCCGGTCGTCGCGGTCCACCCGCGGTTGACCAGGACGGTTCCCTCGCGTGTGACCAGCGGGGTGACGACCCAGAAGCCGGTCTTCCCGTTCATGGGGTGCCCCCTGACCGCGGCGGTCCGGGAGTCGTCGAAGTACCCCGTGACCGACACGTTGCGGAACTGGAGGTCGGCTGGCATCGCCTGCCCGGGCGCGAGCACCTCGTCCAACGGCACGGCGGGCGCGCTCAGCGCAGTGTCCAGCTGGAGGTTCTGGCCCTGCCGGAGCTCGTAGCGGTGCCACTGCCACCGTGAGAGGAGCACGCAGACCACGGCGACGGTGGCGACGAGCAGCCAGAAGGTCCACCAGCGGCGCTGCCGGAGGAGTGCGGGCACGTCGCCAAGCCTAGGTCGTGGTCTCGACAAGCTCGACCGACGACCCGTTGGTCGAGCCTGTCGAGCCCGCCCGTTGGTCGAGCCTGTCGAGCCCGCCCGTTGGTCGAGCCTGTCGAGACCAGACGTGACGACCCGTTGGTCGTGGTCTCGACTGGCTCGTCCGGCGTGGTCTCGACGATCACGATTCCTGGATCGCTGCCAGGCTCGCGATCACTGCGCGGGCCCACGCCCTAGGGTTCGGCGAATGGAGTCGTGGGCGGGGCGGGAACCGGTGGCGCTCCCCGGCCGCGGACCCGCGCTCCGGCTCCACGACTCGGTCTCGGGAACCGTGCGGGCGACCTCGCCCGGGGCGACGGCGCGGATGTACGTGTGCGGCATCACGCCGTACGACGCGACGCATCTGGGGCACGCGGCCACCTTCGTGGCCTTCGACCTGATCAACCGCATCTGGCGGGATGCCGGTCACGACGTCCACTACGTCCAGAACGTGACCGACGTCGACGATCCGCTCCTGGAACGGGCGGGTCAGCTGGACCTCGACTGGCGGGACCTTGCCCGGGCCCAGATCGAGCAGTTCCGCCGCGACATGGAAGCCCTGAACGTGCTGCCCCCGCAGGACTATGTCGGCGCGGTCGAGGCGATCCCCAGCGTCGTGCGCTGGATCCACGCCGTGAGGGCCAGCGGGCACGTCTACGACCTCGACTCGGACCTCTACTTCAGCGTGGCGGGGGCGCCAGGATTCGGTGAGATCTCCGGGCTGGGCCGAGCCGCGATGCTGGGCCTGTCCGCCGAGCGCGGAGGTGACCCGGAGCGCCCAGGCAAGCGCGACCCCCTGGACTGCGTGCTCTGGCAGGCCCCGCGGCCCGGCGAGCCGGCGTGGGAGTCCGACCTGGGCCCGGGTCGCCCGGGCTGGCACGTCGAGTGCACGGCGATCGCGCTGGATCACCTCGGGATGGCGTTCGACGTCCAGGGAGGCGGCAGCGACCTGGCGTTCCCCCATCACGAGATGTGCGCCGCGCAGGCGCGCTGTGCCACGGCAGGGGCCCCCTTCGCCGGTCACCACGTCCACTCCGGCATGGTCGGCTGGGCCGGGCAGAAGATGAGCAAGTCCCTGGGGAACCTCGTCCTGGTTGCCGGACTGGTTGCCGAGGGCGCCGACCCCATGGCGATCCGGCTTGCCCTGTTGGCCCACCACTACCGGCAGGACTGGCACTGGCAGCCCGACGATCTGCGGATCGCCACGCGCCGGCTGGTGCGCTGGCGGGCCGCCGACGCCCTCGATCGAGTCGTCCCAGCCCGGGTCCTGGCGTCCGTGCGCGAGCGACTGGCCGACGACCTTGACGTTCCGGGCGTGCTGGACCTGCTGGACGCATGGGTGGCGCAGCTCCGCGGAGCAGTGGCATCTGGAGACGCAGCGGACCGTGTCGGGCCGACCGGTCCGTCGCTGGGACTCCTGCTCGACACGCTTCTTGGGGTGAGGCTCTCCTAGTGTTCAACGCACGACCATCGAGCCGCGCGCGCAAGGAGTCCCCAATGAGCATGGCACCGCTGACCGAGTCTCCGGCCTGGCAGGCCCTCGCCGGGCATGCCCGCAGCATCGAGGGAGCCACCATCCGCGAGCTCTTCGACGCCGACTCCGAGCGCGGCTGGTCGTTCATCGCTGACGGAGCCGGGTGGCATCTGGACTTCTCCAAGCAGCGGATCACCTCGCACACCCTCGAGCTGCTGGTTGCCCTGGCCCAGGAGCGCGACCTCCACGGCCGCCGCGACGCCATGTTCGCCGGTGATCACATCAACAACACTGAGGACCGCGCGGTGCTGCACACGGCGCTGCGGCTGCCGGCCGGCGCCAGCCTCACCGTGGACGGTCAGGACGTGGCTGCCGACGTCCATGAGGTCCTGGCCAGGATGGGCGCCTTCGCCGACCAGGTCCGCGCCGGGCAGTGGCTTGGCTTCACCGGGCAGCCGATCGCGACCGTGGTGAACATCGGGATCGGCGGGTCGGACCTCGGGCCGGTGATGGCGTACCAGGCACTGCGCCACGTCAGTGACCGCAACCTGCAGTTCCGCTTCGTCTCCAACGTGGACGGAACCGACTTCGTCGAGGCCACGCGTGACCTCGATCCGGCAACGACGCTGTTCCTGGTCGCCTCCAAGACCTTCACCACCCAGGAGACGATGACCAACGCCCGGACCGCCCGCGACTGGCTGGTCGGTGGCCTCGGTGACCAGGCGGCGGTGGCCAGGCACTTCGTGGCGATCTCCACCAATGCGGCCAAGGTCGCCGAGTTCGGGATCGACACCGAGAACATGTTCGGCTTCTGGGACTGGGTCGGCGGGCGCTACTCGATGAGCTCGGCGATCGGCCTGTCCACGATGATCGCGGTCGGGCCCGACGGCTTCGCCGAGCTGCTCGGCGGGCTGCACGCGATGGACCAGCACTTCCGCGAGGCCCCGCTCGAGGCGAACCTGCCAGTGCTCCACGGCCTGCTCTGCGTCTGGAACCGCAACTTCCTCGACCTCAAGGACTACGTCGTCCTGCCCTACGACCAGTACCTGCTGCGCTTCCCGGCCTACCTCCAACAGATGATCATGGAGAGCAACGGCAAGCGGGTGACGGCGGACGGGCGCCCCGTCTCCTACGACACCTCAGCGGCCTTCTGGGGCGAGCCCGGCACCAACGGGCAGCATTCCTTCTACCAGATGCTCCACCAGGGCACCACGATCGTGCCGGCGGACTTCGTCTTCTTCGCCAACCCGATCAACGACATCGGCAACCACCACGACCTGCTCATCGCCAACTGCCTGGCGCAATCGGGCGTCATGGCCTTCGGGCGCAGCGCCGACGAGGTCCGCGCTGACGGCACGGCGGAGCATCTCGTCGAGCACAAGGTCATGCCGGGCAACCGACCCAACAGCATGCTCGTGGCCGACAGGCTCACGCCGGCGGCGCTTGGGGCGCTCATCGCGCTCTACGAGCACTCGACGTTCGTGCAGGGGATGATCTGGGACATCAACCCGTTCGACCAGTGGGGTGTGCAGCTGGGCAAGGTCGTGGCCGACTCGATCGCCCCGACGCTCACCGGGGAGGCCGAGGCCTCCTTCGACTCCTCGACGAACGCGCTCATCTCGCGATACCGGGCGGCCCGGGGCCGCTGACGCCGACCGGGCAGTGGGGGGCCGGGCACAGCGGGTCAGCCGTGGCCGGCCCTGTCACGGAGCGTGACGGCTGGGGTGATTCACGTTGGGCCCGCCGATCGGCCCTGGATCCGGCACTCCTGGGCGTGGTGGTGGGCGCGGTCCGGTCCCACGCAGCCCGTTGGCCATGTCCACCTCCCCTTGAGTGGGAAGAGCCGGGCCTCGTTGTCCGCCCCTGAGATGCGCGGGTGGGGGACGTCCGGCCGGTCGCTCAGGTTCACGGCGGTCCCAGCATGAAGCACGTACCCTGTCCCCACCATGACCAGATCCACGCTCCTGCAGGCCCTGTCCGAACGCGTCGTCGTCGCCGACGGGGCGATGGGCACGATGCTGCAGGCACAGGATCCGACCCTCGACGACTTCCAGGGCTACGAGGGCTGCAACGAGGTCCTCAACGTCTCGCGGCCGGACGTCGTCGCAGCGGTGCACGCGGCCTATCTCGACGCGGGCGTGGACTGCGTGGAGACCAACACGTTCGGGGCCAACCTGGCGAACCTAGGGGAGTACGGCATCCAGGACCGCATCCACGAGCTGGCCCTGGCGGGGGCGCGGATCGCCCGGGAGGTGGCTGACGGCTACTCGACCCCCGACCGGCCGCGCTGGGTGCTCGGCTCGGTCGGTCCCGGGACGAAGCTGCCGACGCTGGGGCACGCCACCTTCGCGGACCTTCGCGACGCCTACGCCGAGCAGGTGCGCGGAATGCTGGACGGAGGCATCGACGCGGTCCTCATCGAGACCGCGCAGGACCTGCTCCAGGCCAAGGCCGCGCTGATCGGGGCGCGCCGCGCGATGGCCGCCCACCGCCGTGGCGCCGGCATCGGGCTGCTCGCCCAGGTGACCGTGGAGACGACCGGGACCATGCTGCTCGGCTCGGAGATCGGCGCCGCGCTGACCGCCTTGGAACCCCTCGGCATCGACCTGCTCGGGCTGAACTGCGCGACCGGCCCCGCGGAGATGGGCGAGCACCTGCGCCACCTCTCCCGGCACGCCCGGGTGGGGATCTCCGCGATGCCGAACGCCGGGCTGCCCCAGCTCACCGCGGACGGGGCGCGCTACCCGTTGACTCCCGACGAGCTGGCCGCCGCGCACGACCACTTCACCGCCGACTTCGGCCTCGCCCTGGTCGGCGGTTGCTGCGGCACGACGCCGGAGCACCTGCGCGCGGTCGTCGAGCGCGTCGGTGGGCGAGAGGTCCGCCCGCGGACAGTGACCAGCGAGGCCAGCGCCGCCTCCCTCTACCAGTCGGTGCCGTTCCGCCAGGACACCTCCTACCTGTCGATCGGGGAGCGGACCAACGCCAACGGGTCCAAGGCGTTCCGCGAGGCGATGCTCGCCGAGGACTGGGAGCAGTGCGTGGAGATCGCCCGGGCGCAGATCCGCGACGGGTCGCACCTGCTGGACCTGTGCGTGGACTACGTGGGTCGCGACGGCGTCGCGGACATGAAGGAGCTGACCAGCCGGCTGGCGACGGCCTCCACGCTGCCGATCGTCCTGGACTCCACCGAGCCCCCGGTCCTCGAGGCCGGCCTGCAGCTGCTCGGCGGGCGGGCCATCGTGAACTCGGTCAACTACGAGGACGGCGACGGGCCGGGGTCGCGGTTCGCCCGCATCGTCCCCTTGATCAAGGAGTACGGCGCGGCCGTGGTCGCCCTGACCATCGACGAGGAGGGCCAGGCGCGCACCGCGGACTGGAAGGTCCGCGTGGCCGACCGGCTGATCACCGACCTGCGCGACAACCACGGCATCCCACCCGGCGACGTCCTGATCGACTGCCTCACCTTCCCCATCGCCACCGGGCAGGAGGAGACCCGGCGCGACGGGATCGAGACCATGGAGGCGATCCGGCGCATCAAGCGGCTGCATCCGGACGTGCAGACCACGCTGGGGCTGTCGAACGTCTCGTTCGGGCTGAACCCCGCGGCCCGGCAGGTGCTCAACTCGGTGTTCCTGCACGAGTGCCTCGCCGCCGGCCTGGACTCGGCGATCGTGCACGCGAGCAAGATCCTGCCGATCTCACGGATCGGAGAGGAGGAGCTGAAGGTCGCGACCGATCTGGTCTACGACCGGCGCGAGTACGCCGAGGACGGCACGCTCACCTACGACCCGTTGACGCGCTTCCTCGATCTGTTCGCCGACGCCACCGCGCAGTCCGGCGGCCGGGATCGCGCCGCCGAGCTGGCCGCGCTGCCCCTGGACGAGCGCCTGCAGCGGCGGATCATCGACGGGGAGAAGCAGGGCCTCGAGGAGGACCTCGACGAGGCCCTGCAGACGCGCGGGGCACTGGCGATCATCAACGAGACGCTCCTGGCCGGCATGAAGGTGGTCGGCGACCTGTTCGGCCGCGGCGAGATGCAGCTGCCGTTCGTGCTGAACAGCGCGGAGGTCATGAAGGCTGCAGTCGCCTACCTCGAGCCGCACATGGAGACCGTCGCCGACGAGGAGGACGTCCCGGCCGGCAAGGGCACGATCGTGCTGGCCACGGTCAAGGGCGACGTCCATGACATCGGCAAGAACCTGGTGGACATCATCCTGACCAACAACGGCTACAACGTGGTCAACATCGGGATCAAGCAGCCGGTGACGGCGATCCTCACGGCGGCGCAGGAGCACGACGCGGACCTCATCGGCATGTCCGGGCTGCTCGTGAAGAGCACCGTGGTCATGAAGGAGAACCTGGAGGAGCTGAACACCCGGGAGATGGCTGACCGCTTCCCGGTGCTCCTGGGCGGTGCCGCCCTGACAAGGGCGTTCGTGGAGGAGGACCTCGCCAGCCTCTACCAGGGCGAGGTGCGTTACGCCCGCGATGCGTTCGAGGGCCTGCGCCTCATGGACGCGTTCATGGCCGTCAAGCGCGGCGAGGAGGGCGCCGAGCTCCCTGCGCTGCGGACCAGGCGCGTGGCCCGCCGGGACCACATCCCGCGGCCCCAGGTCGAGGTCCCGGAGCGCAGCGACGTGACCGCGGACAACCCCGTGCCGGTGCCCCCCTTCTGGGGCTCCCGTGTCGTGAAGGGGATCGCGCTGGCCGAGTACGCCGCCTATCTCGACGAGCGGGCGCTGTTCCTGGGCCAGTGGGGACTGAAGTCCTCCAGAGGCGATGGCCCCGACTATGAGGCTCTTGTTGAGGTTGAGGGTCGGCCGAGGCTGCGGATGTGGCTGGACCGGATACACACCAAGGGTCTGCTCGCAGCGGCCGTCGTGTACGGGTACTTCCCGTGCTGGTCGGATGGGGGTGACCTGGTGGTGCTGGATCCGACGGGTCTGGCGGAGGCCGGGGACAAGCCGCTCATCGACGGCTGGGAGCCCCGGGAGCTGCACCGGCTGACGTTCCCGCGCCAGCAGCGCGACCGGTTCCTGTGCCTGTCGGACTTCTTCCGTTCCGAGCAGGCCGCGCGCTCGGAGGGCCGCCCCGATGTGGTCGCCTTCCATGTGGTGACGATGGGTGCGCCGGTCTCGCAGGCGGCAGCCGATCTGTTCGCCGCCAATGCCTACCGGGAGTACGTGGAGCTGCACGGCCTGGGGGTGCAGCTCACCGAGGCCCTCGCCGAGTACTGGCACGCGCGGGTCCGCGGCGAGCTGGGCATCGCGGGGCAGGACGCGGACAACCGCACGCTGCTGGTCACCAAGCAGGCCTACCAGGGGGAGCGGTACTCCTTCGGCTATCCGGCCTGTCCGGACGTCGAGCAGCAGAGCGCCATCGTTGCGCTGCTGGATCCGGGGCGGATCGGGGTCGAGCTGTCCGAGGAGTTCCAGCTCCACCCGGAGCAGTCGACCTCGGCCATGATCCTGCACCATCCGCAGGCCTCGTACTTCAGCGCGTAGGACGTCGCGCTGACAGTCGGCGCTTCCCCTGCCGCGCGATCTGGAAGACCTGGGCAGCCCGATCGAGTGTGCTGGGCCGTTGCCGGCGGGCCCTGGCTGCCCCGGGGCTGGCAGGGTGACCGGCATGAGCCTCGAGGCAGTGCTGTTCGACATGGACGGGCTCCTGGTCGACACCGAGCCGCTGTGGTTCCAGACCGAGGTAGACGTGGCGAAGACGCTCGGCGGGGAATGGAGCCACGCGGACCACGTCGCCCTGGTCGGGGCCTCCCAGGACATCGCGTGCCGCTACATCCGAGCCAGGGCCGACTCGGACGTCCTGGAGTCGGAGATCGCCGAGATGCTCGTGGAGAGCATGGTGCGGCTGCTGGGGCAGCGCGAGGTCGTGATCCAGCCGGGGGCCGCCGCACTGCTCGGCGAGGTCGCCGAGTCGGGCCTGCCCTTCGCGCTGGTCTCGGCCTCCGTGCGCAGCCTCGTGGGCCCCATCCTCGACTCCCTTGCCCGCCAGGGCCTGCCGTCGTTCCCGCACACCGTCGCCGGTGACGAGGTCGCCCGGGGCAAGCCCGATCCGCTGCCCTACCTGACGGCAGCCGCCACGCTGGGAGTGGACATCGCCCGGACGGTGATCCTCGAGGACTCGGCGAACGGGGTGCGGGCTGCCCGCGCAGCGGGTGCCACGGTGGTCGCGATCCCGCACGTGGTGCCGATCGGGCCCGGGCACCGGTTGCACGTCCGGCCGTCCCTCGTCGAGGTCGACCTCGCCGAGCTGCGCCGGCTCGTGGGCACCTGAGTCGACCCCGCTGCTCGAGCCGGCCGAGCGCCGCGGCGAGCCCTCCGAGACGACTCTCCCGCCGGTCGAGCCGGTCGAGACCATCGCGCCGGTCGACGGTCGAGCGCCGCGTGAGCCCTCCGAGACGACGCCAGCCGGGCCGGCGAGTGACGGCCGGCTCTGCGACTACGGCCTAGACTGGACGCCCGCCTCCAAGGAGGCCGCTTCCACACTCAAGGAGGGTCGATGGTCGTCGCAGGCAAGGCGAGCACGGGGGCCGCCGCCAGGGCCGTCGGCCTGGGCAAGGTGTACGGGGAGGGCGACACCCGCGTCACGGCCCTGGGCAGCATCGACGTCGAGTTCGCGGCCGGGCAGTTCACGGCGATCATGGGCCCGTCGGGCTCCGGGAAGTCCACGCTCATGCACTGCATGGCGGGTCTGGACGCGGCCAGCTCCGGCAAGGTCTACATCGGTGACTCCGACCTGACCTCCCTGAAGGACTCCGAGCTCACCCGGCTGCGCCGCGAGCGGATGGGCTTCGTGTTCCAAGCGTTCAACCTCGTGCCCACGCTGACCGCCGCCGAGAACATCACGCTGCCCATCGACATCGCGGGCGCGAAGGTCGACAAGGAGTGGTTCGATCTCGTAGTGGGCACCGTCGGGCTGACCGACCGGCTCAGCCACCGGCCCAGCGAGCTCTCAGGCGGCCAGCAGCAGCGCGTCGCGTGTGCCCGGGCGATGGTGACCCGGCCACAGATCATCTTCGCCGACGAGCCGACCGGGAACCTCGACTCGCGTTCGGGTGCCGAGGTCCTGGGCTTCCTGCGGCGCAGCGTCGACGACTTCGGCCAGACCATCGTGATGGTCACCCACGACGCACACGCAGCCGCCTACGCCGACCGGGTCGTCTTCCTGGCCGACGGGGCCCTCGTGGACGAGCTGATGGATCCCGACGCGGCCAAGATCCTGGAGCGCATGAAGTCCTTCGAGGTGACCGGGGCGGCGTACCAGTCCTCGCCGGAGCAGTGACTCGACGCAGTGACGGGGGCATCGGGCCGCTCGACGAGGGGCGGGGGCTTGGCGTGACGGGGCGGCGAGTGGACCGACCGACCGAACACGAATGATGGAGCAGAGGACCGGGGCGGGATCATGCTGAGGGCAACCTGGCGCTCCCTCATGGCGCACAAGGCACGACTGCTGATGTCGGGCCTGTCCGTCGTGCTGGGTGTCGCCTTCGTGGTGGGCACGTTCATCTTCACCGACACGCTGCGGGGAGCGTTCGACCAGCTCTTCGACGGCGCCGTGCCGGACGTTGTCGTCACGCAGCGCCTGGAAGTGCCTGAGTTCCAAGAGGACGGCAGCGTGATCTCGGTCGTGCCGCAGTCGCTCCTCGACGAGATCCGCGCCCTCCCCGACGTCTCCATGGCCACCGGAATGGTCCAGGTGCAGGGCGTCACCGTCATCGACGCCGCCGGCAAGCCCGTCGGCTCGAACGGTCCGCCGAACTTCGGGCTGTCCTGGCCGGAGTTCGCCGGTGACCCCGAGCTGTCCGATGTCAGCCTCGTCGAGGGCAGGGCACCTCTCGACGACGACGAGGTCGCCCTGGACACCCAGACCGCCGAGCGCGGCGGCTTCGCCATCGGCGACCAGGTCGCGATCGTGACCCAGGGGCCGCGCATCGAGGCCGAGCTCGTCGGACTCGTCCGCCTCGGGGTCAGCGGCAGCACGGCGGGAGCCACGCTGACCTTCTTCGAGCGCGGCTACGCCCAGCGGACGTTCGTAGGCGCGGACAACTGGACCCAGCTCAGCGCCCAGGCCGTCGAAGGCGTCACGCCGGAGCAGCTGCGCGACGAGGTGTCACAGCTGGCGGGCTCCGGGTTCGACGTCGCGACGGGGCAGGAGGTCCAGGACGATCTCAAGAAGCAGCTGTCCACGGCGCTCGGGTTCGTCAACACCTTCCTGCTGGTCTTCGCGCTCATCGCGCTGTTCGTGGGCACGTTCATCATCCTCAACACGTTCTCGATGCTGGTCGCGCGCCGCACCCGCGAGCTCGCGCTCCTGCGCGCCATCGGGGCCAGCCGTCGCCAGATCATGGGCTCCGTCATCGGCGAGGCGCTCGTCCTCGGCCTCGTCGGCGGGGTCGCCGGCATCGGCCTGGGAATCGCGGTGGCCGCCGGCCTGCAAGAGCTGCTGGCGCTCATCGGCGCCGAGCTCCCGGCGGGCAGCCTCGTCCTCGCCCCCCGGACCATCGTCATCGGGCTGTCGGTCGGCACGGTCGTGACCGTCGTGGCCGCCTTCTTCCCCGCGCGTCGTGCCTCCCAGGTCCCGCCGGTCGCGGCGATGCGTGACGATGTGGCGCTGCCGGCCCGCAGCCTGCGCGTGCGCGGCACGGCCGGGACCCTGATGGTCCTCCTGGGTGGCGCGCTGCTCGCCGCGACACTGGCGAACGAGGAGATGGGCAGCCGCATGCCCCTGGCGGGCCTGGCCTCCCTGGCCCTCCTGGTGGGCGTGATCGTCCTGGCCCCCGTGATCAGCCGGTCGATCGTCGGCGTCTTGGGCCTCCCCATCGCGCGATCAGGCACGGTCGGACGGCTCGCGGTCCGCAATGCCCAGCGCGATCGGCGTCGGACCGCGTCGACCGCGAGCGCCATCCTCATCGGGCTGGCACTGGTCACCGGGATCGGTGTGTTGGGCGCCTCGGCGACCAAGTCCACCGACGCTCTCGTCGACGAGGTGATCACCGCGGACTTCGTCGTCCAGTCCACGACCTTCCTGCCGTTCTCCCCGGAGGTGAGCCAGCGGATCTCCGAGGTGCCCGGTGTCGATGTCGTCTCCCGGGTGCGCCTGATCCCCGCGTCGATCGACGGGGAGCCGACCACGGTGACGGGGGTGGAGCCCGCGACCATCGAACGGGCCGTCGACGTCGGACTGGCACCCGGTGCCCTGGACGCCGGTGGGATCACGCTGGACCAGGAGGCGTTCGCGGCGGCGGGGCTGAGCCCCGGGGACATGGTGAACGTGACGTGGGCCAACGGTGCCACGCAGCAGCTCGTCCTGCGCTCGGCGTACGAGGGCCAGCAGACCCTGACGGGCTGGGTGACGTCGGTGGAGACGATGCAGGCCGCTGGGCTTCCGGCCGTGGACTTCTTCGTCTACGTGGTGCTCGAGCCCGATGCGGACCTCGCCGCGGTGCGGACCGCGTTCGACGCCATCCAGGCCGACTTCCCGACCGTGCAGATCCTCGACCAGACGGAGTTCAAGGAGTCCATCACCGGCCAGATCACGCAGCTGCTCAACGTCGTGTACGCCCTGCTGGGGCTCAGCGTCATCATCGCGATCTTCGGCGTCATCAACACGCTGGCCCTGTCCATCATCGAGCGCACCCGCGAGATCGGGATGCTGCGGGCGGTGGGGACCCAGCGCCGCCAGGTGCGCCAGATGATCCGCTGGGAGTCCGTCGTGATCTGCTTCTTCGGCGCGGCGGTCGGCCTGGCCCTCGGCCTCGGGCTGGGATCGAGTCTGCAGCGCCTGCTCGCATCCGAGGGCATCACCGAGCTTGGCATCCCATGGACCCTCATCGGGATCGTCCTGGTCGCGACCGCCCTCGTCGCGGTGCTGGCCGCCGTGTGGCCGGCACGCCGGGCGGCCAACCTCGACATCCTCGACGCGATCAGAACGGAGTGAGGCAGGGGCGGCCAAGCCCCGCCGGTCGAGCCCGTCGAGACCAGCGGCCCCAC
>CAZWXF010000045.1:0-1358 GCA_964638055.1 uncultured Bifidobacteriaceae bacterium | reverse complement strand
CGCCGGTCGAGCCCGTCGAGACCAGCGGCCCCATCGCCCGTCGAGCGCGGCGTCGAGCCCGTGAGACGACGACCCCGCCGGTCGACATCGCAACTACCATGGAGTGGTGTCGAGCGGTGCGCCCCAGGGCCTGCGGGTGCGTCTGGGCGGGATACCGGTCCTGCTGCCGCCCAGCGGCATCCTCGGCATCCTGCTGATCGCCTGGCTGTGGGCACCCGTCTTCGGTGACAGCGCGCAGACGCCCTCCTGGCTCCTGGCCGGCGCCTTCGCCCTCATGCTCGCCCTGGCCACCCTCATTCACGAGATGGCCCACGCTACGGTGGCCCGCGCTCTGGGATTCCCCGTGCACGGGGTGATCCTGCACCTGCTCGGAGGAGTCACCCAGTACGAGCGCAACCGCGTCTCGCCGCTGCGCGAGGCACTCGTGGCCGCCTCCGGGCCGATCGCGACGTTCGCGGTGGCCGGTGGGAGCATGCTTGTCGCGCGGGGCGCCGACACCGGCGCGGTCGCTGCCCTGGCCCTGGCGATGGGGTGGGCCAACCTCATCATCGGGGTCTACAACTCCCTGCCAGGGCTCCCACTGGATGGTGGCCTCGTGCTGCGAGCCCTGGTCTGGGCAGGATCGGGCTCGGAGCGGACGGGGACCCTCGTTGCCGGCTGGGCCGGTCGGGTCGTGGCCCTGCTGACGCTGCTGGCCCCCTCGATCCTGGCCGTCCTCGTGCCCGGCTACGTCCCGGACATCGCGGCCTTCGTGATCTGCGGGCTCATGGCGGCGATCATCTACTCCGGCGCGACGACGCAGATGCGCGCCATCGAGCTGGTCGCCCGGTCCGACGGGCTCACCGCGGGCGGGCTGGCACGCCGCGCCCTGCCCGTCGACCGGGACCTTCCCCTGGCCGAGGCGATCCGCCGGGCGAGCGCGGCGGGAGCCGGCGCGCTGGTGATCGTCGACCGGGAGGGCAGGCCCGAGGGCATCGCCCAGAACGACGCGATCGCGGCGGTCCCCGAGGCGCGCCGCCCGTGGCTCTCGGTGGCGACCGTCTCACGGCCCCTGGACGCGCTGGCGACCATCCGCGCAGACGTGAACGGTCCCCAGCTCGTGGCCGAGGTGGCCCGGCGACGCCTGGCCGAGCTGCTCGTCGTTGACGACAGGGGGCTGGCCTACGGCGTCCTGCTGCGATCCGACATCGAGGCAGCGCTGCGCCACGCCCGGTAGCCGGGGCCATTCTGCTCCCGGCACCGCCCTCAGGGACTCGCTGATCATCGGGGTGCAATGGCGCGTTGACGGGCTCGGGGGCGGGGGGGGCCGGCGTGGTGGTCTCTACGGGCTTGGTCTCGACGGGCTCGACCGGCGCGGG
>CAZWXF010000044.1:17905-21710 GCA_964638055.1 uncultured Bifidobacteriaceae bacterium | reverse complement strand
CTAGACGGGGCCAGGCGTGACGACCGCACGGCGTGCTGCCCCCCGGATGGACGCCCGCGAGCCGCTGCCCCAAGGATGGGCAGATCCGAACTCGAGGAGGGGCCATGCAGGTCGAGATCCGTCACGCACCGTCCTTCGCTGTCGCCCGGTGCCACCTGGCGCCCAATGAGGCGGTGCGCGCAGAGTCCGGTGCGATGCAGTCGATGTCCTACGGCATCAATGTGCAGTCTGACACCGGGGGCGGCTTCGGCAAGGCCCTGCGCCGCAGCATGATGGGGGGCGAGTCGTTCTTCATCACGACGTTCACCGCCGGCGCCCAGTACCCCGGCTGGGTGGACGTGGCCGCCAACCTTCCCGGCGACGCCGTCGCGCTGGAGGTGACCCCGCAGCGCGCCCTGGTCGCCACCCGGGGGGCGTGGCTGGCCAACTCGGTCGGCGTCGAGCAGGAGTCCCGGTGGGGCGGGTCGCAGATGTTCTTCGGTGGCGAGGGTGGCTTCGTCGTGAGGATGTCGGGCCAGGGGACGGTCGTGCTGGGCTCGTACGGGGCCATCGAGAACCACGAGCTGCCAGCCGGCGCCGGTTTCACCCTCGACAGCGGGCACCTCGTCGCCTACGAGGAGGGCATCCAGGTCACGACGCGCCGGATCACCAAGGGGATGATGGCGACGGTGAAGTCCGGTGAGGGGCTGGTCATGGATCTCGTCGGGCCCGGCCGGGTCTGGACCCAGAGCCGCAACCCGAACCAACTCGTCGACTGGCTGACGAAGGTCCTGCCCTTCACCAGGGCGTAGGCGCCACACGAGGCCGGCGCCCGCTCGACGCACGTCAGGCGTCCGACCCGCACCTTCCGGGCGACGATGGTCCGGGCTTGGTCGGCGGTCTGGGGCGGATTCTGGTAGGCCTGCGCTGACGAGCCGGCGAGGTCGATCCTCGCGAGGTCGATGGTCGGCCGGGCCGGGGGTCGGGGCCCACCCCTGGGTCCGGCCCGGCGTGGGTATCCGGCTTCCGACACTCGTCGGACGCGGGGATCGGGCATTGGTTACCCATGGGTAGCATTGGCTGTGCTGGCGGCTTCCGCCGCGACAGAAACTGATGAGACGTGCCCCGAGCGCGCCAAGGCGTCCGGGCCGACAGGGAGGTCGACAGCGCCACCATGAAGATCGTTGTCTGTGTCAAGCAGGTACCGGACAGCTGGGCGGACAAGTCCCTCAGCGCCGAGGACTTCACTTTGGACCGCGAGTCTGTGGATGCGGTCATGAACGAGCTCGATGAGTACGCGGTCGAGGAGGCCCTGCGGCTGCAGGAGGCCCACGGCGGCGAGGTCACCGTGCTCTCGATGGGCCCCGATCAGGCCACCGACACCGTCCGCAAGGCGCTCTCGATGGGTGCCGACGCCGGGGTGCACGTGCTCGACGACGCTCTGCACGGCTCCGATGCGCTTGCCACGTCGCTCGCACTGGCCAAGGCCATCGAGGGGCGCGGCGCCGACCTGGTGATCTTCGGGTCGGAGTCGACGGATGCGCGCATGTCCGTGGTGCCGGCGATGGTCGCCGAGCGACTGCGCCTGCCGCAGCTCACGTTCTCCAACTCCGTGAGCGTCGAGGGCCAGTCAGTGACCACGCACCGGGTCACCGAGTACGGCTACGACGTCGTGACGGCATCGCTGCCGGCAGTGGTGAGCGTCGTGGAGAAGATCAACGAGCCGCGCTACCCCTCGTTCAAGGGGATCATGGCTGCCAAGAAGAAGAAGATCGAGAAGATCGACGTGTCCGGCCTCGGCCTCGGCGCCGACCAGGTGGGCTCAGCCGCTGCCGCGTCCACGGTCGAAGCCGCGGCAGCACGGCCCCCGAAGGCCAAGGGGACGATCGTCACCGACGACGGCAACGGCGGAGTGGCGATCGCCGAGTACCTGTCCGCGCAGAAGTTCATCTGAGGAGACCACGATGTCTGATGTCCTGGTGCTCGTCGAGCATGTCGACGGCAACGTCAAGAAGGTCACCCTCGAGCTGCTGACCCTCGCCGCACGGATCGGCGAGCCGGTGGCGGTGCTCATCGGCGGCAACGCCGACACGGCCGCACCGACGCTGGCCCGCTACGGCGCGACCGCGGTGCTGGTCGCCGGCGCCCCCGAGCTGACCGCTCACCCCGTGGCCCCCAAGGCCGAGCTGCTGGCCGATCTCGTGGCCCGTCGCACCCCTGCTGCGGTGCTGATCGCGAGCACCGCGGAGGGCAAGGAGATCGCCGGCCGCCTGGCCGTCCGAACGAGCTCGGGCGTCATCACCGATGCGGTCGACGTTGCCGCGGACGCGACGGTCACCCAGTCGGTGTTCGGCGGTGCGACCGTCGTGACCTCCCGGGTCACCGGCGGCACGCCGATCATCACAGTCCGGCCCAACAGCACCGCCCCCGTGGAGGCGCCGGCAGCCGGGACCGTGGAGGAGGTTGCCGTGGAGCTGTCCGCGGCGGCGACCGCGGCGAAGATCGTCGACCGGGTCGAGCAGGCCAAGGGTGGGCGTCCCGACCTCGCTGAGGCGGCCATCGTCGTCTCGGGCGGCCGCGGAGTCGGTGGGGCCGAGGGCTTCGGCATCATCGAGGCCCTGGCCGACAGCCTGGATGCCGCGGTGGGCGCCTCGCGAGCCGCGACCGACGCCGGCTGGTACCCGCATCAGTACCAGGTGGGCCAGACGGGAAAGACGGTCGCGCCTCAGCTGTACATCGCCAACGGCATCTCCGGGGCCATCCAGCACCGTGCCGGCATGCAGACCTCGAAGACCGTTGTCGTGGTCAACAAGGACCCTGAGGCGCCGATCTTCGAGCTGGCCGACTTCGGCGTCGTGGGTGACCTCTTCGCTGTCGTGCCCCAGCTCACCGAGGAGATCCTCAAGCGCAAGGGGTGACCCGGTCTGCGTACACGTGCAGCGGGGCTCGTCCATCAGGGCGGGCCTCGCTTCGCGTTCCGGGATCCGGATCAGCCGGGATCGCCGATCTCTGGATCGAGGGGACCGGGTCGCATCGCTCGCCTACGATGTGTCGCCATGACCGTCTATCTCGATCATGCGGCGACGACCCCCATCCTGGATGTGGCCCGCGACGCGATGATGGACGCTCTGAGCCTGCTCAACGCCTCGTCGGTCCACAGCGAGGGCCGGGCCGCGCGGGCACGCGCCGAGGAGTCGCGCGAGACGATCGCCGGTCACCTCGGCGTCGCCCCCCGCGATGTGATCTTCACGTCGGGCGGCACGGAGGCCGACAACCTGGCGATCAAGGGGCTCTTCTGGTCACGCTCCGCGCGACGCAACGGCCCTCGGCGCGTGCTCGTCTCCCCGGTGGAGCATCACGCCGTGCTCGACCCGGCCGACTGGCTGGGGGAGCGCCAGGATGCGACCGTCGTCCACCTCGACGTGGACGCCGACGGCATCGTCGATCCCGCGCAGGTGGAGGCCGAGGTGGCAGCCCATCCCGGCGAGGTCGCGCTCGTGGCGGTGATGTGGGCCAACAACGAGGTGGGGGCCGTGCAGCCGATCGAGCGCATCTCCGCGATCTGCCAGGACGCAAGGGTCCCCCTGCACGTGGACGCGGTCCAGGCTCTTGGGCACGTCCCGGTGGACCCTCATCTGGCCACGACGATAGCCGTCTCCGCCCACAAGCTCGGCGGCCCGAAGGGGATCGGCGCGCTGGTCATGGGCCGGCCGGCGGGCCTGGTTCCCGTCATGCACGGGGGCGGGCAGGAGCGGCGCCTGCGCTCCGGGACGGTCGACGTGCCCGCGATCGCCGGCTTCGCCGCCGCCGTCGAGCACATGGTCCC
>CAZWXF010000044.1:11544-17805 GCA_964638055.1 uncultured Bifidobacteriaceae bacterium | reverse complement strand
CGGTCGACGTGCCCGCGATCGCCGGCTTCGCCGCCGCCGTCGAGCACATGGTCCCGGATGTCGTGGCCTCGGCCGAGGTGCTGGCCAAGCTGCGCGACGAGATGGTCGGCCAGGTCCGCCAGATCGACCCGTCGGTGATCGTCAACGGGCCGGAGGGCGACGCTGGGGTGCGCCTGCCGGGCAACGCCCACTTCTCCTTCCCCGGGTGTGCCGGGGACGACCTGCTGCTGCTGCTGGACGCCGCGGGGGTGTGCATCTCGACCGGCTCGGCCTGCTCGTCCGGTGTGAGCGAGCCGAGCCATGTGCTGACCGCGATGAAGGTCGAGCCTGAGATCTCCCAGTGCTCGATCCGGGTCACCCTCGGGCATCCCACGACGAGCGAGGACGTGACGGAATTCCTGGCCGCGCTCCCGGCCGCGCTGGATCGGGCGCGCGCCGCCGGTCCGGCCACCCTGGACTGATCGTGCGCGTACTTGCCGCCATGTCCGGGGGCGTGGACTCGGCCGTCGCCGCCGCCCGTGCCGTCGCCGCCGGACATGAGGTGACCGGCGTCCACCTGGCGCTCTCCCGCCAGCCGGCCTCCCAGAGGGTCGGGGCTCGTGGCTGCTGCTCCCTCGAGGACGCCCACGACGCACGTCGAGCCGCAGATGCCCTGGGCATCCCGTTCTACGTCTGGGACACCTCGGCGGCTTTCGAGACGGCCGTCATAGAGGACTTCGTGGCCGAGTACACCGCTGGGCGCACGCCCAACCCGTGCATCCGGTGCAACGAGCGGATCAAGTTCGCTTCAGTGCTCGACCGCGCACTCGCGCTCGGGTTCGACGCAGTGTGCACCGGGCACTACGCGCGGCTGGTGCAGGGCGGCGAGGGCCCCGAGCTGCACCGCGCCGCGGACCACGCGAAGGACCAGTCCTACGTCCTGGGCGGGTTGTCCCCGGGACAGCTGTCCCACTGCATCTTCCCCCTCGGCGGGTCGGTCAAGGGCGACGTCCGAGTCGAGGCTGCGGCGCTGGGACTGCAGGTGGCGGCCAAGCCGGACAGCCACGACATCTGCTTCATCCCCGACGGGAACACCGCCGGCTTCCTGCGCGATCGGGTGGGCGCAGCGCCAGGGGAGATCGTGGATGTCACCACCGGCGAGGTCCTCGGCCAGCACGACGGGGCCTTCGCCTTCACGCGCGGTCAGCGCCGGGGCCTGGCGCTGAGCCGGCCGGCGACCGACGGGGCACCCCGGTACGTGGTCGATGTCCAGATCGCGACGCGACGCGTGCTCGTCGGGCCCGCCCGGCTGCTCGACACCGATTCCATGGAGGCCGACCGGTCCCGCTGGTGCGGGCCTGCGCCCGAGGTGGGCGCCCGCGTGGGGGTCCAGATCCGGGCCCACGGCGAGGAGGTCCCGGGCAGCGTGGCCAGTGTGGGCGACGGCTTCCGCGTGGAGCTGGATCGTCCCGTGCGCGCCGTGACGCCCGGCCAGTCCGCGGTCCTCTACGACGGGACCCGGGTCGTCGGGTCCGGCATCATCCGGGCAGGCTCAGAGTCGGACCTGCGCGGCGCGGCGATGCCCGGGGGCGGCGCGGCAGGGGGCTGAGGGTCCCCGTTGCGTTCCCGTGGCCAGTGCTCAGAGGCCATCACCGCCGGGGAGGAGCACCCCCACGCTGGCGCGCGCCGCATCGAGGATCTCGAGCACATGCAGGCTGGACGCGACGGGCCAGATCGGCGACATGGTCCGGCCGGCGCGGATCGTCTCGATGAAGTGCTCGACCTCGTAGCGCATGTGGTCCGGCGACTGCTCGCGCGTCAGGTCGATCGGATCACCGCCGCGCGGCGTCAGCGTCACGCGTGTCGGCACGGAGCAGTCGTCGAAGGTGATCAGACCGTCCTCCCCCGCGATCCAGGAGAGGGCCGGGCCGTTCACGATCTTGGAGTGCAGGCAGGCGACCTCGAACCCGTCGTAGGCCAGCAGGATGGTGCCCGTCCCGTCGACCCCCGAAGGCAGCAGCGTCCCGGTGGCTGCGGCTGCCTGTGGTCGCCCGAACAGGTGATGGGCCAGGGCCACGGGGTAGATGCCGATGTCCATGGTCGATCCGGCGGCGAACGCGGGGTTGAACGCGTTGGGCAGCTCACCGGCCAGCAGGGCGGGGTAGCGGGAGGAGAACTGGTCCTTGACCAGGACGGCGCGGCGCGGGACGCCGACGCGGGGCAGCGCGGCGGCGATCGCCGCCACGTTCGGCTCGAACGGCGCCACGTAGGCCTCCATGAGCAGGACGCCGGCCGTCTGCGCCGCGAGTGCCAGGGCGCGGGCCTCTGCCGCGGAGGAGGCCAGCGGCTTCTCGCACAGCACGTGCTTGCCTGCCGCGAGAAGGGAGGTGGCCTGCGGGGCGTGCGCCATGTTCGGGCTGGCGATGTACACCGCGTCGACCTCTGCGTCCGCGGCCAGGGCGGCCAGGACGGTGTGCACCCGCCCGATCCCGTTGCGCTGGGCGAACTCGGCGCCCTTCTGCTCCGAGCGCGACAGCGCAGCGGTCACCTCGAAGCCCTGGACCGTCCGGCCGGCGCGGATCAGCGCCTCCGTGATCCAGTTCGTGCCCACCACGCCGAAGCGCACGCCCGCAGTCGTCATGGTTCGATGGTGGCACCTGGGGCAGGCAGAATCCCTGACATGCCCGAGGAACTGCGTGAGGACCCGCCCCTGCTTCCGGCCACGGCGATCGGCTCGATGCCGGGGACCGACTCCGCGGAGGCGACGCGGATCGTGATCGGCGAGCTGGACGTCCCCCATGTCGTGGAGCTGCCCGCACGCGGCCCCGGCGGGGAGATGATCGGACGGACCCTCGGTCTGCTCACCGGTGTGACGGGCGACTTCGCGGGGGAGACCACGCCCAGCGGCTGGCGGCTGGTGGGCGGGCGGACCGGTGGGGACGCTGGACGGGCCATGCGCCGGGCGGCCTCCTGGCTGGGGGAGGACCTGGACCACCTGGACGAGGCCACGGCCGGCTTCCGGGGATCGGTGAAGCTGCAGGTGGTCGGCCCGTGGACGCTCGCCGCCGCAGTCGAGACGGCCCGGGGCACCCGGCTGCTGGCCGACGCGGGGGCGTGCGCCGATCTTGCCTCGGCGCTGGCTCACACGGTCGGCGAGCACGTCAATGACGTGCACCGGCGCCTCCCGGGAGCGCGGATCGTCGTGCAGCTCGATGAGCCCACGCTGCCCGTCGTGCTGGCCGGTCGGATCAGGACGCCCAGCGGACGCGGCGCGGTGCGCACGCCGGGGGCCGCGGAGGTCGAGCGGAGCCTGCTGTCGGTGACCGAGGCCGTGCGGGTCGCCGTCGCCGGGACCGATGCGATCCCGCAACCGCCGCCCGGATCGCCTGGATCGCCTGGATCGTCTGGGGCGACTGCGGCCTCCGGGTCGTCTGGGGCGACCGGGGGAGCGTCCACGCGCGGGGCGACACCGGCCGCGATCGTGCACTGCTGTGCCCGGCAGGTCCCGTTCGACCTGTTCCGCCGTGGGGGGTTCGATGCCGTGAGCGTCGACCTGGCGGCGGTCGGTGCCCACGCAGACGAGGGCCTGGGCCGGTGGTGGGACGGCGGAGGGGTCGTCGTGCTCGGCGCCGTGCCTGCCACCGATCCGGTCCTGCGCGACGCCGCCCTCGTCGCCCGGACGGTCGAGGCGCTCTGGCGCAGGATCGGCTTCGATGTCGCAGAGGTCGGTGAGCGCACGTGGCTCAGCCCGGCCTGTGGGCTTGCCGGCGCCTCGCCCCAGTGGGCACGCGAGACGGGCGGACTCCTGCGAACGGCGGCGCGGCTCCTCAGCGGTTCAGACCTCGGCCGCGACCGCGACGAGGCCCTCGAGCACCCGGGCTGGTGATCAGGCGCAGGGGGTGCAGCTGGCTCACGTCAGCGCTTCAGCGTCACGGCGCGGCTGACGACGCCGCCATACCCGTACTTGCCATGGACCACGACCCGGTATGTCCCCTTCTTCAGGTTGATCGTGCGGGTCTCCGCGGAAGTCTTGGTCTTGTAGGTGCTCCGGTTGACCCACGTGACCTTGTTGAGCTTCTGGACCGTGAACTTGAAGCTTCCCTTGCCCATGTTCGGGTTGACGTCGACACGCAGCTTGCTCTTCTTGGCCGTGGCGGCCAGGGCGACACTCGCCCTGGCGTGGGGCGGGCTGATCCTCGCCGACGGGCTCGACCACGGCGTGTAGCCGCTGACACGCTGCGCGGCGACCGAGAACGTGTAGGCGCTGCCGGGCCTGAGGCCCGATATCACGGCCGACCGGCTTGTGACCCTGACCCTGGCGCCGGTCTGGTCGACTCGCACGAGGTACCCGGTGATCGGCGAGCCGGCGTCCGTCGGGGGATGCCAGGTCAGCGTCGCTCGGGCAACGGTCGGCGCAGTCGTCGTGACTGCGGTGATCCGGACGCCTGACGGGACCGGCGAAGCCGCCATCGGTGCCAGTGCGGCTCCCTTGTACTGGATTCCTCCAGGCATTCCAGCGGCCCGCAGAGCCGCTCTGTCGGCCCGGACCACGCCGTGGCCGAAGTGTGCATCCCAGCCCTTGGTCGAGGTGTCATCCGCGGCGGTCGAGATCAGCACGCTCTCCACCTGGGCACGGGTGAGCGTCGGGTTGGCCGCCCTGACGAGGGCGACGGTGGCGGCGACGAACGGGGTGGCCATCGACGTGCCGCTCTTGGAGCCCCAACCACCGGGGATCGTGGAATAGATCTTCTCTCCCGGAGCGGACAGGTCGACCTGGCTGCCGACCTCAGCGAATGCCGAGGACCTGCCGTTGCTGTCGATGCTCGACACCCCCAGGACGTTCGGCAGTGCGGCGGGGTAGAGAACGGGATTTCCCGATTGGAACGAGTTGCCGACCGCCGCCACCACGGACACGCCGGCGTTCACGGTGTCCGCGATGACCTCTTCGATGATGCTGCTCCTGCCGCCAGCCAGCGAGAGGTTGATGACTGTCGCCCCTGCTTGCCGAGCGGCGATGATGCCCTGCGCGATCGTGTACCAGTCGCCGGTGCCTGAGGCGTCGAGGACCCGGACGGGCAGCACCGAGACCTCGTGGGCGAGGCCGGCAACCCCTGCCCCGTCCAGCGATGCGGCGACGATCCCGGCGACGTGCGTCCCGTGCCCGTTCGGGTCGCCGGCGCGACCGTCCTTCACGAGGTTGATCTGGGGTCTTGCTCGGGCGGTCAGGTCGGGATGTGTGGCGTCCACTCCGGAGTCGACGACTGCCACGACGACGCCCCTCCCGCGCGTGACCCGCCAGGCCGCGTCCGCTCCGACCGCCTTCATGCCCCACAGCTGAGCGCCGAACTGCTCATCGGTGAGCGTGCCGGAAGCGGTCGATCGCGCCGACACGATCGGCACGCTGGAACCGGTCCTGCCTCCACTCGTCGCGACGACGGGGTCGAGGCTGACGGTCGCGTTGACCTCGGCCACCACGCCGGGCCTGGCGTCGAGTTCGCGGGCCAGTGTCCGGGCGTCGGCCTGCGACCTGGCCCGCAGCTTGGTGACACGGGGACTCTCGCCCTCGGTGAGGACGACCACCTCGCTGGCCGGGGAACCCAGGTCGGAGTCGGAGTCCGAGACCTCTGCCGAGGCGACGGACGCCCCTCGCCATGGTTTCGAGGGCTCGTCGGCTCGGGCGACCGCGGGCACGTGTGACCCGCCCGCCACGCCGAGCAGGCAACTGGCCACGGCCCAGACGGCCATGCTTCGGACTGGGTTCACTTCAAGTCCCCCCCGGGGCTCTGGCGGCGCAACCTCCGGGCGCACGCGATGCTGGCGCCTGCCCGCCTCAGGCGGAGAGGCCACGGACTGAAGGCACTGCCGGGTGCTGGAGCTCGCAGCGACTCGAAGCGACGCGCTCGACTCCCCTCCCCAGAACTGCCCGCGCAGGTCCCCTTCCCCGCCGTGACGTGCAACACGGCACCGCCGGAGCCCTGCGCGTTCCCGGCGGCGGCCCATTGTCCGACATCACCTGGACCCGGTTGATCGGGGGTCCCGTCCGCAGGGGGGTACGTGGGAGGCCCCGCACTGATGGCATGGGGTGCGTCGGTGCTGGTCCTGTTCGCCGGCCACCGGGCCTCATGGTCCTACCGGGATGCGCCCCGGTCGTCCGCGCTGGCGTCATAGGCGGCCCGGCGGGCCCGGTTCAGGTTGCCCAACGGATGGAACGCGTCGGTGGTGCCCCACGGGCTGTAGGCCATCGACTCGATCGTCCGGGCGGCCGCCAGGGCGTCGGGCGAG
>CAZWXF010000044.1:0-11444 GCA_964638055.1 uncultured Bifidobacteriaceae bacterium | reverse complement strand
CGGGCTGTAGGCCATCGACTCGATCGTCCGGGCGGCCGCCAGGGCGTCGGGCGAGCTGAGGTCGCGCTGCGGGATCGTGAGCACGGCCACCAGCTCGCGCGGCGCAGCCTGCTCGGTCCACTCCACGGCCGTGTCCTCGATGGGGGTCGACGCGGAGTCGCGGAAGCGCTGCAGGCAGAGCTCCAGCCGGACCGGGCCGGCGGCCACCCGGCGCACGGCATCGGCCGTGAGGTAGCCCGGATCGTCCGACGGGGTCCCGGGCGGCGTGCCCACCGGGGGCAGAACAGGAAGCGCACGGCCAGGTCGCCCCAGCGCATCGCACCCCGGGACCAGTAGGGCTGAGCGAACGCGCAGCACAGCTCGCCGGGCAGATCGTCCACGAACCGGAGCTCGGCCCCGCCGACGGCGAGGGTTCCCTTCGCGTGCAGGGCGCGGTGGGTGGCACGGCTGCACTGTCCGCGCCGGCACGACGTCGAGCCAACGCCCCGGCGACCCTCCCATGCTGCGCCCACGTCGCCCCCCGATGCGCCCCGGCCCCCGGCCGCCAGAGCGTACGTGCGGGGCTCCGGCACGGTCGAATGTCCCGACTCCTCCATCCGGCCCTGTGGGTCGTACCGCGCCACGGGTCCACCCGTCTGCGTACAGTCGCCGCACACAGCACTGACTGCGAGTGCTCCCGCCGACCGACGGTGATCGCACCCGCTCTGGCGCCAGATGCCGTCGAGAGGGGCCTGACGTGGCCGAGCCCAGCACGCAGTGGGTGGAGGTGGTGGACGAGGGCGAGGCGGACCGGCATCGCGCATTCGCCGATCAGCTCGTCGCGATCCAGAGCTCCGTCGACAGCTCGTCGGGGCCGGGTCGGGCGCTTCACCGCAAGCAGGTCGTCGGCCTCAGGGCGGACCTGGAGGTCCTCGGGGACCTCCCCGAGCACGCCCGACAGGGCCTCTTCGCCCAACCATGTGTGCACCAGGGGCTCGCGCGCCTGTCCAACGGCGCCCACAAGGCGCGACCCGACGCGCTGCCCGACATCCGCGGGCTCGCGCTGTCCTTCCGCGGCATATCGGGCGAGGCGGCCCTCGGCGGGGTGACCGACCGTCAGGACTTCGTGCTGATCAACCGTCCGGCCTTCGGCTTCCGGAACAGTCAGCAGTTCACGGCCATCGTCCCCGCTCTGGCCGAGGGGAACACCGCGTTCCTCAAGGCGATGGTGGACACCTTCGGCGCGATCCGTGCCCCCTTGGAGGGAGCGCGCCTGGCCCGGGACCTGCTCCGCCCGTTCAGTGGGTTCGCCACCGAGCCCTTCTTCAGCGCCGCGCCGATCCGGTGGGGCCTGTTCGCGGCACGGGTCCGCCTGGCCCCGAACCAGGAGGGGGCGGGCCTGGCCTCGGGCCTGGACTTCGCCGGTGACATGGTCCGACGGCTCGCGAAGGGCCCTGTGTCCTACGACCTGCAGGCGCAGTTCTTCGTGTCGGAGGCGCTCACGCCGATCGAGAACGGGCTGGTGGACTGGCCCGAGGACGTCAGCGGGTACGTCACCGTGGGCCGTGTGACCTTCCCCGAGCAGGACCCCTCCTCGCCCGAGGGCCTCGCTCTCGGCGAGCGCATCGAGCAGGACCGCTTCGACCCGTGGGCGGCACTGGCCGAGCACCGCCCGCTCGGAGAGATCATGCGAGCCCGGAAGGCGGCCTACTTCCCCAGCCAGAAGCACCGCCACGCCACGGGGACCTGATCGCGCACGCATCCTCGTCACGGAAGCCATCGAACGACTCCCGACGCGCATCGCTAGCCTGCACGCATGTCGCAGCCACCACCTGCTGACGGCCCGTCGCCTCATCCCGAGCCGGCCGCTCACCCAGGGGATGAGCCGCCGTCGATCCCCGACGAGGGGACCGCACCGCCTGAGGATGCCCGGCGACGCTGGCAGGAGCTCGTCGGGCTGGTCGACGCGGCTCGGTCCGCGTACTACGACCGCGACGATCCGACCCTCTCGGACGCCGAGTACGACGTGCTGTTCGCCGAGCTGGCGTCCCTCGAGGCATCCCATCCCGAGCTGGCGTCCCCCGACTCGCCGACGCAGACCGTCGGCGGTCAGCGCTCGGAGCTCTTCGAGCCGGTGGTGCACCTGCAGCGCCTGTACTCGCTGGACAACGCCTTCTCCGATGCCGAGCTGGTCGCCTGGGCTGACCGGGTGGTCTCGGTGTCGGGCTCGTTCCCCCGGGTTCTGTGCGAGCTGAAGATCGACGGGCTGGCCGTGGACCTGGTCTATCGGGGTGGCCGGCTGGTGTCGGTCGCCACGCGCGGGGATGGTCGCGTGGGGGAGGACGTCACCCACAACTCCCGCTACATCCCGGCGATCCCGCAGCGGCTGCTCCCCGACGCCGGCGTGCCCGTCCCCGAGCTGGTCGAGGTGCGTGGGGAGGTCTTCTTCCCGGTGGCCGACTTCGAGCGGATCAACGACGAGCAGCTCGCCCTTGGCCGTTCGCCGTTCGCGAACCCCCGCAACACCGCGGCCGGCACCCTGCGCCAACGGATCGACCGCCGGGAGGACGAGCTTGCCCTGGGCCGATCGGCACTGGCTGCAGCGCGGGCCCGCGGCGCCGGCGAGGCCACCCTGACCCGAGCCGAGGGCCGCGTGGGGCGGCTGGCGGCCGAGGTCACGCGCGTCCGGGCGAACATGGCGAGACTGCGGATCACCCTGCACGGGATCGGGGCCCGCGAGGGCATGGCCGTGGCGACGCAGTCGTCGGGGTACGAGGCCCTGCGCTCGCTCGGGCTGCCGACCTCGGACCGCGCGATGGTGGTGGACAGCCTGGTGGAGGTCCGTCGCTACATCGAGGACTACGCCGAGCACCGACATGACGTCACCCACGAGATCGACGGGGTCGTGGTCAAGGTCGACGACCTCGACCTGCAGGCTCGGCTGGGGGCGACGTCGCGGGCGCCGCGCTGGGCGATCGCGTTCAAGTACCCACCCGAGGTGGTGCGGACCCGCCTGCTCGACATCCGGGTGAACGTGGGGCGCACCGGCAGGGTGACCCCCTACGCGGTGATGGAGCCGGCGAAGGTCGCCGGGTCGACGGTCGAGATGGCCACCCTGCACAACGCCTCGGAGGTGACACGCAAGCGCGTCCTCATCGGCGACATGGTCTTCCTGCGCAAGGCCGGGGACGTGATCCCCGAGATCATCGGCCCGGTCGTGGAGGAGCGGACCGGAGAGGAACGCGCGTTCGTCATGCCGACGCGCTGCCCCGAGTGCGGCACCGCCCTGGCCCCGGCCAAGGAGGCCGACGTCGACATCCGCTGCCCGAACACCCGATCCTGCCCCGCGCAGCTGCGCGAGCGGCTGTTCCACGTCGCGTCACGGGGAGCCTTCGACATCGAGGGCCTGGGGTGGAAGGCGGGTGTGGCACTGCTGGAATCGGGGCTCGTCACCGACGAGGGCGACATCTTCGCCCTCGGCCCCGAGGACCTGCTGGAGATCCCGTTCTTCACGCGCCGTCCGCGCCGGGCGGCGGGCGAGGAGGGTCCGCAGCTGACCGCCAACGCCCTGCTGCTCCTGGACCAGCTCGAGAAGGCGAAGTCCCAGCCGTTGTGGCGGGTGCTGGTCGCCCTGTCGATCCGGCACGTGGGACCGACTGCCGCGCAGGTGCTCGTCAAGGAGTTCCCGGTCCTCTCAGCCCCCCAACAGGCAGCAGAGGCCTCCGACCCGCCGGCGCTGGTCGAGTCGGGGACCGCGGCGCAGCCCGAGGGCGATCGAGGCTCGGGCGGCCTGCCTCCCGGGCGCCCGCCGATCGACCGGGCCAGTGTCGAAGAGCTCTCGGGGGTCCCCGGGGTCGGTCCCACGATCGCCGAGGCCATCGTGGAGTGGTTCGCCGAGGACTGGCACCGCTCGGTCGTCGGGAAGTGGAAGCGCGCCGGGGTGCGGATGGCCGACGAGCCCGCCGCGGAGGCGCGCCCACAGACGCTGGCGGGGCTGACCGTCGTCATCACCGGCTCGGTGCCGGGCTTCACCCGCGACGGCGCGACCCAGGCGGTGGAAGCGCGCGGCGGGAAGGTCGCCTCCTCTGTGTCGAAGAAGACCGACTTCGTGGTCGTCGGGGACAACGCCGGTTCCAAGGCCGATCGGGCGGTCGCTCTGCAACGCCCGATCCTGGACGCCGAAGGCTTCGCGGTGCTCCTCGAGCAGGGCCCCGGCGCCGCCGCCGCGGTGGCCCGCGTGGGGCAGCAGTGAGTTTGTGGTCCCAGGTGTGCGCGGGGCGCAGATCCACCTCGTCGGGCCCGGGACCGACGTGTCGGCCGCCCACCCCCCCCGCGAGTACCAGCAATCGGCCCGGACATGGCCTTACGGGACCTGCTCAGGGCCGCACCAGTGCCACCATGAGAGACATGCCCCGGCACTGGCGTCGGAGCCAACGCGTGAGGAGGAGAGCGATGAGATTTTCCCGCAAGCCACTCATGGTGACCGCAGCGCTCCTGGCAGGGTCGCTGGCCCTGACCGGGTGCGGCAGCGACGACGAACCCAGCGACGGGGCGAGCACCCCCGGGTCGGACGTCCCCCAGGTCGACGTCTCAGCCTTCACAGCGGACTTCTCGCAGATGGCGCAGCTGACCGACATCGCAGCCCAGGGCGAGGGCATGATCCAGGTGCTCCTGCCCGACACGACGACCTCGACGCGGTACGTGCAGTACGACGCGCCGTATCTGACCAGAGCGTTCGAGGCCGCCGGCTTGTCGGCAGACCAGTTCAGGATCAGCAACGCACAGGGCAGCGTCTCCACGATGCAGACCCAGGCAGAGGCCGCGATCAGCTCCGGGGCCTCGGTCCTGCTCGTCGATCCGCTGGATCCGGGCAGCGGCGCCGCGATCCAGCAGAAGGCGGTGGACGCCGGTGTGAGGGTCATCGACTATGACCGACTCGTCGTCGGTGGGCCCCCGGACCGCTACTACGTCAGCTTCGACAACGTCAAGGTTGGCGAGCTGATCGGACAGGGCCTGGTCGAGTGCGTGGACGCCTGGAACGTCGAGGACCCGAACGTCCTTGTCATGGCCGGCGATCCAGCGGACAACAACGCGTCGTTGTTCAAGCAGGGCTACATGTCCGTGCTCCAGCCGAAGTTCGACGACAACACCTTCGTGAATGCTGGTGAGCCGGCCGGCACGTGGAACCCGTCGACCGCGGCCACCACGTTCGAGCAGCAGTGGACCGCCCACCAGGCCATCAACGCGGTCGTGACCCCCAACGACGACAACGCGAACGCGGTGATCGGCGTGCTGAAGAAGGAGCAGGTCGGGGCCAGGACCTTCCCGACCACCGGCCAGGACGCCTCACTGCCCGGCCTGCAGAACATCCTGACGGGCTTCCAGTGCGGCACGGTCTACAAGCCGATCTACTTCGAGGCACAGGCAGCAGCCGCCCTCGCGCTCTTCCTCCGCGCGGGAGTCGAGCCGCCGGCCACCCTCGTGAACGCCACCACCAGGGACAACGAGATCAACGCCGACATCAAGTCTGCGTACGCGGTCCCGCTGTGGGTCACCAGCGAGAACATGGCTGACACGGTCGTCAAGGACGGCGCTGTCACCGCCTCCGATCTGTGCGCCGGAGACGTGCAGTCCGCCTGCGCCGACGCTGGGATCGGCTGATCCGTCCGGGGGGCGGGGTGAGCCCGGCCCGCCCCGTCCCCGCCGGATCGCGCTGGTGGAGAGGAGTCCGATGCAGACCACAGCACCGGGCGTCGAGGGACCGCCTTCGGAGGGTGAGCCACTGCTCCGGCTCAGAGGCATCACCAAGCGGTTCGGGGCTGTCCAGGCGCTGACGGCCGTGGACCTCGACATCGCAGCCGGTCACGTGATCGCGCTGGCCGGGGACAACGGCGCCGGCAAGTCCGTTCTCATCAAGTGCATCTCCGGCATCCACCCACCCGACGAGGGCGAGATGTGGTGGGACGGCAAGCCCGTCCACGTCCACAGTCCCAAGGATGCTGGCGCCCTGGGCATCGAGACCGTCTACCAGGACCTCGCGCTGTGCGACAACCTCGACATCGTCCAGAACATGTTCCTGGGCCGCGAGCGCATGCGTGGCATCGCGCTGGACGAGGACTCCATGGAACAGGCGGCGGGGGAGACTCTGCGTAGCCTGGCGGTCACCACCGTGCGCTCGATCCGTCAACCAGTCGCGTCACTCTCGGGCGGCCAGCGACAGTCGGTGGCCATCGCCAAGGCTGTCCTGTGGAACTCGCGCCTGGTGATCATGGATGAGCCGACGGCCGCTCTCGGCGTGGCCCAGACGGCGATGGTGCTCGACCTGGTCAGGCAGCTGGCGGACAGGGGCCTGGCCGTGATCATCGTGTCGCACAACTTGAACGACGTCTTCGCGGTGGCCGACCGGATCGCCGTGCTCCACCTGGGCCGGCTGGTCGCGGTGCGTCCCATCGCCGAGGTCGACAGGCAGATCGTCGTGGATCTCATGACCTCCGGCGAATCCACTCGGACTGTGACCCGCCGGCAGGAGGGCTAGCCGTGGCAGGACCTCCCGAGTCGACGCCCGCCGGCGCCCCGCCTGACGACCAGACCCCAGTCGTCACGCCCGCCGATCCCGCAGCGTCGATCACCCCCGCCGATGACCCCACAGCAGCCGTCGGCGCCGTCGTGCTGCCGGCAGGCACGCTGACGGCCAGGCAGTACGCCCAGGCGCAGTGGCAGCGGATCAGGGGAGGTGACACCGGCGTCCTGCCGGTCCTGGCCGGCCTGGTGCTCGTCTCGCTGGTGTTCCAGTCACAGAACAGCAACTTCCTGACGGTGGCCAATCTGGTGAACCTGATGGTCCAGGCGGCGGTGTTCAGCCTGCTGGCGATGGCCCAGGTCTACGCCCTGCTGCTCGGCGAGATCGATCTGTCCGTGGGATTCGTGGCAGGCCTCACCGCCGTGGTCATGGCCACGTTGGCACGCCCGGCGGGCGCGGACTGGCCGTGGTGGGCAGCCCTGTCGGCCGCTCTGCTGGTGGCTGCCCTGATCGGGCTGCTCCAGGGGAGCCTCATCACGAGACTCGGGCTGCCGGCGTTCGTGGTGACGCTCGCCGGACTGCTGTTCTGGCAGGGGGTCATGCTGCGGATCCTCGGCGATGGCGGCTCCATCCTGATCCAGGCCCGACCGATCAACAACATCGTCAGCGGCAACCTCAGCCCGGTCGCCGGCTGGATCGTCATGCTCGTGGTGGTGGGGCTGTTCGCGGCGAGCCTCTGGCGTCGAGACGAGCGCCGGCGCGATTCGGGGCTGACCGCCCCGCCGCGCTCGCTCACGATGCTCAAGATCGTGGGTGCGCTGACCGGGGGTGTCATCCTCGTCCTCATCTGCAACGCGGATCGCGGGCGTGCTGTGACTGTCAGGGGGATGCCCTACGTGATCCTGCTCGTCCTGGCCGTCCTGCTGGCCTGGACGTTCGTGCTGGGCCGTACCCGGTTCGGTCGCTACATCTACGCGGTGGGCGGCAACGCGGAGGCTGCGCGGCGAGCCGGCATCAATCTGGTCCGGGTGCGCACGGCCGCGTTCGTGCTGTGCTCGTTGACGGCGGGGATCGCCGGTGTCGTGTACGCGTCGCGCCTCCGGTCGATCTCGACCGCTGTCGACGGCGGCACGCTCGTGCTCTACGCCGTGGCGGCTGCGGTCATCGGAGGCACGAGCCTGTTCGGCGGGCGCGGCAAGGCAGTGCACGGCGTGCTCGGTGGCGTCGTCATCGCGGCGATCTACAACGGCATGGGCCTGCTCGGCTTCCAGGCCGCGGTCCAGTACATGGTGACGGCGGTCGTGCTCATCGTGGCGGTCATCATCGATGCGCTCAGCCGGCGGGGCCGGCCCATCCCGGGGCACTGAGGGCATCGGTCGGGTCCAGCGCCCCCGGCCAGCACCTGCTGACGCGGGCCGACGGGGTGTCGGTGCCCCTCCTAGGATGGGTCAATGCCCGAGAACGCAGTCATCTCGCGCGAGCAGGTGGCCCACCTGGCCCGGCTCGCGCGGCTCTCGTTGGACGAGGACGAGCTGGACCACTACAGCATCCAGCTGGCCGACATCCTCACGGCCGTGGCCAGTGTCTCCCAGGTCGCCACGGCCGAGGTGCCGGCCACGTCCCATCCGATGCCCCTGGTCAACGTGTTCCGCGATGACATCCCCGCGCCGACCCTCGGGCAGGAGCAGGCCCTCTCGGGGGCGCCGGCCGCCGAGGACGGGCGCTTCCTGGTGCCACGCATCCTGGACGAGGCGTGACGCCGATGAGCCTGGACCTGACGCGTCTGACCGCCTCCCAGCTCGCGTACCTCATGGCCGAGGGGCTGGTGTCCTCCCGCGAGGCGACGCAGGCACACCTGGACCGCATCGCCGAGGTGGACGGCGAGATCCACGCGTTCCTCCACGTGGACTCGACCGGTGCGCTGGCATCCGCCGACGCCGTCGACAGCGCCCGGCTGGCCGCCCGTGCCGAGGGCCGCACCCTGGGACCCCTGGCGGGGATCCCGCTCGCGCTCAAGGACGTCCTGGCGATGAGGGGCGTGCCCACCACCTGCGGCTCCCGGATGCTGGAGGGCTGGCGACCGCCGTACGACGCGAGCGTGGTGGCTCGTCTGCGCAAGGCCGGCATCGTCATCCTGGGCAAGACCAACATGGACGAGTTCGCGATGGGCTCCTCCACCGAGCACTCCGCCTACGGGCCCACGCGCAACCCGTGGGACACAGACCGGATACCCGGCGGGTCCGGTGGTGGCAGCGCCGCCGCGCTCGCCGCGTTCGAGGCTCCCCTGGCCATCGGCACGGACACCGGGGGCTCCATCCGTCAGCCCGCCGCCGTGACCGGCACTGTGGGGGTCAAGCCGACCTACGGGGCGGTCTCCCGGTTCGGGCTCGTGGCGCTGGCCTCGTCGCTGGACCAGGTCGGCCCCTGTGCGCGCACGGTCCTGGACGCGGCCCTGCTCCATGCGGCCATAGCTGGCCACGACCCGCTGGACTCCACGTCGCTGAGCGACCCCGTCCCGGACGTCGTCGCGGCAGCCCAGCGCGCGGACGTGCGCGGCCTGCGTGTGGGGCTGATCCGCGAGCTCGGCGGGGAGGGGTACCAGCCCGGCGTGCGCCAGCGCTTCGCCGAATCCGTGGAGATCCTGACCCAGCTCGGTGCCGAGATCGTCGAGGTCAGCTGCCCGTCCTTCGACTACGCGCTGGGCGCCTACTACCTGATCCTGCCCAGCGAGGCCTCCAGCAACCTCGCCCGCTTCGACGGCATGCGGTACGGGCTGCGCGTGGGCGATGACGGCAGCCGCTCGGTCGAGGAGGTCATGAGCCTGACCCGTGAGGCTGGCTTCGGGGCAGAGGTGAAGCGTCGGATCATGCTGGGCACCTACGCGCTGTCCAGCGGCTACTACGACGCCTACTACGGCTCGGCCCAGAAGGTCCGCACGCTGATCCAGCGCGACTTCGCCGCTGCCTTCGAGAAGGCCGACGTGCTGGTCTCCCCGACCTGTCCCACGACGGCGTTCCGGCTCGGGGAGAAGGTGGACGATCCCCTGGCGATGTACCTCAACGATGTCGCCACCATCCCCGTGAACCTGGCCGGCAACGCGGCGATGAGCCTGCCGATCGGCCTGTCGCCCGAGGATGGCCTGCCGGTGGGGCTCCAGCTCATCGTCCCTGCCCGCGCTGATGACCTGCTCTACCGCGTCGGAGGTGCGCTCGAACAGGCGATGTCCGAGCGGTGGGGCGGCCTGCTCATCGAGGAGGTGCCGTCGCTGTGACCACGATCACGACCGAGCTGGTGGACTTCGACGAGGCGGTGTCGCAGTTCGATCCCGTCCTGGGCCTGGAGGTCCACGTCGAGCTGAGCACCGCCACCAAGATGTTCTGCGGATGTCCCACCGCCTTCGGCGCCGAGCCGAACACGCAGGTGTGCCCGGTCTGCCTGGGCCTGCCGGGGGCGCTGCCGGCGCTCAACCGCGTAGGGGTCGAGTCGGCGATCCGGATCGGGCTGGCGCTGAACTGCCAGGTCGCCTCCTGGTGCCGGTTCGCCCGGAAGAACTACTTCTACCCGGACATGCCCAAGAACTTCCAGACGTCCCAGTACGACGAGCCGATCTGTTTCGACGGCTTCCTCGACGTCGACTATGACACCTCGGAGGGGCGACGCACCTTCCGGGTCGAGATCGAGCGAGCCCACATGGAGGAGGACACCGGCAAGAACCTCCACGTCGGCGGGGCGACCGGTCGGATCCATGGGGCGAGCCACTCGCTGGTCGACTACAACCGGGCCGGCATCCCGCTCATCGAGATCGTGACCCGGCCGATCACCGGCGCCGGGCGCCACGCCCCGGAGATCGCCCGTGCCTACGTGACCGCACTGCGTGACCTGCTGCGGGCCCTGGGCGTCTCGGACGTCCGGATGGAGCAGGGATCCCTGCGCTGCGACGTCAACGTCTCGCTGCGCCGCACGCCGGACGATCCCCTGGGGACCCGGTCCGAGACCAAGAACGTCAACTCCCTGCGCTCGGTCGAGCGCGCCGTTCGCCATGAGATCTCCCGCCAGGCGGGCCGGCTGAACGCCGGAGAGCGCGTCGTGCAGGAGACCCGGCACTGGCACGAGGACACCGGCCTGACCACTCCCGGCCGTTCCAAGGAGGAGGCCGAGGACTACCGGTACTTCCCGGAGCCCGACCTCGTGCCCATCGCGCCAGCCCCCGAGTGGGTCGAGGAGCTGCGCGCGACGCTTCCGGAGAACCCCGCGGCACGCCGGACCCGGTTGGCCGCAGCGTGGGGGATCAGCGACTTCGACCTCGCGGCGGTCATCAACGCGGGGGCGCTGGACCTCGTGGAGGCCACGATCGCGGCAGGCGCCGACCAGGCCGGGGCGCGCAAGTGGTGGACCGGGGAGCTCTCCCGGGTCGCCCGCGAGCGCGGCGTCGAGCTGTCCGACCTGCCCATCACCCCCGCGGACGTGGCCGGTGTCGAGGCGCTCATCGGGGCGGGGACCGTCAACGACAAGCTCGCCCGGCAGGTGATCGAGGGTGTCCTGGCCGGTGAGGGCGCGCCCGAGCAGGTCGTCGCCGCCCGCGGACTCGCGGTCGTCAGCGACGACGGCTCACTGCTGGCGGCCGTGGACGAGGCATTGGCGGCGAACCCCGATGTCGCGGCGAAGATCCGGGCGGGCAAGGTCCAGGCCGCCGGGGCGATCGTCGGCGCCGTGATGCGCGCGACGAAGGGCCAGGCCGACGCCGCCCGGGTCCGCGAGCTGGTCCTGGATCGCCTTGGCGTCCAGGCCTGAGCCGGGGCTGTATCGCCTCGGCGTCCAGGGAGTCGCTGATCAACTGAGTGCCCGCGGGCTCCCCACCTCACCCCCTCGTCGGTCGAGCCTGTCCCTTCGTTGGTCGAGCCTGTCGAGACCCGGACCCCGTGGTTGGTCGAGCCTGTCCCTTCGT
>CAZWXF010000043.1:17154-22794 GCA_964638055.1 uncultured Bifidobacteriaceae bacterium | reverse complement strand
GAGTGGAAGCTGCTCATGCGGGCCTCGGTCGCGGCCATGGCGGCCCGCAGGCCCTCGATGCGTTCGGCGAGAGCCTGTTCCTCCGGCGTCGCCGACCCGTCGACCACCCATCGGGCCGCGGGACGCAGCTCGGTCGGCAGGCCGGCGACGAGCGCACGAAGCCTGCCGCGATTCCATCGACGCTTGGCGAACCTCTCGACCCGACGCGAGCCGGCTCCGGCGAGCCGCGTCAGAGTTGCCTGCGGGATCGCCCTGTTCCGTCCGCCAGCGACCGCCTCGGATTCGGCGCGGCCGCCGGATGTCGCCCTCGTCCCAGCCACGTGACTCCCCAGGTGTGCGTCGGACCACTGCCGACTCGACCCTAGCGCGGTTGCTTCGGGCCTGGCCGGAACGGGCAGGCCACGGGCCCTCCCGGGCTGGCAGTGCCCCCTCAAGGGCACGATGCCCGGCCTCGGAGCCTCCGGCAGAACCTAGAATCGACGTGCCCGAGAACCTCACGAGAGGCCCCTGATGTCCCACCGCGGCACGCCCCAGCGGGGCGCCGATGCCCAGGTCGTCGTCGTCGGCGCCGGTCCTGCCGGCTCGGCGACGGCCCACCGCCTGGCCAGCCTCGGTCGTGACGTCCTGCTCCTGGAGCGGGCGGCCTTCCCGCGCGACAAGGTCTGCGGCGACGGCCTGACCCCTCGGGCGGTCCGGTCATTGATAGAGATGGGCGTGGACATCTCCCCGGAGAAGGGCTGGGCGCGCAACCGGGGCCTTCGGATCCTCGCCAACGGCAGGACCTACGAGCTGCCCTGGCCTGAGCTCGACCGCTTCCCGGACTACGGACTGGTTCGCGCGCGATCCGAGCTCGACGAGATCCTCGCCCGGCACGCAGAAGGAGCGGGAGCCAGGCTGGTCGAGCGCCACCGCGTCACGGGGCTCATCACCGACGAGCGCACGGGGCGGGCCTGCGGCGTCGTCGCCCAGCCGCTGTCCCCGGCCGGCCGCCCGTCAGGCCCGCCGGTCGAGCACCGGGCCGAGGTCGTCGTGGCCGCGGACGGGGTGTCCTCGCGCATCGGAGTGGCCGCCGGCATGCCGCGCCGGGACGATCGTCCGATGGGGGTCGCGGTGCGGACCTACGCCCCGAGCCCTCGTGCTGCCGAGCCGTGGATGGAGTCGTGGCTGGAGCTGCGCTCCGAGGGCGACCTGCTGCCCGGCTACGGGTGGGTGTTCGGCCTTGCCGATGGCCGGGTGAACATCGGGCTGGGCATCCTCAACACCTCCAGTGCCTTCCAGAACGTCGACTACCGCGACCTGCTGCGCCGCTGGATGCGCGAGACCCCGCCCGAATGGGAGCTGCGCGAGCACGCGGACACGGTTCCCATCGCGGGGATGGCGCTGCCCATGGGCTTCAACCGGCAGCCGCACTACCGAGACGGCGTCCTGCTCGTCGGTGACGCCGGGGGGATGGTCAATCCCTTCAACGGCGAGGGGATCGACTACGCCCTGGAGGCAGGGGCGCTCGCGGGCGATCGGATCGATGCGGCGCTGGCCGAGCTGCGGCTCTACCGGCGGGAGGCGCAGCTCCAGGCGTATGCCGCTGACCTCAAGGCGCACTACGGCGGCTACTACACGCTGGGCCGCTGGTTCGTGCGGGCCATCGGGGACCCACGCGTGATGCGGCTGGCCACGACGTACGGGATGCCGGTGCCGGTGCTGCGCGAGCTTGCGCTCAAGCTGATGGCCAACCTCACCGACACGCGCGAGTCGGGACAGCCGGACGGCATGGACCGCCTCATCAACACCCTGTCGAAGCTCGCGCCCGCCGCCTGAGCCGCTGCAGGGGGTGCTCCATCCCGCCGGCCGCCTCGGAGGTCACCGCGGTGGCCCAGCCGCCCCGTGTCCTGATCCCTGCGGGACGACGGCGCACGAGACGTGCCATAAACGGCGCCATTGCGACGACCGGTTGAATCCGCCGGGCTCTATCGGTGGGTTTCGTGCGCGATCTCACCGGCGCTGGCCTCGGCCAGCTCCTTGAGGCCGGCCAGGGACGTGCGGATGTTGCGGCGGTTGTGCTCGTCGCGCGGCCCGGGGATGATCACGGACCCGGCAGCGGTGATGATCCGTCCGCGCACTCCGGTGCGGCGGTCCGTCCAGGTCTCGGTCACCGAGCAGCCGTCGGCCTCCGGGACGATCCGGTACTCCCAGCGCGAGATCGGGAATGGCCCGAAGTCGACGTCGAAGCCGAACTGTCGGCCCGGGTCGGCTGCGACGACGCGGCACTGGGTCGCCCAGATCCACGGTCCCCGTCTGTTGACGCCCCAGAACCGGTCCCCGACGTGGGCGTGGGCGGGTGCCCGTCGGGCCCCGGTGGCCTCGGGGGAGAAGCTCCCCACGGACCCGACGTCGGCGATGAGGCCGTAGACGACCTCCGGCTCGGCGTCGATCCAGATGGACTCCCTGACCTCAGACATGGTCGCGAGTGTAGGCCGGGCGCCACGGCGTGCTCAGGGAGCCGCGATGGGCGGGGGCAGTCCCTCTGCCACGGCGGTGATGGACATCTGAAGGGCGGGCTCCGTGAACGTCGGGGTCAGTCGTGGTCGGCTCCCTGTGATTCGGGGATGCGGGACGCCGGGCCCGCACCCCTCCACACGACACACAGCGCCGCGGGTGGAGGTGCGTGGTCGTTCGGGCTTCGTGGGGAGTCGGGCTGCGGGAGCCTGAGTGCGACAGGCCCTGCCCGCGCGGGTCACCGGCGGACGGGGCGCAGCTGGTAGGTCCCCCGCGTCATGATCACTGTTCGCCCGCTCGCATCCCGACCCTCAAGGAGCAGGACGAACTCGGCGAACCCGACCTGGGCGGCACGATCGGCCAGCGCGACCATCTCCTCGGGGTCGATCCGCGCCACCAGCGTCACGTCGGTGCGGGCGGGGGCCAGGAACCGCACCTGCATGTCCGTGACGATCGGACTGAAGCGAATCGGTCCCAGCAGGGACACCGGGATCAGTCCCCCCGGCAGCTCCGCCAGGGCGAACAGGGCCCCCGCGTACATCGTCCCGATGTGGTTGGCGTTGCCTTCGATCGGCACGCGGAGCTCCACCTCGCCGCGGTCGACGCGGTCCACGACGATCCCGAGGCGACCCACCGCGGGGATGGTCTCGTGCAGCAAGCGCGTCGCCGCGGCTGCAGTCAGCTCGTCCATAGCGGCAACGTAGGCGCCAGCGAACGGGAACGCCGACAGGCGGCGCCGACGTCCGCGGGCCACACCGCATCGAGCCACAGGCGACGTGCGCTCGCCGGCGCTCGCCGGCGGCCGCCGGGTCCGGTCGCGGCGATCGGCCGACCCGATGGCTGGACGGGCGACGAGGCGCCGACGCTGCGTGGAACGACTCCTCGATGAGCGGGCGCACACTCGACCGGGGGGCAGCGGCTATGGCGTGTCCAGGTGCGCCCGGCAGTGGGCGACCGCAGCCCCCACCGTCTCGAACACCCGGTCCTCGCCGATGACCCGCATCAGCTCTGCCTGCTCGAGGTCCTCGACCAGCGACTCGCGCATGGTCGCGAAGACCAGGCCGATGTGCCGCTCCTTCAGTCGGCTGATCAGCTCGACCAGGGCGGCCTGGGCAGCCGAGTCGGTGTCGGGAACTCCGGCCACGTCGAACACGAGCCAGCGGACCGGCTGCGGCGCCGCCGCGATGGCCGACCAGATCCGGTTGACAACCCGGTCGGCGTTGGCGAAGAAGATGCGGTCGTCGAGTCGGTACACCACGATGCCGGGGATGACCTCCGCGTCGGGATGACTCTCGACGTTGCCGTACCGGCGGATGCTGGGCACGAAGCCCTGCACGGCGTCATGGGGGTTCGCCACGCGCCTCACGACGTCGGCCATGGACAGGGCGACCGCCACGAAGATCGCTTGGAGCACGCCGGCCGTGAGAACGAGGACCATGGTCGTCAGCGCGATGATCACTTCCGCGCGGCTGCTCCGGCGCAGCGTCCGCCAGGCGCTGGACTCGATGATCCCCAAGGACGCCACGATGATGATGGCCGCCAACACCGAGGTGGGCAGGTACTGGATCGGCCCGGTCAGGAACAGCAGGATCACCGCCACGGCGCTGGCGTTCACCAGGCCGCCCACCTGACTGGTCACCCGCATCGAGTCGTTCACAGCGGTGCGTGACCCGCTCGCTCCGATGGGCATGCCCGCGGTCATCCCCGCGGCGATGTTGGCTGCTCCGAAGGCGAGCAGCTCCTGGTCGGCGTCCACTGTCTCGCGGTTCTTGGCCGCGATCGCGCGGGAGATGAGGATGGCGTCGGAGAAGCTGACCAGGAAGATGCCGATCGCCGGGACGATGAGTGTGGCGACATCCCTGGCGGCAACGTCGGGGATGGTCAGGGGGGGCAGCCCGCCCGGGACGGGTCCGACGAGGGCGACGCCCTCGGCGGCCAGGTCAAGCCCCCAGGCGACGGCAATGCCGGCGATGACCACCACAAGAGCGGAGGGCAGCTTCGGGAAGAACTGGGTGAGCACGACCAGCAGTGCCATCGATGCCAGACCTACCGTGAGCGTCGCCGGGTTGGCCGCCCCCAGATCGGTGAGGTACCCCCAGAGCTCGCGCAGGGCGTTGCCGTCGACGGACGGGATGCCGGTCAGCTTCCCGATCTGGCCGATGATCAGGACCAGCGCCACGCCGGCGATGTACCCGACGAGCACCGCCTGGGACAGGTAGTCGGCCATCCAGCCGATGCGCGCCAGCCGGGCGACCACGAACACCAGCCCCGTCATCACGGCGAGCATCGAGACCAGGGCGGCCCATCGGGCGGGATCGCCCCCGGCGAGGGGCGCGACCACCGCGCCGGTCACGAGCGCCACCGTGCCCTCGGGGCCGACGACCGTGCGTGGGGTGGAGGACAGAAGCGCGTACAGGAGCACGGGGACGATGAGCGTGTAGAGGCCGGTGGTCACCGGTACGCCGGCGACCTCGGCGTAGGCCATCGAGGATGGAAGCGTCAGGGCGGCGACGGTCAGCCCCGCTGACACGTCGATCCGCAGCCGCGCCCGCGTGTAGCCGGCCACCTGGCCGAGCAGCGGCAGGAGCCTGCCAGGTCCGCGGGGCCTCTTCGGCGTGGCGAACGCGGGCTTGCCGCGGTACGCCTCCGGGTAGGGCACATGACCCGGTTCCGGCGGCGGAGGGGCCTGCGCCACGGGAGCCTCCCGGGGTATTGAACAGGAGATGAACGCAACGCGAACAGCAGTTGACGCGCGTCACAGTACAACTCGTGATGCCGCCTTGCTGGCATGGCGGACCGGCCTCGGCAGGCGGCTGCTCGGCAACGGGCTGGGCAGTGCCCGGGTCGCCCCGGGATCGAGCGCTGAGGTGGCCCGATGGACGATTGAGCAGCCCACGGAATCCTCGTCCCGGGCCCTCCCGGATCGTCCTCGTAAGGTGCTGTCATGTCGGATGCGCTGCCCCACCGCGAGCCGTTCACGCTGCACACCGATCCGACCGAGCTGGCGGACCTGCGCAGGAGGCTGCACGCCACCAGGTGGCCCGACGCGCCCCGGGACGCCGGCTGGTCGATGGGGACCGACCTGGAGTACCTCCAGGAGCTCGTCGCCTACTGGGCCGACGGTTTCGACTGGCCGGCCGCGGAGGC
>CAZWXF010000043.1:14252-17054 GCA_964638055.1 uncultured Bifidobacteriaceae bacterium | reverse complement strand
GCCGTCGGGCTCAACGACTCGCCCGCGGCGCTGGCGGCGTGGATCGTCGAGAAGCTGCGGTCCTGGAGCGACTGCCACGGCGACCTGGAGAGCCGCTTCACGAAGGACGAGATCCTCACGAACCTCCCGATCTACTGGCTCACCCGGACCATCGGGACCTCGATGCGGATGTACCGGGCGAACGCCGCGATCGCGCCCGACCAGCATGCCCGCCGGGTGGAGGTGCCCTCCGGCTTCTCGATCTTCGCCGGCGACGTGGTGCGGCCGCCCCGGGCGTGGATCGAGCGGATGGCCAATGCCGTGTACGTCACCGAGCCGGCCAGCGGTGGGCACTTCGCCCCGTTCGAGGAGCCCGAGCTGTACGCCCGGGAGCTGCGCGACTTCGTCCGCCCGTTCCGACAGGCCGCGGCCCAGTAGCAGGCTCTTGACACCTCGTCGAGGGCAGCCACCGGGGACCCCTGGCATGAGACGCGCGGGCCCTCATCGTGGCGCAGCGACCGTGCCGGGGTGGGTCCGCCGAGCGGGCGAGAGCAGGGTGGCGGTGTCACGATGGACCATGACCAAGCCGCGCATGGTGCCCCTGGGGTTCGGGGCCTTCGTGCGGGCCGACCGCATCTACGCCCTCGATCCGGTCCGGGGCGAGGAGCGCAGCGAGCGCCGTCGCACGCGGGTCTGGGTGGAGGGGATCCCCCAGCCATTGATCGCATCGCGGACGCACCGGACGATCCTGGCCGACATGGGGGACGAGCCGACCGCGCAGCCCCTCTCCGACGAGGCTCTCGACCTCGCCCAGCGCCTGGCGAACGCAGCCGATGCAGGCCGGGTCGACCTCCTCGACCTGGGTCGGCGCGCCCGTCGTCTGCTTGCGTCGACCACACGGTCGGCCTCCGACGAGTAGCCCGGACCATCGAGGGAGGGCGGACGGATGCACAGCGGTCGTGGCCCGAGGATCCGTGGCAGGACCCGTGCGTGGCCCACCTGGGGCGCCCCAGACGTGACACTTCGGGCACCCCGGGCGAATAGGATGTGCCCGCTCGGGCCAGAGCGGCCCGCAGCTGGACGGAGGTGGGCGACGTGAATGTCTACGCTCCCGTCCTCGTTCTGGGCCTGATCGCCTTCGCGTTCGCGGCCTTCTCTGTGACCGCTGCCGGGATCACGGGGCCCAAGCGCTACAACCGGGCCCGACTCGACGCCTACGAGTGCGGTATCCAGCCCACGCCCCAGCCGATGGGCGGTGGCCGGTTCCCCGTCAAGTACTACCTGACGGCGATGCTCTTCATCATCTTCGACATCGAGATCGTGTTCCTGTACCCCTGGGCCGTCACGTTCGACATGCTCGGCCTCTTCGGGCTGGTCGAGATGATGCTCTTCATCGCCACGCTGCTCGTCGCCTATGCGTACGTCTGGCGGCGCGGCGGCCTGGAGTGGGATTGACATGGGCGTCGAGGGAGCCCCGGGAGGGTGCGCAGGACTGACTGGGTTGCCCGCGCCGGGCATCTCCGCGACCTTCAGGGGACTCGGTTGACATGGGACTCGAGGAACAGCTTCCTTCCGGCTTCCTTCTGACATCTGTCGAGAAGTTCGCGGGATACGCACGGAAGAGCTCGCTCTGGCCGGCCACCTTCGGACTGGCCTGTTGCGCCATCGAGATGATGGCCACGGGGGCCGGGCGCTACGACCTTGCCCGGTTCGGCATGGAGGTCTTCCGGGCCTCGCCCCGCCAGGCCGACTGCATGATCGTGGCGGGGCGCGTCAGCCAGAAGATGGCCCCCGTGCTGCGGCAGGTCTACGACCAGATGCCTGGCCCCAAGTGGGTCATCGCGATGGGCGTCTGCGCGTCGTCGGGCGGGATGTTCAACAACTACGCGATCGTCCAGGGCGTCGACCACATCGTGCCCGTCGACATCTACCTGCCCGGATGCCCGCCCAGGCCCGAGATGCTCATGGACGCGATCCTCAAGCTGCACGACCAGATCTCGGACACCAAGCTCGGCGCGCACCGTCGGGTCGAGATCGCCGAGCTGGAGACCGCAGCGCTCGGAGCCACCCCGACCATCGACATGACGGGGCTGCTGCGATGAGCCAGGAGCCTGCCGTCCCCGCAGATGTGGTCGACCTGGGCCTGATCGCCGCCGAGGAGACGGTGGGCATGCGCGTGGGCGCCTTCGGCGCCACGGGCTCGGGTGACACCTCGGGCTTCGGCCTGCTTCGTCAGCCCATCACGATGCCCGGGCCGACACCCCGCCCGTTCAGCCCTGAGCTGGAGGAGCTCACCCAGGAGCTCGAGCTCGCCCTTGACGATGCCGGGCTGCCTGCCACGTCCGCCATCGAGAAGGTCGTCGTCGACCGGGGCGAGATCACCTTCCACGTCCGTCGCGAGCAGCTGCTCCGCGTCGCCCAGACGCTGCGGGACGAGCCCGGCCTGCGCTTCGAGCTCTGCCACTCGGTCTCGGGCGTGCACTACCCGGCGGACCCGGGACGCGAGCTGCACTCGGTCGTGCATCTGCTCTCCCTGACCCACAAGCGCCGCCTCCGGCTGGAGGTGACCTGCCCCGACGCCGATCCGCACATCCCGTCCGTCGTCGGGCTCTGGCCCTCGGCAGACTGGCACGAGCGCGAGACGTGGGACATGTTCGGGATCGTCTTCGACGGTCATCCCGCCCTGACCCGCGTCCTCATGCCGGACGACTGGCCCGGGCATCCGCAGCGCAAGGACTACCCCCTGGGCGGCATCCCGGTGGAGTTCAAGGGCGCCACCATCCCGCCGCCCGACCAGCGGAGGTCGTACAACTGATGGGCACC
>CAZWXF010000043.1:0-14152 GCA_964638055.1 uncultured Bifidobacteriaceae bacterium | reverse complement strand
CGCCGGGGTACGAGACGCCGGGGTACGAGACGACCGGGGGGCGCGTCTTCACCGTCACGGGGGGCGACTGGGACTCGGTGAAGATCGATCCAGGCCACTCCAACGAGCGCATCGTCGTGAACATGGGTCCGCAGCATCCCTCGACCCACGGCGTGCTGCGGCTGATCCTCGAGCTGGAGGGCGAGACGGTCAAGGAGGCCCGCTGCGGCGTCGGCTACCTGCACACCGGGATCGAGAAGAACCTCGAGTTCCGCACGTGGACCCAGGGCACGACGTTCGTGACCCGGATGGACTACCTGTCCAGCCTGTTCAACGAGACCGCCTACTGCCTGGCCGTCGAGAGGCTTCTGGGCATCACCGAGGACATCCCACCGCGAGCGACGCTGATGCGCGTCATCCTCATGGAGCTCAACCGGATCAGCTCGCATCTTGTGTGCCTGGCCACCGGGGGCATGGAGCTGGGCGCACTGACGGCGATGACGTTCGGGTTCCGCGAGCGTGAGCTGATCCTGGACATCTTCGAGCTCATCACGGGCCTGCGGATGAACCACGCGTACATCCGCCCCGGCGGCCTCGCCCAGGACATGCCCGTGCGCGACGACCGCGGGCAGGACATGCGGACCCGTATCCTCTGGACGGTCAACGAGCTGCGCCGCCGCTTCAAGGACACGGAGAACCTGCTCGTCGGGAACTCGATCTGGATGGGCCGGACCTCGGGCATCGGGTACCTCGACCTCACCGGGTGCATGGCGCTGGGCATCACCGGCCCGATCCTGCGGGCGACGGGGTATCCGTGGGACCTGCGCAAGGAGATGCCGTACTGCGGCTACGAGCGGTTCGACTTCGAGGTGGCCACGGCCGACTCGTGCGACGCCTACGGGCGCTTCCTCATCCGCCTGGACGAGATGGCGCAGAGCCTGCGGATCGTCGAGCAGGCGCTCGACCTGCTGGAGCCCGGCCCGGTGATGGTGGCGGACGCCAAGATCGCCTGGCCGGCTCAGCTGGCCATCGGCAGCGATGGGATGGGCAACTCGCTGGCCCACATCAAGCGGATCATGGGCACCTCGATGGAGGCTCTCATCCATCATTTCAAGCTCGTGACCGAGGGGTTCACCGTCCCTGTCGGGCAGGTCTACGAGGTGCTGGAATCCCCCCGTGGCGAGCTGGGTGTGCACATGGTGTCCAACGGCGGGACCCGGCCCTACCGGGTCCACTACCGCGATTCGAGCTTCAACAACCTGCAGGCCGTGGCGGCGATGTGCGAGGGCGGCCAGGTGGCCGATGTCGTGGCTGCAGTGGCCAGCATCGACCCCGTCATGGGAGGCGTGGATCGCTGATGGCCATCTCCGAGACCACCCGCGCCGAGCTCGCGGCGCTGGCCAGCCGGTACCCGCTGCCCCGCTCGGCGCTGCTGCCGATGCTGCACCTGGTCCAGTCGGAGGAGGGGTTCGTCACGCAGGCGGGCATCGTGGCCTGTGCCGAGACGCTCGCCCTGAGCACGGCCGAGGTGGCTGCCGTGGCGAGCTTCTACACGATGTACAAGCGCCGTCCGACAGGACGGCACCACATCGGCGTCTGCACCAACACGCTGTGCGCCATGCTCGGCGGTGACGCGGTCTGGGATGCGGTCAGCGAGCGCGCCGGCTGTGGTCACGACGAGGTCAGCCAGGACGGCGCGTTCGACCTCGAGAGGATCGAGTGCCAGGCCGCGTGCACGCACGCACCCGTGATGACGGTGGACTGGGAGTTCTTCGACAACGTGACCCCGAACCAGGCCGTGGCCGTCCTGGACGACCTGGCCGAGGGCCGGCAGGTCCGCTCGACCCGGGGCCCCGTCGTCAGGGGGTACCGGGCCGCCTCGCGCACGATCTCGGGCATCGACGACGACGGGCTCAGCGGCGTCGGGCCGGCCGCCGACGACCTCATGCTGGCCAACCTTCAGGCCGCCGCCGAGCGCGGCGTCGGCCCCGCGGACGGGAGCGCCTGATGACCCTCACTCCCGTCCTGACGGCCCACTGGGACGACCCGGACTGCTTCACCATCGGGGGGTATCTGCGCCACGGCGGCTACACCCACCTCGACCGTGGCCTGGCGATGGGCCCTGACGCGCTCATCGCCCTGGTCAAGGAGTGTGGCCTGCGCGGGCGTGGCGGCGCGGGCTTCCCGACCGGCCTGAAGTGGAGCTTCGTGCCTCAGGGCGACGGCAAGCCGCACTATCTCGTCGTCAATGCCGACGAGTCCGAGCCGGGGGCCTGCAAGGACATCCCGCTGATGATGGCCAACCCGCACGCGCTGATCGAGGGCTGCATCCTCACATCGTTCGCGATCAGGGCCAACCACGCGTTCATCTACATCCGCGGCGAGGTTCCGCACGTGCAGCGTCGGCTGCGCGCGGCGGTTCGCGAGGCCTACGCGCACGGCTACCTGGGGCGCAACATCCTGGGCACGGGCTTCGACCTGGACCTCATCGTGCACTCCGGGGCAGGGGCGTACATCTGCGGCGAGGAGACCGCCCTGCTCGACTCGCTGGAGGGCCGCCGGGGACAGCCCCGACTCAAGCCGCCCTTCCCGGCCGTCGCGGGCCTCTACGCCTCCCCGACCGTGGTCAACAACGTCGAGACGATCGCGAACATCCCCTACATCGTGGCGAACGGCGCCGATTGGTTCTCCCAGTGGGGCACCGAGAAGTCGCCCGGCTTCAAGCTCATGGCCGTCTCCGGGCACGTGCGTCGCCCCGGCATCTACGAGGTGGCTCTGGGCACCACGATGCGTCAGCTGCTGGAGTACGCCGGTGGGATGCGCAACGGCGGTGACCCCAAGTTCTGGCTTCCGGGCGGATCCAGCGTCCCGATGCTCACCGCGGAGCACCTCGACCTGCCCCTGACCTACGAGGACATGGCCAGCGTCGGCACGATGCTCGGCACGGCCACGCCGATGGTCTTCGACGACACGGTCTCGGTGGTCAAGGCGGTCACCCGCTGGCTGGAGTTCTACAAGCACGAGTCCTGCGGCAAGTGCACCCCGTGCCGCGAGGGGACGTACTGGATCGCCGGGACGCTGGAGAAGTTCGAGGCCGGGCACGGCCAGGAGCCAGAGCTCGACATGCTGATCGACATCTGCGCCCAGATCATGGGCCGATCCTTCTGCGCCCTGGGAGATGCTGCGGCCACGCCCTTCCCGGCGGCGATCAAGCACTTCCGCGACGAGTTCCTCCTCGGGACGCACACCGCCGCGGACACCGCCTTCGACCCGACGGCCGCGACTGTCCTGTCCGTGGGAGCCCCCCGATGACATCCTCCGCGCCCGTGACCCAGCCCGGCACCCCCGGATCCGCCCCGGTGGTGGCCGGCCCTGACGAGGTCGTCGTCAGCGTCGACGGCCACGACGTGGCAGTGCCGAAGGGCACGCTGATCATTCGAGCCGCCGAGGCCGTGGGCGTGGAGATCCCCCGGTTCTGCGACCATCCGCTGCTCGACCCCGTCGCGGCGTGCCGGGCATGCCTGGTCGAGGTGGAGGGTCAGGCCAAGCCCCTGCCCGCCTGTGCCATAACGGTCACAGACGGCATGAAGGTCCGCACGGCGCAGTCCTCGATGATGGCCGACCACGCCCAGAAGGGCGTCCTGGAGTTCCTGCTCATCAACCATCCCCTCGACTGCCCCATGTGCGACAAGGGCGGGGAGTGCCCGCTGCAGAACCAGGCGATGAGCCACGGTCGCGGGGAGTCGCGCTTCACGGGGACCAAGCGCGAGTTCGAGAAGCCGGTGCCGCTGAGCACGCAGATCCTCATCGACCGGGAGCGCTGCGTCTCCTGTGCGCGCTGCACCCGCTTCGCCGACCAGGTGGCGGGCGACCCGTTCATCACGCTTCAGCAGCGCGGTGCCCGGCAGATCGTGGGCATCAGCGAGGACACCCCCTTCAACTCCTACTTCTCCGGCAACACCGTCCAGATCTGTCCGGTCGGCGCGCTGACCAGCGCGACCTACCGGTTCCGGGCCCGTCCCTTCGACCTGGTCTCGACCCGGACAGCCTGCGAGCACTGCGCCAGCGGGTGCGCGCTACGAACCGACGTGCGCCGGAACCAGGTGACCCGCCGGCTGGCGTGGGAGGACCCGACGGTCAACGAGGACTGGAACTGTGACAAGGGCCGGTTCGCATTCGTGTACCTGAGCCGGGACCGGATCAGCGAGCCTTCGGTCGGGCGGGGGGAGCGGCGGCGTGAGGCCTCGTGGCCAGAGGCGACGCGGACGGCTGCCCAGGCACTTGCGGCTGCCCGCGGACGGGTCGCGGTCCTCACGGGCGGGCGCCTGACCCTCGAGGACGCCTACGCCTACTCGAAGTTCGCCCGGGCGGTGCTGGGCACGGACTCCATCGACTTCCGCTCCCGGCCCAGCAGCGAGGAGGAGGCCGACCTGCTGCGCGGCATTGTCGCGGGCTCGGGGCTGGCCGTGACCTACGCAGACCTCGACCGGGCGCCCGTCGTGCTCCTGGTGGGCCTGGACCCCGAGGAGGAGTCCCCGATCATCTTCCTGCGCCTGCGGACGGCCGTTCGCGGCAGCACGTCGGTGGTGGCCGTGGCCCCGTTCGTCTCGCCGGGATCGGCCAAGCTCGCGGCTCGCGTGCTGGCAACCGCCCCCGGGCAGGAGGCAGCCACCCTGGCCGGCCTGGGCGCCGATGACCTGCCCGCGGGCTCGCTGATCCTGGTCGGCGAGCGGGCCGGGCAGGCGCCGGGCGCCATCACTGCGGCGAGGTCGTTGGCAGGGCGGACGGGCACCAAGCTGGCCTGGGTGCCGCGTCGGGCCGGTGATCGTGGTTCGGTGGAGGCCGGGGCGCTCCCCGGGCTGCTGCCCTGGGGACGTCCGTTGGCTGACGCGGGCGCGCGCGAGCAGGTGGCGGCTGCATGGGGCATCTCGCCCGAGGACCTCCCGAGCCGGCGCGGGCTCGACCTGGCGGGAGTCATCGCCGCGATCCTCGCTGATCATGCCGACCACCAGACGGCGATCGAGGCCGAGGAGCCGATGCCGCAGCGGCGGATCGAGGCTGTCGTCCTGGCCGGGGTGCAGGCCGAGGACCTGCCCGATCCGCAGGGCTTCCTGGCCGCCCTGGATCGGGTCCCCTTCGTGCTGAGCATGGAGACCCGCGCGTGCGAGGTGACCGACCGCGCCGACGTGGTCCTGCCCGTGGGGGTGGTGACCGAGAAGTCAGGCACCTTCCTGGACTGGGAGGGTCGCGCCCGGGCATTCGGGCAGGTGCTGCCTGACTCGACCTCGATCACGGATGCCCGGGCGCTGGGCCTGGTGGCCCGGGCGATGGGCCGACCCCTGGGGAACATCGAGGCGGGCGCCCTGCGGGCGGAGCTTGCCGGGCTGGGGCTGTGGACCGGCAGGCGCGAGGATGCCGACTCCGTCGGCGCCCACGAGCCGGCCCCGGCAGGGGCGGTGGTCCTGGCGACGTGGCGGCACCTGCTCGACGATGGCTCCCTGCAGCGGGGCGAGGAGGCACTGGCGGGGACCGCTCGCCCTGCGGTCGCCCGGATGGCCGCGGCGACGGCCGCCGCTGCCGGGGTGGCCGACGGCCAGGACGTCAGGATCGCGACCCTGTCGGGCGAGATCGTCCTTCCACTCGTCGTCACGCCGATGATCGAGGGCGTCGTCTGGGTGCCCACGAACTCCCCGGGCGCGCACGTCCACGCCTCGCTGCGTGTCGGTGCTGGGGCGGCCGTCGAGGTCGGCCCCCTGTCCGATGATGTGGGGTCCGATGATGTGGGGTCCGATGATGTGGGGTCCTACGGTGTCGGGTCCTACGGTGGGGCCAGCGATCAGCCGACCGATCCCAGTGGAGCGGGTGGGCTGGCACTGAGCCCGGAGGGGCCGGGCTCGAGCTGGTCGGAGCCGGACGAAGGGGGGACCTCATGAGCGTGGTCGCCGCCGTCCCGGCCGCGACGGAGTTCCCGCCGTTCGGGATGGACCCGTGGTGGCTGGTGATCCTGAAGGCCGTTGCGATCTTCGCCGTGGTGGTCGTCCTGGTCATCATGACGATCTGGGGCGAGCGGCGCGTCGTGGCCCGGATGCAGATGCGGATCGGGCCGAACCGCGTTGGCCCCTTCGGCATCCTTCAGGGCCTCATGGACGGGATCAAGCTTGCCCTGAAGGAGGACATCATCCCGACGGCCGCCGACAAGGCGGTCTTCTTCATCGCGCCGGTGATCTCCTGCGTGCCCGCCTTCATGGCACTGGCCGTGATCCCCTTCGGTCCCGAGGTGTCGATCTTCGGCGTGCGGACTCCGCTGCAGCTCACCGACTTCCCGGTCTCGGTGCTCTACGTGCTGGCGATCGCGTCCATCGGGATCTACGGCATCGTCTTCGCGGGATGGTCCTCCGGCTCGACGTACCCGCTGCTGGGCGCGCTGCGCTCCAGCGCGCAGATGATCTCCTACGAGATCGCGATGGGCCTGGCGTTCGTGGCGGTGTTCCTGCACGCGGGCTCCATGTCCACCTCGCAGATCGTCACGGCGCAGCATTCGACGTGGTTCGCGGTGATCCTGCTGCCCTCGTTCGTCATCTACGTCACCGCGATGGTGGGCGAGACGAACCGCGCCCCCTTCGACCTGCCCGAGGCCGAGGGCGAGCTGGTGGCCGGATTCCACACCGAGTACTCCTCGCTGAAGTTCGCGCTCTTCTTCCTGGCCGAGTACACGAACATGGTCACGGTCTCCGCGCTGGCCACCACGCTGTTCCTGGGCGGCTGGGCGGCCCCCTGGCCGCTGTCGTCGATCAACGACGGGATGCTCAACCAGGGTTGGTGGCCGCTGCTGTGGTTCTTCGGCAAGGTCGTGATCTTCCTGTACATGTTCATCTGGCTGCGGGGGACGCTGCCCAGGTTCCGGTACGACCAGTTCATGAAGTTCGGCTGGAAGGTGCTGATCCCCGCGTCGCTGGCGTGGATCGTGGCGGTGTCGGTGTTCCGGACGCTTCGCGTCGAGCTGGGCGGGGACATGACGGCCGTTTCGCTGGTGGCCGTCGGTGCGATCCTCGGCGCGTTCATCCTTTCCTACGCCGTGGAAGCGGCACGGACGCGGCGCCGTCGGGCGGACGAGGCGGCTGAGCTCGCCCGGATGGAGCAGTCCCAGCACGACGCGATGGCCGGTGGGCATCCGGTGCCGCCGATGCCCGGTCAGAGCTTCGAGTACACGCCGAGGGCCCGCCGGGTCGTCAGCAGCGAGGTCGCCGTGGAAGAACCTGAGGAGGTGCCCAGTGCCTGAGCTGCCCATCGCCCTTCGAGGCTTCGGTACGACGTTCGGGACCCAGTTCAAGAAGGTCAACACCGAGCAGTACCCCGAGGAGAAGGACCAGTACCCGGTCAAGCCACGGTTCCACGGCCGCCACCAGCTCAACCGCCATCCAGACGGCCTGGAGAAGTGCATCGGATGTGAGCTGTGCGCCTGGGCCTGCCCGGCTGACGCCATCTTCGTCGAGGGAGCCGACAACACCCCGGAGGAGCGATTCTCCCCCGGGGAACGCTACGGCCGCGTCTACCAGATCAACTACTTGCGCTGCATCCTGTGCGGACTGTGCATCGAGGCCTGCCCGACGCGGGCGCTCACGATGACCAACGAGTATGAGCTGGCCGACTCCAGCCGAGAGAGCCTCATCTATGAGAAGGAGGACCTCCTCGCACCCCTCCTGCCCGGGATGGCCGCGCCGCCGCACGCGATGAACGAGCGGGCCGCCGACGAGAAGGCCTACTACCGCGGCGAGATCGGGGGCGCCTCGCCGACGCAGAAGCTCGAGGCGGACGAGCACGCGCATCAGGTGCAGGCGGAGGCGGGCGACGCGCCCGAGACTCCCGCGCCCCCCGCGGACCGTCAGGCGAAGCGTTCCAGGAGGCGGGGTTGAGCGGGAACCTCGGCGAGACGATCACGTTCTGGGTGTGCGCCACGCTTGCCGTGCTGGGCGCGCTGGGCACGGTCGGCTCGCGCAAGGCGGTCCACAGCGCGCTGTGCATCGCCATGACGATGATCAACCTGGCGCTGCTCTACATCGCACAGGACGCCATCTTCTTGGGGATGGTCCAGGTGATCGTCTACACGGGCGCCGTGATGATGCTGTTCGTCTTCGTCCTCATGGTCGTGGGCGTCGACGCCTCCGACTCACTCGTGGAGACCATCCGCGGGCATCGGCTCCTGGCGATACTCGCCTTCATAGGATTCCTGGGCCTGCTGCTGGGCGGCTTGGCCCACGCCCTCGTCGGACGGGAGACGGTCGGCCTGGACACCGCGAACTCGGCGCACGGCGGCAACGTCCAGGGCATCGGCGTGCTGATCTTCACCCGCTACCTGTTGGCCTTCGAGGTGACCTCCGCCCTGCTCATCACCGCTGCGGTCGGGGCCATGGTCCTGACGCACCGCGAACGGGTGGAGCCGCGCAAGACCCAGGCCGAGCTCTCGGTCGACCGCTTCGCCGGTGACCAGCATCCCGGCAACATGCCGAGCCCCGGCGTCTACGCGCGCAACAACGCCGTCGACATGCCGGCCCTGCTGCCCGATGGCAGCACGTCGGACATCTCGGTGCCCTCGCCGTTGCGCGTGCGGGGTCAGGCCCAGGACGCGGACACGCTGGCCCTGGACGAGGCAGAGCGGCTGGCCGCTCACGAACCGGTCACGGTCGAGGAGGAGGCGCGGGCGTGAACCCGAACAACTACCTGATCCTCTCCGCGGTCCTGTTCTCCATCGGCGCGGCCGGCGTGCTCGTCCGCCGCAACGCGATCGTGGTCTTCATGTGCATCGAGCTCATGCTCAACGCCTCGAACCTCGCGTTCGTCACGTTCGCCCGGGTGGCGGGCAACCTCGACGGGCAGGTGGTCGCGTTCTTCGTGATGGTGGTGGCCGCGGCCGAGGTCGTGGTGGGCCTGGCGATCATCGTGGCCATCTTCCGGACCCGCAACTCGGCCTCGGTCGACGAGCCCAACCTCCTCAAGCTGTGAGGCAGCCGTGATCACACCCGGATTCGCCGCCGCGGTCGCCTCGGGTGAGGTGATGCCTGGCACAGTGGTCGCCACTGGAACCTTCAACCTGATCGCCGGCCTGATCGCGATCCCGCTGGCTAGCGCCGCCCTGCTGCTGCTCCTGGGCCGGCGCGCGGACCGCTGGGGCCACCTGGTGGGGACCGCCGCTCCGATCGCCTCGTTCGTCCTGGGCGTCATCCTGCTCGGCGCCCTGGTGGCGCAGCCGGCGGAGGCGCGGGTCATCGACCAGCACCTGTACGACTGGATCAGCGTCGGCGGGTTCCGTGCGGAGGTCGGTCTCCAGCTCGATCCCCTGAGCTCCTGCTTCCTCCTGCTCATCCTGGGGGTCGGCTCGCTGATCCACATCTACTCGATCGGGTACATGGCCCACGATCCGGACCGGCGCCGGTTCTTCGCGTACCTGAACCTCTTCATCGCGGCGATGCTCCTGCTCGTCCTGGCCAACAACTACCTGTTGCTCTACGTCGGCTGGGAGGGCGTGGGCCTGGCGTCCTACCTGCTCATCGGGTTCTGGTACCACAAGCCGTCGGCCGCGACGGCGGCGAAGAAGGCGTTCGTCGTCAACCGTGTCGGGGACTTCGGCCTGAGCATCGCAGTCATGCTGATGTTCGCCACGTTCGGCACGTTCGCCTTCGGCGAGGTGAACGCCGCAATCGGGCAGGCGGACCCGGACACCGTCACCTGGATCGGGCTGGCCCTGCTCCTGGCGGCGTGCGGCAAGTCGGCGCAGTTCCCGCTGCAGTCCTGGCTGCTGGACGCGATGGAGGGTCCGACCCCGGTCTCCGCGCTGATCCACGCCGCAACGATGGTCACCGCGGGCGTCTACCTGGTCGTGCGGTCGAACGTCATCTTCGACCTTTCGGAGACCGCCCGGCTGGCGGTGGTGATCGTGGGCACGATCACGCTGCTCATGGGTGCTGTCATCGGGTGCGCCAAGGACGACATCAAGAAGGGCCTGGCCGGCTCCACAATGAGCCAGATCGGCTACATGATGATGGCCGCGGGGCTCGGCCCGGCGGGGTACGTCTTCGCGATCTTCCACCTGCTCACGCACGGCATGTTCAAGGCGGGCCTGTTCCTGGGGGCAGGGTCGGTCATGCACGGCATGAATGACGACGTCGACATGCGCCACTACGGAGCCCTGCGCAATGCGATGGCCGTGACGTGGGCGACGTTCGGTCTGGGCTTCCTGGCGATCATCGGCGTCCCGCCGTTCGCGGGGTTCTGGAGCAAGGACGAGATCATCCACGCGGCCTTCGCGGTCCATCCGATCGCCGGCGTGGCCGCCCTGCTGGGTGCGGGCGTGACGGCCTTCTACATGACCCGCATGATGGCGATGACGTTCCACGGCAAGGCCCGCTGGGAGCCCGGCGTCCATCCCCACGAGTCCCCGGCGACGATGACGCTGCCCATGATGCTCCTGGCGGTCGGATCAGCGCTGGGCGGCATGATCCTGCTCTTCGTGGTGGACATCGAGCACTGGCTAGAGCCGGTCGTCGGCTTCGAGGACGCCCACCTGCCTGTCCCCGCTCCGGTGATGATGGCGCTGACCATGGCCGTCGTGGTCGTCGGCGCCGTCATCGGGTGGCGGCAGTACGCCATCCGCGAGGTGCCGCGCCTGGCCCCCACGCAGGTCTCCTTCCTCACGGTCGCCGCCCGCAACGACCTCTACGGCGATGCGGTCAATGAGGCGCTGTTCATGCGGCCGGGCCAGTACCTGACGCGCACGCTCGTCTGGCTGGACAACCGGGGCATCGACGGCGCCGTCAACGGTCTGGCGGCTGCCCTCGGGGGGCTGAGCGCCCGATGGCGGCGATGGCAGTCCGGATATGTCCGCTCGTACGCCCTGTCCATGTTGCTCGGCGTCGTCGTGCTCGGCGGCGCCCTGGCCGTTGGGAGGCTCTAGCCCATGCTCCCCAGCGACCTCGTCCTCGTGACCCTCATGGCCCTGCCGATCTTGGGCGGTGTGCTAGTGGCCCTGCTCCCGGGCGACAATCCGGACCTGGCACGTCGCACTGCTCTGATCGTGTCGCTGTTGACCGCCGCCGTGTCGATCATGGCCGGCGTGGGCTTCCTGCTGCCGGGAGAGAGCGGCAGCGATCGGTTCCAGTTCACGTCCAGCGCGGAGTGGATACCGGCCTGGGGTGTGTCGTTCTCCCTCGGGGTGGATGGGATCTCGCTGGTCCTCATCCTGATGACCACGATCCTCGTTCCCGTCTGCATCCTGGCGGGGTGGCGGGACGCCGAAGGGGCGATGGGCTCGGTCGGCTCGTACTTCGCCTGGATCCTGGTGCTGGAAGGCCTGGTGGTGGGCGTCTTCGCCGCCACCGACGTGTTCCTGTTCTACGTGCTGTTCGAGGCCATGCTGGTCCCGATGTACTTCCTCATCGGGCGGTACGGCGGGGCGCAGCGACAGTACGCGGCGGTGAAGTTCTTCCTGTACTCGCTTGCCGGCGGCCTGCTGATGCTGGCGGCGCTGGTCGGCCTCTACGTCGTCTCGGCCGAGCAGACGGGTGCCGGGACGTTCGACTACTCCGCACTGGTCGGCCTGGACATCGACCCGGGCCTGCAGAAGTGGCTCTTCCTCGGCTTCTTCATCGCCTTCGCGATCAAGGCCCCCCTCTGGCCGCTGCACACCTGGCTTCCCGACGCGGCTGCCGAGGCGCCCCCGAGCACGTCCGTCCTGCTGGTCGGCGTCCTGGACAAGGTCGGGACCTTCGGGATGCTGCGCCTGTGCCTGCCGCTCTTCCCCGATGCCTCGCGCTACTTCACGCCGATGATCGTCGTGCTGTCCGTGATCGGCATCGTGTACGGGGCGCTGCTGGCCATCGGCCAGACCGACCTCAAGCGTCTCATCGCCTACACGTCGGTGAGCCACTTCGGGTTCATCGCCCTGGGGATCTTCGCGATGACCTCGCAGGGGCAGAGCGGGGCGACGCTGTACATGGTCAACCACGGATTCTCGATCGCCGCGCTGTTCCTCATCGTCGGGTTCATGGCCAGCCGGCGGGGGTCCCGCATGATGGGCGACTTCGGCGGGGTCCAGAAGGTCGCGCCGGTGCTGGCGGGGTCCTTCCTCATCGCAGGGTTGTCCTCGCTGGCGCTGCCTGGCCTCAGCTCCTTCGTCTCCGAGTTCCTCGTGCTGGCTGGCACGTTCACCGTGCAGCCGGTCGCGGCGGTGATCGCCACGTTCGGGATCGTCCTGGCCGCGCTCTACATCCTGATCATGTACCAGCGGACCATGACCGGACCCGTGCGCGAGGGGGTCGAGGCGTTTCCTGACCTGCGCCTGCGCGAGGTGGCGGCCATCGCGCCCGTGCTGGCCGTCATCATCGCCCTGGGCTTCTTCCCGCAGGTGGCGCTGGACCGGATCAACCCGGCGGTGGAGGCAACCATGACCGAGATAGGCGCGGCCGACCCGATACCAGCTGTGATCGTCGCCGAGCCGACCGAGGGGAGTGCGCCGTGATTGCCCTGCCGCTGGGCGTGGTGACCCAGACGCTCACCGCCCCCAACTTCGAGTACCGCGCGCTGGCCCCCATCCTCATCGTGCTCGGAGCGGGCGCGGTCTCGGTGCTCGTCGAGGGAGTGGCGCCACGCTCGGCACGTCGGCCCATCCAGATGATCCTCACGGCGGGCGCACTGACTGCCGCGCTGGTCCTGGTGATCCTGACCAAGCCCAGCCAGCTGGGTCTGGCCGCATCACAGGCCCTGGCCATCGACGGCCCGGCGCTGTTCCTGCAGATGTCGATCCTCATCGTGGCCCTGCTGGCGATGCTGCTCATGGCCGAGCGCAACGTGGATCCCGCCGGAGACGCGTTCGCCCCCAGGGCGGCATCCCTGGTCGGCTCCGCCGAGGAGAACGACCTGACCCGCCGCGGCTGGGAGCAGACAGAGGTCTGGTCGCTGTTCCTCTTCGCTGTCGCCGGGATGCTGCTCTTCGTGGCAGCCAATGACCTGCTCATGCTCTTCGTGGCTCTGGAGGTCATGAGCCTGCCGCTCTACCTGCTGGCCGGCATGGCCCGTCGTCGCCGCCTGCTCTCGCAGGAGGCCAGTCTCAAGTACTTCCTGCTCGGCGCGTTCGCCTCGGCGTTCCTGCTCTACGGCTCGGCCATGATCTACGGCTACGCGGGGAGCCTGGACTTCATCGCGATCACCGAGGCCTTCCGCGACCGTCCGGCCAACGGCGGACTCCAGCTGGTCGGGGTCCTCCTCATTGCCGTCGGCCTGCTGTTCAAGGTCGCGGCCGTGCCGTTCCACATGTGGACCCCCGACGTCTACCAGGGTTCGGCGACCTCCGTCACCGCATTCATGGCCGCCGCTGTGAAGGTGGCAGCCTTCGGCGCGCTGCTGCGAGTCATGTACGTCGCCCTCGGTGGCGCCGCCTGGGACTGGCAGCCGATCCTGTGGGTCGTCGCCGTCGTGACCATGATCGTCGGTGTGATGCTGGCGGTCACCAGCACGGACATCAAGCGGATGCTCGCCTACTCGTCGATCGCGCACGCGGGCTTCCTGCTCCTCGGCGTGATCGCCTTCTCCGGCCGGGGTCTGTCGGCGAGCCTCTTCTACCTGCTGGCCTACGGCCTGACCACGATCGGGTCCTTCGCGATCGTGATGCTCGTCCGGAGTCCGGCCGGCGAGGCGTCCCACCTCTCGGCGTGGGCCGGCCTGGGTCGGCGCTCCCCGGTGATCGCGACATCCTTCACGCTGTTCCTGCTCGCCCTGGCGGGCATCCCTCTGACGAGCGGGTTCACGGCGAAGTTCGGCGTCTTCGCCGCGGCCTTGGACAGCGGGGCGATCTGGCCGGTCGTCGTGGCGGCGCTGACCTCGGCGATCTCGGCGTTCTTCTACCTGCGGGTGATCGTGCTGATGTTCTTCACCTCGCCGGCCGCCGACGGCCCTGTCGTCGTCCTCCCGGGGGCGGGGACGCGGGTCGCGATCGCCGTGGCCGCGGCTGCGACGCTCGTTCTGGGGATCATGCCGCAGGCCGTGATCAACCTCGCGAACTCGTCGGCCGTGTTCCTGCGCTGACGACCTACCCCGCCGGTCGAGCCCGTCGAGACCCGGCTGGTCGAGCCCGTCGAGACCCGAGCCCGTCGAGACCCCGCCGGTCGAGCCCGTCGAGACCCGG
>CAZWXF010000042.1:21073-22817 GCA_964638055.1 uncultured Bifidobacteriaceae bacterium | reverse complement strand
TCGGATGGCTGACGGTGCCCTGATAGTCCAGAGCGACAAGACGCTCCTGCTCGATGTCGATCATCCCGATGCCGGGCAGGCTCGCCGGGACGTCGCGCCCTTCGCGGAGCTGGAGCGGGCCCCCGAGCACATCCACACCTACCGGATCACGCCACTGGGCCTGTGGAACGCCCGGGCCGCCGGACATGACGCCGAGTCGGTCGTCGACGCCCTTCTGCGGCACTCCCGCTTCCCCGTCCCGCACGCACTGCTGGTCGACATCGCCGAGACGATGGATCGGTACGGCCGCCTGAGGCTTCTCAAGCACCCGACCCACGGCCTGGTCCTGGAGGCCAGCGATCGCGCGGTGCTCACGGAGGTCCTGCGCAGCCGCAAGGTCGCGCCGATGATCGGCGAGCGGATCGACGACGACACGGTCGCGGTGCACCCCAGCGAACGGGGTTCGCTCAAGCAGGCGCTGCTGCGCCTCGGCTGGCCCGCGGACGACCTGGCCGGCTTCGTCGACGGGGAGGCCCATCCCATCCGGCTGGCCGAGGACGGCTGGGCGCTGCGCGACTACCAGCGCCACGCCGCAGAGGGCTTCTGGCACGGCGGATCGGGCGTCGTCGTGCTGCCCTGCGGGGCGGGCAAGACCCTGGTCGGAGCGGCCGCGATGGCCCTGGCCCAGGCGACCACCCTGATCCTGGTCACCAACACCGTTGCGGCCCGCCAGTGGCGCGACGAGCTGCTGCGCCGCACCAGCCTGGGGGAGGACGAGATCGGCGAGTACTCAGGGGCCCGCAAGGAGATCCGCCCGGTCACGGTCGCCACGTACCAGGTCCTGACCACGAAGCGCGGCGGCACGTACGCGCACCTGGACCTGCTGGATGCGCGCGACTGGGGCCTGATCATCTACGACGAGGTCCACCTCCTCCCCGCACCGATCTTCCGGTTCACCGCCGACATCCAGGCTCGGCGCCGCCTCGGGCTGACGGCCACGCTCATCCGCGAGGACGGCCGGGAGGGCGATGTCTTCAGCCTCATCGGGCCGAAGCGCTACGACGCGCCCTGGCGGGAGATCGAGGCGCAGGGGTGGATCGCGCCCGCGGACTGTGTCGAGGTGCGCGTCACCCTGCCCGAGCCCGAGCGCCTGGCCTATGCGATGGCCGAGCCCGAGGACCGCTACCGGCTGGCGGCCAGCTCGCCGGAGAAGCTGCCGGTCATCCGTGCGATCCTGGACCGCCATCCCGGCGAGCAGACCCTCGTGATCGGTCAGTACCTCGATCAGCTGCACGAGATCGGGCGTTGGCTCGACGTTCCCGTGATCACCGGTGAGACCCCGGTCAGGGAGAGGCAGTCCCTGTACGCACGGTTCCGCACCGGCGAGGTCCAGACCCTGGTCGTGTCGAAGGTCGCGAACTTCTCCGTGGACCTGCCCGAGGCGACGATCGCCGTCCAGGTATCCGGTTCCTTCGGCTCGCGGCAGGAGGAGGCCCAGCGCCTCGGCCGCATCCTGCGGCCCAAGTCCGACGGGCGCGGTGCCCGCTTCTACACGGTGGTCACCCGGGACACCCTCGACACGGACTTCGCCGCCCACCGCCAGCGCTTCCTCGCCGAGCAGGGGTATGCCTATCGGATCGTCGACGGCCAGGACGTGACGTCGGGCCTGGCTGACTGACGCCCCCCGCGGGTCGAGCCCGTGCGCCGGTCGAGCCCGAGCGCCGGTCGAGCCCGAGCGCCGGTCGAGCCCGTCGAGACCAAGCCC
>CAZWXF010000042.1:0-20973 GCA_964638055.1 uncultured Bifidobacteriaceae bacterium | reverse complement strand
AGCCCCCGCCGGTCGAGCCCGTCGAGACCGAGTCCGTCGAGACCAAGCCCCCGCCGGTCGAGCCCGTCGAGACCGAGTCCGTCGAGACCGAGCCCCCGCCGGTCGAGCCCGTCGAGACCGAGTCCGTCGACACTGGAGCCCCGCTCAGGAGCGGGCCGGTGCCCGGCCCTCCGGAGGATCTGCCGAGCGCATCCGCGCGACGACCGAGCGCGCGTGACCCGGGCTGATGCCGCGCAGGGACCCGGGTCCAGCCGACAGCTCGGGGATCCCGCCCGTGCCGCGGGAGCGTCGCGGTGCCGGCGCCGTGTGCCCGCGCGCCGGGTCCGGCTGTGGCCAGTGCCCGGCCTGCTGGAGACCCGCCGCGACCAGGTCGGGAGGTTGCTGCGAGCCCAGGACACCCTCGCCCAGGCGGAACAGTCCCAGCCCGGCCGCTCGCGGGTCGGCCAGGATCGCCGTGAGCAGGGTGGGGTCGTCGCAGCGCAGGTAGGTCGCCACCGCGCCGATGCGCAGGGCGGCATGACGGGCGGCGACCTCCTCGATGAGGTAGGCAAGCGCCTGGGGGATGGGGGCGCGGCGGCGCAGCTCGGCGAGCAGCTCGTCGGCCGGGTTCCCGGCGTCGAGGGCGCGGCGTATCGATCCGGTGGAGAAGCGGTACACACTGGCCGCTCCCAGCGACTCCGGGTCGGCCATGGCCCTGATGACGGCAGCGAGTTGCGGGGTCGGAGGACCCGGCACGATCGCGGTCAGATCGGCCTGGAGGATCAGCGAGTCGACCGGTGCCGGCAGGTCCGGCTGGATCGCGTCCGCGATCGCGGAAGCCGGCTCGTCGCCCAGGGCGGCGGCCCCGGCACGGGTCAGGCTCCCGGCCACGACCAGCCCCAGGACAGTGGCCTGGTCCAGGATCGCACCCAGCCCGTCAGGCACTCCCGCGGGCACCCGTGGGGCCCACCAGCGGATCGCCGCGCCCAGCGATTCGACATCCCAGCTGCCACCGCCGGCGAGGACCGAGAGCACGCGCTGGCGCAGTCGGGGGAGCTCCGGGGCCAGGGCATCGGGGGCCAGCGGCCGCCCAGACGGTGCCGGGACGGTCCGGGGCATGGACAGCCAGGCGGCGGCCAGGCGCGCGTACCGCTGCGCGAGGGGTTGTCGCAGCCAGGCGTCGAAGGCCAGCGTCGGCAGCAGCGCGCCACCCGGCCGGCCGTCGGTGCCCATCAGCCCCGACGCCACGCTGACCTCGACCAGCAGTGCCGCCGCATCACTGCCGACGCCCAGGGCGGCGCTGACCTGGGCGAAGTCCTTCTGCGTCAGTGCGCCGGTACGTACGCGTCCTGCCGGGGCCTGGGTCCAGAGGTGTCCCAGCTCGGCAACCCTGTTGAGCGTCTCCAGCGCCGCCGCGGCACTGCCCCGGCCCAGCGCGGCCGAGTCGGCGGAGAGGCGCGGGGGACGGGGGGGAGCCAGTGAGGGCACGGTGACCGCGTCGCCGCGCAGGATCGCGACCACCTCGGCGGGCATTCCGACCAGGTCGTCTCCGAGCGGGACCAGCAGATGGTGCGCCAGCAGCCAGTCGATGGGCGTACGCGACGGGTCGGGGCGCCGGCGGGCGTTGGCCACGGCTCCCAGGACCGATCCCGAGAGCAGCAGGTCGAGCGCGGAGCGCACGGCAGGGGGGCCTGCGGCCACGAGGGTCCGCAGCACCTGCGGCTCCCGGGCGAATGCGGCGACCTGGTCGTCCAGAGCCGAGATGGCCGGCCCGCGGTGGGGCGGGCAGAGCAGGTCCCGGGCGGCCCCGAGCAGGTGCAGCGAGGAGTCCTCACCCCAGAGGATCGCCTCACGGCGCAGTCTGGCGACGGCCGCGGCCGCCCGCCGCCGGGCTGTCGGCGCGGCCACGTGCTCGGGGACGGGGACGGGGCCGGACGAGTCGGGAATGACGTCGATCTCGGGCAGCCGTGCGGCGAATGCCGCGGTCAGATCTTCCGACGTGATCGGACCGGGCAGCAGGGCGGCCGCGGTGGCGGCGTGCAGGAGGACCTGGTCGTACCCGGCGAGGCACAGCGCGACGCTGGCCGGGGTGGCGGCGCGCGTCGCCAGCGCGGTCAGGTCCTCCGGTGGCGGGGTGCCCAGGTCAGGTCGGTGGAGGAGCAGCTCTGCCAGCTGAGCGTCGGTTCGGCCTCGCAGGTCCTCGGCGAGGCTGCGGGGAGGCAGGGCCTCGGGCCGGCCGTGGGCCATCGTCGCTGGATCAGCCCGTCGTGACGCGCCGCTGGGAGCGCGACCGCCGCAGCCCACCACGGAGAAGCCCGAGGAGGATCAGCATCAGGCCCACGCCGGTCAGCATGGACAGGCCCCAGAAGATGCTGGGCAGCTCGATGCTCGCGACCAGGGGCACCAGCGCCACGGCCGTGCACAGCAGACCCACCGCCGTCACCACCAGGCCGATCGGCACCAGCCGGTCGGGGCCGCCCGATGCGCTCATCACACGTCGAGGCCGTCGGCCACGGCCCGCAGCAGCACTGCCACCCGCTGGGCCTTCGGATCCGCCGGATAGCGGCCTCGGCGCAGCTCGTTGCCGACGTCGTCGAGCAGCTTGATGAGGGTCTCGACGATGTCGGCCATCTCGTCGGCGGGCTTGCGCTTCGCCTTGACGACAGAGGCAACCGGCTCGACGACCTTCAGTGACAGCGCGGTCCGGCCGCGACGGCCCTCCATGACGCCGAACTCGACCCGGGTTCCGCCCCGCAGCGTCGTGACGCCCTCGGGCAGCGACTTGCTCGGCAGGAACACGTCCTCGCCGTCATCTGAGGTCAGGAAGCCGAAACCGCGCTCGGCATCGAAGAACTTGACCTTGCCGGTGGGCACCTGGGGCTCCTGGGATCGAGGGGGGAGTTGCAGCGGTCAAGGGTAACCCGCGGGGATGTGACCAGTGACACACCGGGGATCGGCTTCACGGTCTTCGGGCTGGCAGGCCCTGCTACCGCGTGACGAGTTGGAAGAACCAGTAGCCGCGGGTCCCGGTGGGTGCGGCGGCGGCGTTCACCTGGAGCAGATAGGCCGAGCCACCGGCAGCCACCTGCTGGGGGAACGTGAATCGGAAGTACGTGGTCCGCAGTCCCTCGGCGATCGCCTGCCCGCCTATGAGGACCGACCATCCGCCCTCGGCCACCACGCGGTCCACCGAGATCCCGACCGTCCCTCCGGGGGCCACCTCGATGTGCGGGACGCCGCTGCCTGCGCTGGCCGCGTTGAGCAGGTCCTGGCTGCAGTCGGCGGACCCCAGGACCTTGTTGCGGTCGTGCTGCCAGCAGAGCGCCTGCTCGTTGAAGCTGCGTGTCCCCGACCACGTCGTGACGGCCGGGAACGGCTTCTCGCAGCCGGACAGGGCGAACATCGCCAGCACAGCGGCAGCGAGCGCCAGGTGGCGCCGGGGGCGCGTCATGGGGCTAGCCTATCCGCGTGGTGCCACCGTCCCCTTCGACGGCTCCGCCGACCGGCGACCCACGCGGCCTCTCCCCGCGGGTCCGCCCTGACGGGGCACGCACCGAGCGGCCAACCTGGACAGACCCGCGACGTCCCACCCCTGACCTGCGCGCCCGATCCCGTGCTCGCGGGCGCGATCGACTGGAGGCCCTGCCCCGATGACCTCAACCATCACGACGCGTGTGCGCCGGTCCGTCGCCGCCGATGCGATCTGCGCCGCCGCCGTCGACCAGGCTCGGGAGGCCGTCGTGGCCATCGCGCCCGCCGAGCATGTGGGTGAGCACCTGGGCGTCCAGGCCGAGCAGGAGAGGCTGGTGACCCATCGGTTCGTGGTGCGGGCCCCGGGGTATCGGGGGTGGGTATGGGCGGTGACGCTGGCCCGGCCCCCGCGCGGGCGCGTGGCCACCGTCGACGAGGTGGTGATGGTGCCCGGTCCGGAGGCACTGGTGGCGCCCGAGTGGATCCCCTGGAGCCACCGGCTGGCCCCCGGTGACCTCGGCGTGGGCGATGTCCTGCCGACACACCAGGACGATCCCCGGCTCGCTCCGGGCTGGTCCGGGCTCGACGACCTGGCAGCCGTGGCCGACGAGCCCCCGCTACGCCCCGCAGGGTGGGAGCTCGGGATCGGGCGCGTGCGCGTGCTCTCCGCACTGGGCCGCGACAACGCCGCGGAGCGCTGGTGGTCCGGTGATCAGGGGCCGGCCTCATCCATGGCGCGCTCGGCACCCGCCACCTGCACGACCTGTGGGTTCCTGCTGCCCATCGGCGGACCGATGGGCACGGCGTTCGGCGTCTGCGCCAACGGGATGTCCCCCGCGGATGGCCGCGTCGTGTCCCTGGAGTACGGCTGTGGGGCCCATTCGGAGGCAACCGGCGATCGTCCGCGGGCCTGAGTCCCGGGTGGATCCGCGGATCAGGCGCTTCCTGACCCTGGCCGTGCTGCTGGGGCTGCTGCTCCTGACCGCCCTGGCCGCCCTGCGCTGATCGAGGGAGGGCCGGGCAACCCTTTCGCCCTCATGATGCAGCGCCGTGCTCTTCGCCTCGCCCCGGGGCCCTGTCGCGCTCGGCCCCATGGTCGGCCGGCTCACCCGTTTGCGTCCGGCTCAGCGTTGCGCGGGCTCAGCCGTGGCGCGGGCTCAGCCGTTGCGCAGGCTCAGCCGTTCGCCCGCCGGCGCCGCGCCCGCAGCACCAGCCAGATCGCGACGAGCGCGGTCAGGGCGAGCAGTCCCCACCGCGCGTACGTCGACACGTCGAACCCGGCAACGCGGGGCAGCGCCGAGACGCTGGCGTCCTCGTTGAAGGCCGAGTCGGGGACGTCGACCTGGATGAGCCTGTTGTCGCCCTCCGACGCGATCAGCAGGCCCCTACCATCAGCGGTCCACGTGACCGACTCGCCCTGGGCCTGGATCGGCAGCCCGAACCGCACCAGGGACGCTCCCGCGGGATGGCCCTGGAACACCTCGGCGCTCAGGTAGTCGCGCACGACGTACCGTGTCCCGTCGGGGGCCATCGCGGCATCGGTGATCAACGACCGGGCGTCACCGACCCTCGTCGAGCGCATCGGCGTCTGTGAGTCGTCCATGGGGGAGGGAAGGGCGAAGACGCCCCCGACGCCGAACTCCTTCGAGATGACCCAGAGATGCTCGGAATCCGGATCGGCCAGCAGCGCCTCGGCGTTGGTGGGCCCCTCGGGGTAGGTGAACCGATAGGTGGTCACCTCGACGTCGGCGTCGCGCAGCACCCTGGGCTCGATGACCTTGTGGATGCGCGCGTAGGGCCAATTCCCCGAGTTGTCGCCGATGTCGCCGATCCAGATGACGTCGCGCCCGCGCGCGTCCCGCCCGACAGCCAGGGCCTCGTGATCCCGGGCGGGCGTGTCCAGCAGGTGCAGGGTCGCCCGGACGTGGCAGTCGCTCAGGTCGATGGCGTAGAGGTAGGGACCGCCCCCGGAGTCGTTGGTCGCCCACATCAGGTCGCGATGCGTGCGCGACAGGGCGATGCCTGAGATCTCCGGGAGCGTGGACGCGTCGAAGGTGCACACGGTGCGAGTGCTCGCTGGCAGGGCCGTCCCCACCGCCGCGGCGGGACCGCCGGGGACGGAGAGCACGATCGCCAGTGTCGCTGCCGCCGCCAGGCGGCCTCGGATGGCGGACATCAGGGATCTTCGCCGACGACATGCGCCTCGGCCAGGTGGTGCGCCCGATACGCGCGTGCCCGCCGGCGGGTGAAGACCACCCCGATGATGCCGAGTACGACGCCGATCCAGGCCGTCCGAAGCCACCACGAGTACCCCTGCTCAGCCAGCCAGTCGCGGCCCAGGAGGGACGCGACGGCCACGACGAGCCATGCGGTGGTGCCGATGACCATGACGGCGACCCCATTGTCGGCCGACGTGCCCGAGAGAGCCGGCTGGCCGTCGGCGCGTTCGGGGTCGGGCACGAGGAGCACCCTAACCCTCGGCCACGTCCCCGATCGTCCTTGATCAGGCCGCTGCCGACCTCCGCCGGGCGACGTCTCCGGTGGCCCGTCGATCACCGCAACGGTCTCGAGGCATGGGCAACCGCCTTGCGGTCGCCACGTTCAGGGGCGCGGCAGCTCGGCCACGACGTGGTCGATGCAACGCGTCAGCGCGGCCACATCCTCGGGGTCGATGGCCGGGAACATGGCCACCCGCAGCTGGTTGCGGCCCAGCTTGCGGTAGGGCTCGGTGTCGACCACGCCGTTGGCCCGCAGCGCCTTGGCGACCGCTGCGGCATCGACGGACTCGTGGAGGTCGATGGTTCCCACCACATCGCTGCGCAGTGCCGGATCGCTGACGTAGGGCGTCGCGAAGTCGCTGGCCTCGGCCCAGCTGTACAGCGTCGAGGCGGACCGTGCGGTCCGCGCGGTGGTCCACGCCAGTCCCCCCTGGCTGTTGAACCAGTCCAGCTGCTCGGCCATCATCACGATCGTGGCCAGAGCGGGGGTGTTGTAGGTCTGCTCCAGCCGGGAGTTGTCCAGCGCGATCTTGAGGTCCAGGAAGGCGGGAACCCACCGGCCGGAGGCGCCGACCTGCTCGATGCGCTCGATGGCCGCCGGGCTCATCAGGGCGAACCACAGGCCACCGTCGGAGGCGAAGTTCTTCTGGGGGGCGAAGTAGTAGACGTCGAACTGGGCCGGATCCACGGCCAGGCCGCCTGCCGCGGACGTGGCGTCGAAGGCCATGAGAGCCCCCTGGTCCGCCCCTGCCGCTCGTGTCGGGGTGATCGCGACGCCGGTCGAGGTCTCGTTGTGCGGGGAGCCGTAGAGGTCTATCCCCGCCTCGGCCCGGAACTGCGGTGCCGTGCCGGGATCGGACCTGACGATCGTGGGGTCGCCCAGGTGCGGGGCGGTCCTCGCGGCGGCGGCGAACTTCGAGCCGAACTCGCCGAAGGACAGGAACTGTGCGCGATCCCGGATCAGGCTGAACGTGGCGGCGTCCCAGAAGGCCGTCGCGCCACCGAGGCCGAGCACGACCTCGTAGCCGTCGGGCAGGCTGAACAGGTCTGCCAACCCGGAGCGCAGTCGTGCCACCTGGGTCCGGACGGTCTTCTGCCGGTGCGAGGTGCCCAGCACGCTGGTCGCCACGGCACGCAGCGCCTCGACCTGCTCGACGCGCACCTTCGAGGGTCCGCAGCCGAATCGGCCGTCACCTGGCAGCAGGCTGGCCGGGATCGCGATGGTGGTCGGGTCGAATGGGGTGGTCACAGTGATGCCCTTTCTGCTCGCGTCACCTGCGGGCGCGGAGGGGGCGGGCCGGAGGCCGGGGGATCGAGGTCTCGTACGGATCGAGCATCCACTCGGCGAATCCGGGGACCTCCTCCGGCGTGCGCGGAGCGGGTCCGATGTAGCGGGCGGACGGGCGGACGAGCCGACCGGTGCGCTTCTGCTCGAGGATGTGCGCGCTCCACCCGGCCAACCGGGCACACGTGAACATCGAGGTGAACATGTGCGGGGGAACCTCGGCGAAGTCCAGCATGATCGCCGCCCAGAACTCGACGTTCGTCTCCAGCACGCGGTCCGGGCGCCGCTCGCGCAGCTCCTTGAGCGCGGCCGTCTCCAGAGCCTCCGCCACGGCGTACCGCGGTGCCCTGAGCTCGGCGGCGGTCCGGCGCAGGACGCGTGCGCGGGGATCCTGCGCCCGGTAGACGCGATGGCCGAAGCCCATGAGGCGCTCGCCGCGATCGAGCACGCCGCGCACGTATGCCTCGGCGTCGCCCGTGCGCTCGATCTCCTCGATCATGTGCAGGACCCGGCTGGGCGCGCCCCCGTGCAGCGGCCCGGACATGGCGCCGATGGCACCGGAGATGGCGGCGGCGACGTCGGCGCCGGTCGAGGCGATGACCCGGGCGGTGAAGGTCGAGGCGTTCAGGCCGTGCTCGGCGGCGGAGACGAAGTAGGCGTCGATGGCCTTGACGTGGGCAGGGTCGGGCTCGCCGCGCCACCGGATCATCATCCGCTCCACGACCGTGCGGGCCTTGTCGATCTCGCGCTGCGGCACCATCGGCTGGCCGATCCCCCGGGCGGCCTGCGCCACGAAGGACATCGCCATGACCGACACCCTTGCCAGGTCGTCGTGCGCGACCTGGTCGTCGATGTCGAGCAGGGGCTCCAGGCCCCAGGCAGGGGCGAGCATCGCGATGGCCGACTGCACGTCCACCCGGGGGTCGCCGGAGTGCACGGGGATGGGGAACGGTTCAGCGGGAGGCAGGCCCGGGTTGAACTCGTTGTCCACGAGCAGGCCCCAGACCTGGCCGAACGTGATCCGACCGACGAGCTCCTCGATGTCGACCCCGCGGTAGCGCAGGGCCGAGCCCTCCTTGTCCGGCTCGGCAATCTCGGTCTCGAAGGCGATCACGCCCTCCAAGCCGGGTGAGAAGTCAGACATGTGCGCCTCCTGGAGGGCTGGCGGGGTGCCCATTCTTGCCGATCTCCCCCTGGGTGATCGCCGAGGGTCTCCCCCTTCGCCCACCCGGGCGGACGCGACGGGGCGGATACTGTGACCATGGTCACGCATCAGGGGGTCCGACGGGTCGAGTACTCGGGCGGGGCACCTGCGGGCTTCGACGAGACCGAGGTTCCGGGGGCGCCGCTGGACCTCTTCCTGGGCTGGCTGCGCGACGCGGTGGATGCCGGCGTGGCCGAGCCCAACGCGGCGTCCCTGGCCACCGTCGACGAGTCCCGACGACCCGCCCTGCGCACCGTCCTGGTGAAGGCGGTGGACGAGCGGGGCTTCGGGTTCTTCACCAACCACGCCTCCCGCAAGGCCACCCAGATGGCGGACAACCCCTCGGTGGCCCTGCTCTTCGGCTGGCATGCCGTGCACCGGCAGGTGGCTGTGCGCGGGATGGCCCGACCGATGGGCCGGGACGAGTCGGCCGCCTACTTCGCGACGCGGCCCCGAGGTGCCCAGGTCGGCGCCTGGGCCAGTCGCCAGAGCGCCCCGGTGACACGCCGCGAGCTGGAGGAACGGGCCGCGCAGGTCGAGGCGATGTTCGCGGGGCGGGAGGTGCCGCTGCCGACGTTCTGGGGCGGGTACCTCGTTGTCGCCGATGCCGTGGAGTTCTGGGCCGGGCGGGAGTCCCGACTGCACGACCGCATCGAGTACGTGCGGGTCGGACCCGGGGGCCTGGCGGACGCCGCCTCCTGGCAACGCCGGCGCCTCTCGCCCTGAGCGGACGAGCACGCGCCCGTACTCCTCGAAGGCGCAGCCTCTTGAGCGAGGATTGCCCCATGGAGTGGGACGACAGGACTCGCGCTGACCTGGAGACGGCTCTCAACGAATCGGACGTCGTGGGCGTCCGGCTCAATCCTTCTGGATCGTACGTGGACGTCCTGCTCCACGTACTCGCCCTGCCATCCTCCGGGCCGCTCATGAAGGATGGCCGCAGAATTCTCAGACTCACCGCGCCAGCCGAACTCCGGTTCCTGCTTCGGAGCCACGCGCTCGGCGGGCAGGCAGCGGCCGAGCCGGCTATCCCGCTGGACGACCTGGCCGCTGTCGAGGGCTTCTTCGACTCGCTCGCCTGGGGTGGCTCCATGTGCGGATGGCGATTCTTCGACGCAAGGATGACGGACGACTGGCCAGCCGCTCCCAGCCTTGTCGTCACCGTGAGTGGGAGGGCCGCGCGGCACCCTTTCTACTGGTTCAACGAGTGCGGCGCGGAGCGAGACGGCGAATCCGCGGCCTACTGCATGGAGGGAACCATCGGGTTCGATGACATCCTCGTGCTGGATGCGTCGGAGCGACAGATCCCGATCGAGACTTTCCTCGCCGATGGTGTCCGCCAGTGGGATGCCTTCTACTCCCACGATGAGCGGCTGAGCATCCAGGCGCAGGGGGCCATGGCGACGTGCTCCGCAGACCTGGCGGACGCCTTCTCCCGGCGACGCCAGCGCCTCTCCCCGTGAGCCTGGCTCAGAGCCGGCCGAGCAGCTCTGCCTTCTTGGCCTCGAACTCGGCCTCGCTCAGGACTCCTTGGTCACGCAGCGCCGCCAGACGCTCGATCATGGCCGGCACGTCGGCCGGGGCGACCGTGCCCGAAGAAGTCGAGGCGGGCGTCGGCGAGGGCGTCTGTGAGGGCGCGTCCGGGGGCTCGGGAGTGGGCACCACGAGCGTCTCCTGCGTCACGCCCGGATCGGCCTCGTTCAGGCCCGGTGGCATCCGTCCCCTCATCGCGTCGGCGATGTAGCGGGCGTCGGCCTGCTCGAAGAGCTGCTTGGCGTCGAGCATCGCGCGGCGGAACTCGGCGGGCTTGCGCATGACCGTGTAGTTCAGGTTGGACTCGTCGGCGGCGGTGAGCACGACGAGGGTGCCGAAGTCGAGCATGCGCCCGAGGATCCCCTGCTCCATCGTGACGTCGTTGATCTTCTCCAGCCCCGCCCCGCCGGCCGTCTTGCGCAGGATGCCACTGACCTTCATGACCTTCTGGTTGGTCACCAGGTAGTCCGTCGACCACCAGATGATGAGTGAGCGCGCCACGAGCACGATGCCCACCAGCAGCGCGATGAGGCCGCCCCACATCAGCAGGTTCTGCTGCCAGCCGTCGTCGACGAACAGCGTCCAGCCGAGGGCGACGATCCCGCCGATGGTCAGGGCGGTTCCCGCGGCGGTCGCGAACAGAGGGGCGACCCAGTGCTTGCGCGTCCGGTAGACGATCGCCTCGTTGTTCGCCATCAGCGACTCGATGTAACCCATGTCCACTCCCGTCCGGGTCCAGCTCCTGCGGCGAGCGTAGCGCCGCGCTGACCTGCGGGCGTGGGCGCGCCGACCCCTACGACTTCGGGCCCGACTCGTGCAGGCGCAGGGAGATGACCGCGCCGGCCAGGATGATCAGCGATCCGGCGAGCAGCGTCAGCCGGGTGGCATCGGTGTACCCCTCGACGCTCGCCGCGACGACCGGGTCCACCTGTGCCTCCCCGGGAAGACCGGCGAAGGCGTTGGCGGCATCGGCGTCGCGGATCGTCACGATGGCAGTGCCGCCGGACTCGGCGATCGCGTCGGACAGGGGGCTGACGACCTGCTCGGGCAGTCCGGGGACGTCGGAGAGCGCGGCGCTGACCTGGCTGCTCAGCGTGACGGCGAGGATCGTGCCCAGGACCGCGGTGCCCATCGCGGAGCCGAGCTGCCGGGCCGTCGCCTGGATGGCCGAGGCCTGCCCGGACTGCGGGAGGTCGACGTCCTGCAGGATCACCCCGGACAGCTGCGCGGTGGCGATCCCGACGCCGGCGCCGTAGAGGAAGAGCCCCGCGGCGAGCGCGCCGAAGGAGATGCCCGGGCTGAGCAGCAGGCCCAGGGCAGCCATCATGGCGGCCGCGGCGAACATGCCGGAGTTGATGAGCCGGCGCAGGGACATCCTCTTGGCCAGCGGTGCGGCGATGATCGCCGAGACCATCGCGCCCAGGGCCAGGCTCGCCATGGCCCAGCCGGTCTCGCTCGTGGTGTAGCCGAGCACGACCGAGCAGAACAGCGGGAGCGTGAAGATCAGCCCGAACTGGCCCAGGGTGGCCAGCAGGAGGGTGATGTTGCCACGCCGGAAGGTCGGGATTCGGAAGAGACGCAGGTCCGCAAGCGGCGCCCCACCACTCTCGGCCAGCCTCGTCTCGTGCCGGGCGAAGGCCGCCATCAGCCCGGCGCCCAGCACCAGCAGGAAGGGCACGATCGACAGGGGGGCGTCCTGGCTCCACGTGAACCCGAGGATCTGGAGGTCCTTGGCCGGCTGGATCCAGCCGTACTCGTGGCCCTCGATGAGCGTGAAGACGAGCACCACCAGGCCCGACGAGGCCAACACGGCGCCGGTCAGGTCGAACCTGCGCCTGGTCCGCGCGGACGCCGTCTCCGAGAGCAGCGTGGCACAGCCGATCAGCACTCCGATGGCCAACGGCACGTTGATCAGGAACGCGGCCCGCCAGGACCAGGCATCGCTGAGCCATCCGCCGATGAGGGGACCCAGGGCCGCGGCGCCCCCGAGAGCAGCCCCCCAGACCGCGAACGCCTTGATCCTGGCCGGGCCCCGGAAGGTGTCGTTGAGGACGGACAGCGCGGTGGGGTTGATGAGGGCCGCCGCGATGCCCTGGACCGCACGGGCCGCGATGAAGATCTCAGCCGACCCGGCGGAGCCGACGAGGAGGGTTCCGACGGTGAAGAGCAGGACGCCGATCACGAGGATCCGCCGCGCGCCGTACCGGGCACCCAGCCAACCGGCGGGCAGGAGCAGGGCTGCGAACGTGAGCGTGAAGATGGCGTTGGCCCACTGCGCCTGGGTCAGCGTCATCCCCAGGTCGGTGATGACAACCGGCATCAGCACGGCAACGACCGTGCCGTTGATGAGGAGCAGGGCTACCCCCGCGACCAGGACGGCCAGGCCGTACCAGTCGCGCCGGGTCACGGTGCGGGCCGCAGGCGCCAGTGCTGCCACGCGATCAGCCCACGGTCGCGCTGGTGATGTCCCCGTCCTCGATGACGACGTTGATCCGATCTGTGCGGTAATCGGTGGTGGCTGGCAGCGGCTCGCCCTCGCGCTCGATGACGCGGAACGTGTAGCCGGCCTGCTCGGTGGCCTCCTGGGCCTCCTCCTCGGACTTGCTCACGAGTTCGTCGGCGAACTCCTTGGTCGTCGCTGCCTCCGAGGCCTGCGGGTCGGGCTCCTCGGTCGCCGCGGGTCCGAAGGTGAGCAGGGCGTCCTGTTCGTCCGCGCCGAACAGGTCCAACTGCGCCGCCGCCAGGTCGAACGACGATACGGCGGACAGCGCGGCGAAGTAGGCGCCTTCGGCCTGCATGGCGCTGGGGTCGCCGGCCATCTTGGTGCTGGCGATGGCCCCGATCTCCACGCGCGTCCCCTCGACCTCGTACGAGGCGGAGTAGGTGTTGACAGGGGCCTTCCCGGAGATCCGCCCGTCGGCGAAGGCGGCGGTGATCAGGTACTTCTCGATCGCGTTGGGTGGCCCATAGGCCAGCTGCCAGCTCGTCCCGGCCAGCGCATCGGCCGGCTCGCTGGGCAGGACGGCGGATCCGTCGTCGCCAGCCGGATGTCCGGTCGTGGTGTAGTCCGCGCAGGCGGCCAGCACCAACATGCCGACCAGGGCGGTGCTGGCCAGCGCGATTCCCTGGAACGACCTACGCACGCCCATTCGATGCTCCTTGTCAGGCTCGGTGCCGAACGATACTTCCGGACTCGGCTCTACGCCGATCGCGGTGGGTTCAGGCCTCGCGGCCCAGCCAGGCGCGGATGAGGGCGCCCACGACCTCGTCGGGATCGCGTCGATCGGCCTTCAGCGCGGCCCGGAAGTCGTCGCGCAGTGACTTGGGGACGCGGACGGTCAGCTCCACCCGCTTCTCCTTGGGCCCCTTGGCTGCCTTGCGCCCGCTCTTGCCCGGGGAGCGGCCGGCCAGGCGCAGGGAGTCGCTGGTGGCCCCGCGAAGGGGGCCGGACAGGCGGTGCGGCTCCCCCTCGGGCCCCGGGGGCACCGCAGGGGGAGCCGACTGCTCCTCGGAACCGGCCCGGCGCAGGTGCGCGACGCCCGGCCGCGCGGCCTGTCCAGGGGTCACGGCGTGCTCGACAGGGGCTTCGCGGTTCGGGACCTGCCCGGGCGCCGCCGGATGGATGTCCGCGTCGGGTGCTCGACGCAGCGCCGGGCGGGGGGTCGGGCTGGTCACGAGAGAGCCTCCTCGATGCTCCTTGCCAGGTCTGCGAAGTGCTTCACGACGGCCGCCGCCCCGGGGCCACGCAGGGCCGTGATCGGGGACGCCGATCCCTGCGCCGCGCTGATCACCGCTCGGTCGGGGATCACGGGTTCGAGCAGGAGCTCGGGGTACGCCTGACGCAGCTCGGCCAGTCGGAAGTTGTGCTCGGCGCTGCGCCGCATCCGGTTGACGACGATCCCTGCGGGCCGCAAGCCGAGGTTCGTGGCGGCTCGCGCCACTTCCACGGCCTCCAGCGCCTGCTCTGCGCCCTGCAGCGCGAAGTAGGAGGGCTCGGTCACGATAAGTGCCGCGGGGGCCGCCGCCAGCGCGTTGCGCGTGAGCTCGCCCAGGGAGGGCGGACAGTCGAGCAGGATCGTGTGGTACCGATCGAGCGTTCCGGCCAGGGCCATCCGCAGGCGCAGCGCCGAGCTGGGGCCCTCACCGTGGGCTCGGTGCTCGAGCGCTCTCTCGCCTGGGATGAGGTCGATCCCCGGGCCCCAGCCACTGGGGATGATCGCCTCCGCGGCGATGCCGGAGCGAGCGTCGGCCAAGACATCGTTGGTGCTGAACTCATGCTCGGGGGGGTCCAGCGCGGCGGTCGCGTTGCCCTGTGGATCGAGATCGATCACGAGTGTCCGGTGCCCGGCCGTCCACGCCGTCGCGGCCAGGCCCAGTGCGACGGAGGTCTTGCCCACGCCTCCCTTGAGGGAGAGGACGGCGAGCATGGTCACACCGTGGAGTCTGCCATGCACGCTGGGCACGCCCACCGTCCCGTCGTTCGCGGCGCGGCTCGATCCTGGCCCCACGCCCGGCGATCCGACTCCCGCGCTCGCGCCCTCGGATCACACAGGGGGACGTGGGCCGAGGTGTCTGGAGGATCCTGCTCGCTGCCCACTGCCGTCAGCCGCGGGATCGGGGAGAATCAGCCCTGTGAGCGATCTGATCGACACCACCGAGATGTACCTGCGCACGATCTTCGAGCTCGACGAGGAGGGGGTCCGGCCCATGCGGGCCAGGATCGCCGAGAAGCTGGCGCAGAGCGGGCCGACGGTGTCCCAGACCGTCGCCCGGATGCAGCGGGACAAGCTCGTCGAGCTCGACCTGGGGGATCGCCATGTCGTCCTGACGCCTGAGGGCAAGCGCCTTGCCACTCGGGTGATGCGCAAGCACCGGATCGCCGAGTGCCTGCTCGTCGAGGTCATCGGGCTGCCCTGGGAGGAGGTCCATGCTGAGGCGTGCCGTTGGGAGCACGTGATGAGTGACTCGGTCGAGCTGCGACTGCTCGAGCTACTGGGTCACCCCAGGGTCTCGCCCTTCGGCAACCCGATCCCGGGACTGGCCGACCTGGTCGGCGCGCCGGACGTCAAGGGCGCAGGGCTGGGGACGGCCGACGTCGAGGAGGCGGGGCACGGGCCGTCGGGAGTCCTGCCGCTCCCCGCGGCGCTGGCGACCGGCCAGTCGGGGGTGGTCGAGATCGTGCGGATCGGGGAGACCCTGCAGGCGCAGGACGGCGCTCTCGCCCTGCTGCTCCGGGCCGGGGTCCGGCCCGGAGCGAGGGTCATGGCGGTCAGCCGAGACGGCGCCTTCGAGCTCGGCCCCGAGGGCGCGACCGTCACCTTGGGTAAGGCTCAAGCTCAGGGGATCTTCGTCGGGCCGTGACACGTCCGGCGTGCCCCGCACGCGACGCCTGAGAGCCCCGGTGAGGCCGGTGACGCCGCGTAGTCGCGCGCCGGTACCGAGGGGGTGAGAGATACCTCACAGCCGCTCGTGTTGGTCCGGTAGTGGAGCCTTGGCTACCTTGTTTCGTGTCCCGCCACCGGGTGGGACGGGGCAGGCGGCGCCGAATCCCGTTCACGTTCTGCCCCCCGCGCCTGGCTGAGGCCAGTCAACGCATTTCGGAACGGGAGCGGGGGACCCACTTGTGGTCCCACCGCCGAACCATGGTGTGGGTCCTTGGGGTGAAGCCGCCTTACTGGTGGCCGGGTGCTCCCCACCCGAACCCGACAGCTCACCTCGCAGGCGCTGAGGAGTCCTTCATGCCCCTGCTCCACCGTGCTCGCTGCCTGGCTCTCGCTGGAGTCACCTCGTTGGCGGTGGCCCTGCCCGCCGCGCCGCTTGCCAGCCCGGCAGTGGCCGCACCCGCCCCGGTCCAGTCCGCGGAGGCCGCCTCCTTGACAGGCGCCCTCCCTGCCGCGTCCTCCAGGAAGAAGAAGAAGGCCAGCCGGAGTGCTCGGTCGTTCGCCGCGCGGTCGAGTCGCGTGCTGAGAAAGGGCCGTTCGCTGCAGGGTGTGCCCTACCGCCACGGCGGCAGCACTCCGCGCGGCTTCGACTGCTCCGGATTCACGTCCTACGTCTACCGAAGCGTGGGCGTGCGCCTGCCCCGGCGAGCCTCACAACAGGCCCACCGCGCCCACCGTGTCTCAGCCGGCAACGCGCGTGCCGGCGACCTCGTGTTCTTCCGCAACAACGGCCGCGTCTATCACGTCGGCATCTACGCCGGCAAGAACCGCGTGCTGCACTCCCCACGTCCCGGCAAGCGCGTGCAGACGGTTCGCATCTGGACGCGCAACGTCAGCTTCGGTCGCGTCCTCTGAGGGAATCCGATCGCTGGAGGGGCGCCGGCCACTGGCCGGCGCCCCTCCGCGCCGTCTGGCTCCCGTCCGTTCGTTCGGCTGGGGCCCTCAGGCCCCGAGCTTGAGCAGCTCCTCGATCTCCTCGGCGTAGCAGGCCACCAGGTTCGCCACATCCGGGACGACCGACATGTCTGTCTTGAACCCGACGCGTATCTGGCCGTCGAAGCTGAAGATGCACACGCCCAGGGACTGACGAGCGGCACCGGGAACCCAGCCGAGGATCCCCACGACCCGTTGCCCGGCGAAGTAGCGGGGCATCTGCGGGCCGGGCACGTTCGTCGTCACCCCGATGGCCTTGTTGCCGAAGTACTCGACGACCTTGCGCGTGGCGGTCGCGGTGACCGTGCCGAAGTAGCCGATGCTGGTCGAGATCCCGAACGTGAGCATCGCCTCGGGCCCGGCCTTGATGACGTCCATCCGGGCCTTGGTCACCTGGAGGCGCTCGAGGGCCGTCTCCGGCTCCAGGGCAAGGTTGAGCGCGACCAGGGCGAAGCGATTGCCCAGGTGGGGCGGCATCGGCTTGTCGATGGGGCGCAGGTTGACCGGGATCATGGTGACGAGGTCGGCGATGTTGTCCCCGCGCTTCTCCAGGTACCGGCGCAGGCCGCCGGCAACGGCCGCCAGCATCAGATCGTTCACCGTCGCGCCCTGTGACTTGGCGGCCCGCTTGACCGCGGCGAGGTCATGGGCTGGGCCCCAGTCGGCGCGCTTGTCCACGACTGTGTTACCGAAGAACAGGACATCCGGTGGGGTGGCGACGAGAAGCTTCTCGAGCATCTCGGAGGTGCCGATCGCCTGGTCGGCGATCTTGCTCACCAGGCTGCCGTCCTCGTCGGGGTCCAGCATGTGCAGCAGCTTCGAGGTGGCGTTGGTCGCCTTGAGCCCAGCAGCCACCGGCAGCGTCGCGGCCTGGGTCACTGCGTTGACTGCCTTGTTCCGCAGGCTGCGCGGCACGCGATCGGTGGGCACCTCTTCTGCAGGGGCTGGGGGCTCGGCAGGGTGGATGCGATCCAGCGTCCCTATGGGGCCGCCGTCCTCGTCCGGGGTCTCCGACGTCATCTCGATGAGGACACGCGCCAAGGCGGTGCCGTCGGCGATGGCGTGGTGGAACCTGATCATGATGGCGCCGAACTCGTTGCCCTCCAGGATGTGGGCTCGCCAGATCGGACGGTTGCGCGGGATCGGGACCTTCATCTGGGACTCCAGGAAGTCCTGGAGCTCCTCGCGGCCGCCTGCGCCGGGCAGCTCATGGACCGTCACGTGGTTGTCGATGTTGAACTCGGCGTCGTCCTCCCACTGGTCCTTGTCGCCGACGCCCTCGGTGAAGACGGGGCGCCACCGGAAGACCGGGTACTTGTTGACGACCCTGTCCAGCAGGTCGCGCTTCACGCGATCCGGGTCCAGCCTGTGGTCGAACCACAGGACCGACTCGATCACCATGAGGTTCTCCGGGCTGTCCATGTTCAACCAGAGGGAGTCGTTGGGGGAGAGGTCCATCTGAATCGCCATGGGGACATGCTGCCGTGCCCGAATACTCGGACGTTCGCTGAGCGGGAATGATCATGGTGTCGAAACCTGTTGATCAGTCAACGATTGGAGTTCCGTGAGCCACCCCTTCGCCGAGCACATCGCGATGACCCGCCGCGCGCCGGAGCACCGGGCTTGGCGCCCGGGCGACGAGCCGCTGCCCGCCCTGTATGTGAGCCACGGAGCGCCGCCGCTCTTCGAGGACGGCGACTGGATGGCCCGGCTCTTCACCTGGGCCCGTCGGCTGCCCCGGCCCAGGAGCATCCTGATCATCTCGGCGCACTGGGAGACGGCGCCGATCGCGCTGTCCTCGCCGGCGGCTGGGACGCCGCTGGTGTACGACTTCGCCGGGTTCGACCCGATCTACTACCGGTTCCGATATCCGACACCGGACGCGTCCGTCCTGGCCGCACAGGTAGGCGCGGTCATGCCGGACGGTCAGGGTCCTGTCGTGACCGGACGCGGCCTGGACCACGGCGCGTGGGTGCCGCTCATGGCGATGTACCCCGAGGCCGACGTCCCGGTGCTCCAGCTCAGCATCCCCACCGAGCGGGCGGGCGACCTTCTCGCGCTGGGGGAGCGACTGCGGGTGCTGCGCTCCCAGGGTGTTCTGGTGATCGGGTCGGGGTTCATGACCCACGGCCTGCGCTTCCTGGACTGGGCGAACCCGGATCGGGTGCCGGGCTGGTCGCTCGACTTCGACCTCTGGGTGCAGGAGGCCCTGGCCACCGGCAACCTCGATGACCTCGCGGCGTTCCGCAGCCGGGCCCCGGGCATGCCGTACGCGCACCCGACGGTCGAGCACTTCGTGCCACTGTTCGTCACGCTGGGAGCGGCCACCGACCCAAGCGTGCAGCCGGACGTGGCCATCGACGGATGGATGTACGGGCTGTCGCGTCGCTCCCTGCAGGTCTCCTGAGCCCCAGGCGGCAGTCAGGCGGTCTCGAACCTGTCGATCAGCGCCTCCGCGGCCGCGACGTCGATCCGTCCGGAGGCCAGCTCTGCGAGGACCGCAGCCACGAAGTCGCCCTGTCCCAGGGCCGCGCCGAGGGCCGAGCCCCCCGGGGGAGATGTCGGGGCCGCTTGCGCCCGTGGTCCGGGACCGGACACGTCCCGCGCGCGGCCCATTCCCCCTGAGTCTGGTCCTGCGGCCTGGGAGGTGGCGGCTGGAGAGGTGGCTGTGGGGCGGGGAGTCGCGGCGGGCCGATCGTGGGCACTTCCCGATCCGTCTCCCAGCCCCAGGCGGTCCAGGACATCCTGGAGCCGGGCCCGTGCCGTGGGATAGGAGACTGCCAGGTGCGCCTGGATGTCGCGCACGTTTCCGCGGCCTCGCAGGAAGACCTCGAGGATCTCGAGGTCGGCCGTGTCCAGCCGGCAGTACCGGCAGGAGCTGAAGTGTCCCGACAGCTCCGTGCCGCACTGCGGGCACCCCAGCCGCAGGGTGATGAGCGTCGTCGAGCACACCGGGCACGAGCTGGGGGGCCGGTGCGTGACGATCATCTGGTGCTCCCTGCGGCTGGGGGGCGCGGATGGGGGTGCGGGGTCGACGGGCTGGTGACGCGGGTCAGGCGACAGAGACCACGGCGGAGCCCATGCGCGAGGTCACGCTCAGGGTCCCAGTCCCCGCCCCGACGACGACGGGACGGTTGCCCTCGTCGGAGGCCTTGAGGGTCGAGCCATCCGCCAGGCGGATGGTCGCCGTTCCCAGTGTCGCGTCGGCGGTGATGGCGATGTCGGATCCGGGGGTCACGAAGACGCGCGACGAGCCGAGGTCGGTGTTCACCGAGCAGGTCCCGTGGAACTGCCAGTCGACGTCGGCGCTCCCGCTGGCCACGGAGATCGCCAGCGGACCCTGCCCGTCGTGAAGCTTGGCCGAGCCGGCCTCGACGCCCACACGAACGGGCGCCCGCATGCCGGAGAGCTCCAGGGAGCCGGCGATGGCCAGCACGTCCAGCGGGAGGTTCGGGTTGACGCGGATGCGCAGCGGCGAGCCCGCCCGGTTCATGGTGCTCAGCCAGGTGGCGAACGCCGAGCGGGGGACCTCGGTCTGGTACTCCCCGGCGCTGAGGTCGGAGTGCACGGAGAGCTGGTCGCCCTGGCGCGACAACCGGTGCGGCCCCTCGGCGATCGCGGTGTCCACGGTGGGATCGCCCACGACGATGAGGCGCACAGCGCTGCCGCGGATGTTGATGCGGCGCACGGGCTCGTCGCCGGAGGTGTCGGCGGCGGGGCTCTCCGAGGTGGAGAGCAGCTTCGCCTGCGCCTCCTCAGGGGTCATCTCGCCGGCGGCGACGCGGTTGAGCAGGTCCTTCAGTTGATCAGCCATGCATCAATGGTAGTCACCACCTTCTACTATGGCAAGTCCACTTGCTACTTCCTTCGTCCGGTTGGGACGTGATGACGGCATCGGGCCCAGCGGGCGAGCGGGCCGGCAGCCTGACTAGCATCCGACGATGGATCAGCAGGCCCTTGCCCGACGCGTCCTCGGCCTGCGCCGGTGGCAGGTGGTCGGTTCTGTCCCCCCGGAGCCGGTCATCGTGATGGTGGCCGCACCCCACACGTCCAACTGGGACTTCACCCTCATGCTGGAGCTGGCGAGGGCCCTTGGCGTGCAGCCGCGATTCCTCATGAAGCGGGAGTCGTTCCGGGGGCCCGCGGACGGGGTGCTTCGGCGCCTCGGCGGCGTGCCCGTGGACCGCGATGCCGCCGCGGGGCTCGTCGACGACCTGGTCGCCCACGCCCGGGGGGCCGATCGGCTGGCTCTGGTCCTCGCCCCCGAGGGGACGCGACGCAAGACCGACCACTGGAAGTCGGGCTTCTACCGCATCGCCCAGCAGGCGGAGATCCCCCTGGTCCTGTGCTTCATCGACAAGCCCACACGGACCATGGGTTGCGGGCCGACCCTGCGGCCCAGCGGCGACGTGAAGGCCGACATGGACGTCATCCGGGAGTTCTACGCGGACAAGCACGGAATCGTGCCGGCCAACCGGACCGAGCCGCGGCTTCGCGAGGAGGGGTAGGGGCTCAGCTGCGTCCCGGCTCGGGCGGCGGGACCTGACTCGTGCCACTCGTGGCGACTCGCCGCTGTGATTGTGGGGTTGACCTGTGGTGTTGGGCCGGGTCGGGTGTGGATTGGTCACC
>CAZWXF010000041.1:0-23503 GCA_964638055.1 uncultured Bifidobacteriaceae bacterium | reverse complement strand
GACGGGCCGTACGCCCAGCTGCGGATGCCCTCCGGCGAGATCCGCAACGTCGATGCGCGCTGCCGCGCGACCATCGGCGAGGTGGGCAACGCAGAGCAGTCGAACATCAACTGGGGCAAGGCCGGGCGCATGCGCTGGAAGGGCAAGCGCCCGACCGTCCGCGGCGTGGCCATGAACCCGGTCGACCACCCACACGGCGGCGGCGAGGGCAAGACCTCGGGCGGCCGACATCCCGTCAACCCAGCCGGCAAGCCCGAGGGCCGCACGCGCCGGGCGAACAAGCCGTCCGACAAGTTCATCGTCCGTCGCCGCAAGACCGGCAAGAAGCGCTGAGGACCGACATGCCACGCAGCCTGAAGAAGGGCCCCTTCGTGGACGACCACCTGGCAAAGAAGGTGGACGCCCAGAACGCCCGTGGGACCAAGACCGTCATCAAGACGTGGTCGCGCCGCTCGATGATCGTGCCGGACATGCTCGGCCACACGATCGCCGTCCACGACGGCCGCAAGCACGTTCCGGTGTTCATCACCGAGAACATGGTCGGCCACAAGCTGGGCGAGTTCGCCCCCACCCGCACCTTCCGCGGCCACGTCAAGGACGACCGCAAGGCGCGGCGTCGCTGACGGGCGACCGCCCCACCAGCACGTCACCAGAGCAAGGCCAGGCACCACAGCAAGGCCACGACACAAGAGCAAGGGGAGTGCGATGGAAGCCAGGGCCCAGGCGCGGTTCGTCCGCGTCACGCCCATGAAGGCCCGCCGTGTGGTGGACCTCATCCGTGGGCTGCCCGCCCAGCAGGCACAGGCGGTGCTTCAGTTCGCCCCGCAGGGGGCAAGCGAGCCCGTGGGCAAGGTGCTCGACAGCGCCATCGCCAACGCCATGCACAACGAGCGCCACAACGACGTCTCGACGCTGTACGTCTCACAGGCGTACGTCGACGAGGGCCCGACCATGAAGCGCATCCGTCCGCGCGCACAGGGTCGCGCCGCACGGATCAACAAGCGGACCAGCCACATCACCGTCATCGTCGCGGAGCGTCCCGCGGCACAGAAGAAGGGCTGACCCCATGGGCCAGAAGGTCAATCCCCACGGGTTCCGTCTCGGGATCACCAGCGACTTCGCCAGCCGCTGGTTCGCCGATTCCACGAAGCCGGGCCAGCGCTACCGCGACTACGTCGCCGAGGACGTGGCCATTCGCAAGCTGCTGGCCACGGGCCTGGAGCGCGCCGGCATCAGCCATGTGGACATCGAGCGCACCCGTGAGCGTGTCCGCGTGGACATCCACACCGCTCGTCCGGGCATCGTGATCGGGCGCCGCGGCCAGGAGGCCGAGCGCATCCGCACCGACCTGGAGAAGATGACGGGCAAGCAGGTCCAGCTCAACATCCTCGAGGTCAAGAGCCCCGAGACGAATGCCCAGCTGGTCGCCCAGGGCATCGCCGAGCAGCTGTCCAGCCGCGTGTCGTTCCGACGTGCCATGCGAAAGGGCATGCAGTCCACGATGAAGTCCGGCGCCAAGGGCATCCGGGTGCAGTGCTCCGGGCGCCTGGGCGGTGCGGAGATGAGCCGCTCGGAGTTCTACCGCGAGGGCCGGGTCCCGCTGCACACGCTGCGCGCCGACATCGACTACGGCTTCTACGAGGCCCGCACGACGTTCGGCCGAATCGGCGTGAAGGTCTGGATCTACAAGGGTGACGTCACCGGCACGCGGGCCGAGCGCGAGGCGCAGGCCGCGGCCAACCGGCTGGGCCAGTCCCGTCGCGGCGGCAGCGGTGCCGCGCGGCCCCGCCGCGAGCAGGGCGCGGCTCCGGCCGCGGGAGCGGAGGGCTGAGATGCTGATCCCCAGGCGCGTCAAGCATCGCAAGCAGCACCGTCCCGACAGGCACGGCGCCGCCACGGGCGGCACCGAGGTCACCTTCGGCCAGTACGGCCTGATGGCGCTGGAGCACTCGTACGTCACGAACCGGCAGATCGAGAGCGCCCGTATCGCCATCACCCGGCACATCCGTCGTGGTGGCCGGGTCTGGATCAATGTGTACCCCGATCGGCCACTGACCAAGAAGCCCGCCGAGACCCGCATGGGTTCGGGCAAGGGCTCGCCGGAGTGGTGGGTGGCCAACGTCAAGCCGGGCCGAGTGATGTTCGAGCTGAGCTACCCGAACGAGACCGTCGCCCGCGAGGCCCTGCTTCGCGCGGCGCACAAGATGCCGATGAAGTGCCGGATCGTCCGGCGAGAGGTTGGTGAGTGATGGCAGCGACCACCGCCGGCGAGCTGCGCAACAGCGACAGCGACGAGCTGGTGAACAAGCTGCGCGAGGCCAAGGAGGAGCTGTTCAACCTGCGCTTCCAGGCCGCCACCGGCCAGCTGGAGAGTCACGGTCGGCTGCGCGCGGTCAAGAAGGAGATCGCCCGCATCTACACGATCATGCGCGAGCGCGAGCTCGGCATCACCGAGGGACCGGACGGCCAGTGATGAGCAACGAGGAGAGCGTGGCAGTGACGCCAGGACCCGAGGCGGGCTCGACCCCCCGCGGCAATCGCAAGACCCGGGAGGGGTACGTCGTCAGCGACAAGATGGACAAGACCGTCGTCGTCGCCGTCGAGGACCGTTTCACCCACCCGCTGTACGGCAAGGTGGTGCGGCGCACCTCCAAGCTCAAGGCGCACGACGAGGCCAACGCCGCCGGCGTCGGTGATCGCGTGCTGCTCATGGAGACCCGTCCGACCTCGGCCACGAAGCGGTGGCGGGTCGTGGAGATCCTCGAGAGGGCCAAGTAGTCCAGGTTCGGCCAGGCTCACGGGCAATCCCCGCGAGAACCGGCACGACGATCAGGAGAAGAAAGTGATCCAGCAGGAATCGCGACTGCGCGTCGCCGACAACACCGGTGCCAAGGAGCTGCTCTGCATCCGGGTCCTCGGCGGCTCGGGTCGGCGCTACGCCGGCATCGGCGATGTCATCGTGGCCACGGTCAAGGACGCCATCCCCGGCGGCAACGTCAAGAAGGGCGAGGTCGTGAAGGCCGTCGTCGTGCGCACCCGCAAGGAGCGTCGCCGGCCGGACGGCTCGTACATCCGCTTCGACGAGAACGCGGCCGTGATCCTCAAGGGCGACGGGGACCCCCGTGGTACCCGCATCTTCGGGCCGGTCGGCCGGGAGCTCCGGGAGAAGCGCTACATGAAGATCATCTCGTTGGCCCCGGAGGTGCTGTGATGGCCAGGATCCGCAAGGGCGACACCGTCCAGGTCATCTCGGGCAAGGACAGGGGCGTCACGGGCACGGTCCTGGCCGTGTACCCCGGTGACGACCGCGTCCTCGTCGAGGGCGTCAACCGCGTCAAGCGGCACACGAAGGTCGGCCAGAGCGCCCGCGGCGCGCGGACCGGCGGCATCGTGACCCAGGAGGCCTCGATCCACATCTCGAACGTGATGCTGGTCGACCCGGGCACCAACCGCGCCACCCGCGTCGGATTCCGCCAGGTCACGGTCGACAAGGCCCGGCCCGACGGCACCACCTACAGCGGGCAGCGCAACGTCCGCATCTCCCGGCGCTCCGGGGAGGAGATCTGATGAGCACCGACACGCAGGCCCCGGCGATCCCGAGGCTCAAGGCGCGCTACCGCCAGGACGTGATCCCCGAGCTGCAGCGCCAGTTCGAGTACGCCAACGTCATGCAGGTCCCCGGTCTGACCAAGATCGTCGTGAACATGGGCGTGGGTGAGGCGGCTCGGGACTCGAAGCTGATCGAGGGCGCGATCCGCGACCTGGCTGCCATCACCGGCCAGAAGCCGCAGGTGACCAAGGCCCGCAAGTCGATCGCCCAGTTCAAGCTGCGCGAGGGGATGCCGATCGGCGCCCACGTGACGCTTCGCGGCGACCGGATGTGGGAGTTCCTGGATCGGCTGCTGTCCATCGCGCTGCCGCGCATCCGTGACTTCCGCGGGCTGGCACCGGGGCAGTTCGACGGCAACGGCAACTACACCTTCGGCCTCAACGAGCAGTCGATGTTCCACGAGATCGACCAGGACAGGATCGACCGCGTCCGCGGCATGGACATCACGGTGGTCACCACCGCCCGGACCGATGCGGAGGGTCGGGCGCTGCTCAAGGCGCTCGGCTTCCCCTACAAGGAGAAGTGACGTGGCGAAGAAGGCCCTGATCAACAAGGCGGCCGCGAAGCCGAAGTTCGCTGTCCGCGGATACACCCGCTGCAGCCGCTGCGGCAGGCCGCACTCGGTCTACCGCAAGTTCGGCCTGTGCCGGGTCTGCCTGCGCGAGATGGCCCACCGCGGCCAGCTCCCCGGAGTCACCAAGTCCAGCTGGTAGTCGGTTTCCCGGTGGGTCCACCACCGGGCGCAGGCACCCCCATCCCATCAGCGTCGCAGGTCCCCGGTCACTCGTCCGGGGATACCACGTCGAGAAAGGCCCGTCGGCCATGACAATGACAGACCCGATCGCGGACATGCTCACCCGCATCCGCAACGGGAACACCGCCTATCACGACAGCGTGTCCATGCCGCTGTCGCGGATCAAGCTCGGCATCGCCGAGATCCTCAAGGCGCAGGGGTACATCGCGGACTTCTCCGTGGAAGACGCCCCTGTCGGCCAGACCCTCGTGGTGAGGCTCAAGTACGGGCCGAACCGCGAGCGATCGATCGCGGGACTGCGTCGCGTGAGCAAGCCCGGTCTGCGGGTCTACGCCAAGAGCACCGCGCTGCCGCGTGTGCTGGGCGGCCTGGGCATCGCGATCATCTCCACATCCAACGGACTGCTGACTGATCGGCAGGCCAAGGCCAAGGGCGTGGGCGGGGAAGTCCTCGCCTACGTCTGGTGAGGTGGCGCTGACATGTCCCGCATCGGAAGGCTTCCGATCCCCGTGCCCGCCGGCGTCGAGGTGAGCATCGACGGCGCCGAGGTGACCGTGAAGGGTCCCAAGGGCACCCTGCGACACACCGTCGCCGAGCCGATCGTCGTGGCGCGCGGCGAGGACGGCGCGCTGCGCGTGACCCGTCCCGACGACTCGCGCACGTCGCGCTCGCTGCACGGCCTGACCCGCACGCTGGTGGCCAACATGGTGGCCGGCGTGACCACGGGGTACACCAAGCGGATGGAGATCCAGGGGACGGGCTACCGAGTAGTGGCCAAGGGAAGCGACCTCGAGTTCGCGCTGGGCTTCAGCCATCCCGTGCTCGTGCCTGCCCCCGAGGGCATCTCGTTCGCGGTGGAGGCCCCCACCCGGTTCTCCGTCTCCGGGATCGACAAGCAGCAGGTCGGCGAGGTCGCCGCCAAGCTGCGCAAGCTGCGCAAGCCTGATCCGTACAAGGGCAAGGGCGTGCGCTACGAGGGTGAGATCATTCGCCGCAAGGCCGGAAAGGCAGGTCGGTAGGCCATGGCTGTGGCAACCAAGATCGGTTCGGGCAGCCGTACCCGGGTCGGCCGCTCACGCCGGCATCTGCGCGTGCGGAAGAAGGTCTCGGGCACGCCCGTGCGCCCGCGTCTCGTGGTCAACCGCTCGTCGCGTCACGTCTTCGCCCAGGTCGTCGACGACACCACGGGCCGGACCCTGGTGTGGGCCTCCACCATGGAGGCCGACCTGCGCCAGGACGACGGAGACAAGACGGCCAAGGCGCGTCGGGTCGGCGAGCTGGTCGGCAGCCGGGCCACGTCGGCCGGGATCGCCACGGTCGTGTTCGACCGTGGCGGCAACAAGTATCACGGTCGCGTGGCGGCCCTGGCCGACGGCGCCCGCGATGCCGGGCTCGTGTTCTGACGAGGAGTGGAGATCTGATGGCTGGAGTACAGCGCCGCGGTGGCGGTCCCGGTACGGGCGGCCCCGGCGGTGGCTCGGGCGATCGTCGCGGTCGACGCGACGACAGGGGCCCCCGCGAGGAGAAGTCCGCGTTCGTCGAGCGGGTGGTGGCGATCAACCGTGTCGCCAAGGTCGTCAAGGGTGGCCGGCGGTTCAGCTTCACCGCGCTGGTGGTCGTCGGCGACGGCGACGGCCGGGTCGGAGTCGGCTACGGCAAGGCCAAGGAGGTCCCGGCGGCGATCGCCAAGGGGGTCGAGGAGGCCAAGAAGCACTTCTACACGGTCCCTCGCATCCAGGGCACGATCCCGCATCCCGTCCAGGGGGAGGACTCGGCCGGTGTCGTGATGCTGCGTCCAGCCGCACCCGGCACCGGCGTCATCGCCGGTGGTCCGGTCCGTGCCGTGCTGGAGTGCGCCGGCGTCCATGACGTCCTGAGCAAGTCGCTGGGATCGGACAACGCGATCAACATCGTGCACGCGACGATGGCCGCGCTCAAGCAGCTGGAGAGCCCGGATGCGGTCGCCGCACGCCGAGGTCTGCCGTTGGAGGACGTGGCTCCTGCCGCCCTGATCCGCGCGATGCGGGCCGGGCGGTCCACCGAGGAGGTGGCGTGATGGCGACCAAGCTGCGCATCACCCAGGTCCGTGGCCTGGTGGGGACGACCCAGCCGCAGCGGGACACCGTCCGCTCGCTGGGACTCAAGCGGATCAATGATGTCGTCATCAAGGAGAGCCGCCCCGAGATCCTCGGGATGGCCAAGGCGGTGCCGCACTTGGTCACCGTCGAGGAGGTCGAGTCCGAATGACTCTGAAGGTCCATCACCTGCGCCCCGCTCCCGGGGCCAAGACGTCGAAGACCCGCGTGGGTCGTGGCGAGGGTGGCAGGCGCGGTAAGACCGCTGGGCGCGGAACCAAGGGCACCAAGGCCCGCTACCAGGTCTCAGCCGGTTTCGAGGGCGGGCAGATGCCGCTGCATATGCGGCTGCCCAAGCTCAAGGGCTTCAAGAGCCCGAACCGCGTCGAGTTCCAGGTGGTCAACGTCGCCAGCCTGGCCTCACTGTTCCCCGAGGGCGGGGACGTCACCGTCTCCGACCTGGTGGCTCGCGGGGCGGTCCGCAAGGGCCAGCCAGTCAAGGTGCTGGGCACCGGCGATGTGGCTGTGGCCCTGAACGTGACCGCCGATGCGGCCTCCGCGTCGGCGCGCACCAAGATCGAGGCGGCGGGCGGCACCCTCACGGTCTCCTGACCTGACATCGAGGGGCTGGACGTCACCTCTGACCCGCTCTCCTGCGCCACCCTGCAGGCAGCGGGTCAGAGGGTGAGGTCCAGCCCCTCGCCATGCCCGGCGGTCCCACCCCCCCCGCACTGGGCACCGGCCCGGCCGCGAAGGGCCCCGGCCATGAAGGCTCCGGCGGCGTTCTCGTGGGCTGTTAGTCTTGTGCGGTCCGGGCGCCGGTTCGACGCGCCTGCCAGGAGGATTTCCCCGTGCGTCTTTCCGCATTCGGTTCGGCTTTCCGTACGCCCGACCTGCGCAAGAAGCTGCTGTTCACCCTCGGGATCATCGCCATCTTCCGACTCGGCTCGGTGACGCCAACTCCCGGTGTGGACTACGGCGCGGTGCAGAGCTGCATCGCCGCCGTCGAGGGCAACTCGCTCTACGGCCTGATCAACCTGTTCAGCGGAGGTGCGCTGCTGCAGCTGTCGGTCTTCGCGCTGGGGATCATGCCCTACATCACGGCCAGCATCATCCTGCAGCTGATGACGGTGGTGATCCCGCGCCTGGAGACCCTCAAGAAGGAGGGGCAGGCCGGCCAGGCGAAGATCACGCAGTACACCCGGTACCTGACCGTCGCCCTGGCCGTGCTGCAGTCCACCACGATCATCGCGCTGGCCCGCACGCCGGGCCAGCTGTTCCAGGGCTGCTCGGCGAACCTGATCCCCAATGACAACCTCACGACGATGATCACGATGGTCGCGACGATGACCGCGGGCACCGCCGTGATCATGTGGCTCGGCGAGCTCATCACCGATCGTGGCGTGGGCAACGGCATGTCACTGCTGATCTTCGCCTCCATCATCTCGTCGTTCCCGTCGCAGATGGCGACCGTGTACGCCTCGAAGGGCATCGTCGCGACGGCCATCACGCTGGGCATCGGGTTCTTGGTGATCATGGCTGTGGTGTTCGTGGAGCAGGGCCAGCGACGCATCCCGGTGCAGTACGCCAAGCGGATGGTGGGCCGCAAGATGTACGGCGGCACGTCCACCTACATCCCGATGAAGGTCAACATGGCCGGCGTCATCCCGGTGATCTTCGCGTCGTCGCTGCTCTTCATCCCGACCCTGATCGTCAACCTGACAGGTGGGACCGGCCCCGTGGCCGACTTCGTCGCGAAGCACATGACGAGTGGCACGGAGCCGGTCTACCTGATGGTCTTCGCCACCCTCATCATCTTCTTCACGTACTTCTATGTGTCCATCACGTTCAACACGACCGAAGTGTCCGACAACATGAAGAAGTACGGGGGCTTCATCCCCGGCATCCGCGCCGGTCGGCCCACTGCCCAGTACTTGGACTACGTCCTCAGCCGACTGACCCTCCCTGGGTCGGTGTACCTTGCGCTCGTCGCCATCATCCCCGTGTTCGCCTTCAACGGGTTGGGGGTCTCCGGGAGCTTCATCTTCGGAGGGACCAGCCTGCTGATCATGGTGGGGGTGGGACTCGATACGGTGAAGCAGATCGAGAGCCAGCTGCAGCAACGCAACTACGAAGGGTTCCTCCGCTGATGCGCATAGTCCTCATGGGCCCACCAGGGGCCGGCAAGGGCACCCAGGCTGTGGTCGTCGCGCAGCGCTTGGGGATCCCGCACGTGTCGACAGGTGAGATCTTCCGGAGCCATCTCTCCCAGGGCACCCCGCTGGGCATCGCCGCGGGCATGTACATGCAGCGAGGCAACTACGTGCCGGACCGCATCACCAACGCCATGGTCCGCAACCGGCTGGCCCAGCCGGACGCCGCCGAGGGCTTCCTCCTCGACGGCTACCCGCGCACACTGGCCCAGGTCGGGGTCCTCGATGAGATGCTGGCCGATGTCGGCCTGAAGCTCGACCATGTCGTCGAGCTCACCGTGGACACCGACGAGGTCGTGCGCCGCCTGCTCAACCGCGCCCGGGAGCAGGGTCGCGCCGACGACACCGAGGACGTGATCCGCCGGCGCATGGAGGTCTACACCGAGCAGACCGAGCCGCTGACCCGGGTGTACGAGGACCACGGCATCCTGCTGCGCGTCGACGGCATGGGCGGAATCGAAGAGGTCCGCGACCGCGTCCTCGCGGCACTGTAGGCACGAGGGCCGTGCTGGGTCGTCGCTCGCGGATCGAGCTCAAGTCGTCCGAGCAGCTCGTGCAGATGCGGGCTGCGGGGCTCGTCGTGGCCGGCGCCCTGGAGTTGGCGCGCGGCATGGTCGCCCCCGGGGTCACGACGCAGGACCTCGACGCAGCCGTGGCCGGGCATCTGGCCGCCGCCGGGGCCGGCTCCAACTTCCTCGGCTATCACGGCTACCCCGGAGTGATCTGCACCAGCGTCAACGAGGAGGTCGTCCACGGCATCCCCGGTACCCGGGTCCTGCGCGAGGGCGACCTCATCTCCATCGACTGCGGTGCGATCGTGAACGGATGGCACGGAGATGCCGCGATCACAGTGCCTGTGGGGGAGGCCGACGAGGCGGCTCTCGCCCTATCCGCCGCCACGCGGGACGCCATGTGGGCCGGCATCGCCGCCGCCCAGCCGGGAGCCAGGCTGACTGACATCGGTGCTGCGGTCGAGGCGCGCATCGCGGGCCGGTACGGGATCGTTCGGGAGTACGTCGGCCATGGCATCGGCTCGCAGATGCACATGGAGCCCTCGGTCGCCAACCATGGCCCGGGGGGGCGGGGACCCGTGTTGAAGGCCGGGATGGCGCTGGCGATCGAGCCGATGATGACCATGGGGTCGCCCGATGTGACGGTTCTGGGTGACGACTGGACTGTCGTCACGCTGGACGGGGCAGTGGCCGCGCACTGGGAGCACTCCGTTGCGATCACACCCGCCGGCCCCTTCGTGCTGACAGCGCCCGACGGTGGCGCGGCTCATCTGGCCGCCTTCGGCGTCACGCTGGGAGCCCTGACCTGATCCACGGGGGCCGCCCTCCAGGAAGGCTTATACGCTCCTGCGCGCCCGTAGCCGTGCGGCCACTTCCCCGCTCGCTGGTTCCTATACCCGAATGGGGGGATCAACGGGGGACAACTGGCGCCCATACGATCAGGTGAGCGACTTTATCCGGGTAGCCTCATGAGAACGGGATTTCCGGGTCGCGACTTTGAGTGAGTGTGGGGTGGATCGGGGCTATGACTGCACTGCATGAGCGCGCTCCCAGGACCAGCAGCAGCTTCGTGCCGATGGAGCCGCACACCTTGGGCGAGGCCGGCCTACGGTCCAGCGAGATCGAGGGCCTGATCCTGAAGTTCCTCGCCGCCCGCGGCGATGCCAGCGGGTACCAGATCGCAGAGCAGGTCAAGCTCCCTTTTCCGCTCGTGCTGCCCTGCCTGGACAGGTTGAAGGCCGCCCAGGCCATCGCCTACCGCAGCTCGCTGCGAGGCAGCGACTTCGAGTACCAGATCACCGATCAGGGACGGGACACCGCGCGCCGCCTGTCCGGCCAGTGCACCTACTTCGGTGCCGCCCCGGTCTCCTTGGAGGACTACGTCGCTGGGGTCCTGGCCCAGGGCACCGCTGATCGACATCCCACCCAGGCCGACCTCGGGGCAGCCTTCGACGGCCTCCTGGTGGACGCGGGCCTCATGGATCGCCTCGGTCCGGCCATCGCCTCGGGTCGCGGGATGTTCCTCTTCGGTCCCCCCGGAAATGGCAAGTCCACCATCGCCCAGCGGATCACCCGGTCGCTGGGGGGTCAGATCTGGGTGCCCCGCGCCATCGGGATCGATGGAGAGATCGTGCGGATCTTCGACCCCCAGCATCACGTCGAGGCGCCCCTGGAGCCCCGTGAGCTCGGCGCGGACCAGCAGTTCGTCGACCGCCGCTGGGTGCGCATCGAGCGCCCCACGGTCTGCGTCGGCGGCGAGCTCACGATGGACCAGCTCGAGGTCAGCGTCAATCCGCACACCGGGATCTGCGAGGCTCCACTGCAGCTCAAGGCCAACGGCGGGACGCTGGTGATCGACGACTTCGGGCGCCAGCGCATGAGCATCGACGAGCTGCTCAACCGGTGGATCGTGCCGTTGGAGAGCAACTTCGACTACTACAGCCTGAGCAGCGGGCGCCGGGTCACGATGCCCTTCCTGCAGGTGATCGTGTTCGCGACCAACCTGGAGCCGCGCGACATCGTCGACGAGGCGTTCCTGCGGCGCATCCCCTACAAGGTCCCGATCGGCGATCCCACGCCGGTGCAGTTCCGGGCCCTCTTCGACCTGGCCGGTGCGGAGCTGGGGGTCGAGGTGGACGTGCACGTCGTCGACCACGTCATCGAGCGCCACTACCGGGTCCCCGGCCGGCCCATGCGCTTCTGCCAGCCGCGCGACCTGCTGGTGCACATCCGCAACGAGAGCCTGTTCCTGGGCACGGCTCCACGGATGACGGTGGAATCGGTCGACCGGGCGGTCGACAGCTACTTCTCCATCCTCTGAGTCAGCGGCCCTCCGGGCTTTTGGCGCTGGGCGGGCCACTGGCGTAGACTTTGGTCCGCGTTGCGCCTGCTCACCGCTGCGGGTGTGACCTGAAGCGATCAGCGCAGTTCCTACGATCAACGCGGTGTGGAGCAGACCAGACAATGGCCAAGAAAGACGGTGCCATCGAGTTCGAGGGCACGATCCGAGAGTCCCTCCCGAACGCCATGTTCCGGGTGGAGCTCGACAATGGCCACAAGGTTCTGGCCCACATCAGCGGGAAGATGCGGCAGCACTACATCCGCATCCTGCCCGACGATCGAGTGGTCGTGGAGCTCTCGCCCTACGACCTGACACGCGGGCGGATCGTCTACCGGTACAAGTGACAGGTGCCCACCGGAGGATCCGGTCGGTGAAGGCTGCGAGGAAACGATGAAGGTCAAGCCAAGCGTCAAGAAGATCTGTGACAACTGCAAGGTCATCCGCCGTCACGGCCGCGTGATGGTGATCTGCGACAACCCGCGTCACAAGCAGCGCCAGGGCTGACGAGCCCGGAGCACCAAGGCCCGGCAGCGCACCCAGGTGCGTGCCACGGACGGCCCAGCCGTCGCGGTGGTGGGCGAGAACTGAACACTGCGCGATCCCGTCAACGGCGATGGACCCATGCCAGGGCCCGCCCGGACGTCACCCCCGGCCCGGAGGCCGGGGACCCACCGCCAAGGGAGGTGGGAACGCTCGCGCACCTAAACCTCCGGTGACCAACAGGAAGAAGGACAGACCCCGATGGCACGTCTCGTCGGCGTCGACCTCCCGCGTGAGAAGCGCGTCGAGGTGGCGCTCACCTACATCTACGGCATCGGCCGCACCAAGTCAGCCGAGATCCTCAACGCGACCGGCGTCAGCCCGGACACGCGCGTCAAGGACCTCACGGACGCGGAGCTGGTCCCGCTGCGCGACTACATCGAGGCCAACATCAAGGTCGAGGGTGACCTGCGCCGTGAGGTGGCCGCTGACATCCGCCGCAAGGTGGAGATCGGCTGCTACCAGGGCATCCGGCATCGCCGGGGCCTGCCCGTCCGCGGACAGCGCACCCACACCAATGCCCGCACCCGCAAGGGTCCGCGCAAGACCGTCGCCGGCAAGAAGAAGGCCGGCAAGAAGTAGTCCGCCGCCCCCGGCGCCCGGGCCCAGCCCGGGCCGTACGGGCTTGCGTCACGCACACCGTAGGAGAAGCACAGCCGATGCCCCCCAAGACTCGTCAGTCCGCGGCCCGGACCAAGGTCCGCCGCAAGGAGAAGAAGAACGTGGCCCACGGCCACGCCCACATCAAGAGCACGTTCAACAACACGATCGTCTCGATCACCGACCCCTCGGGTGCCGTCATCGCGTGGTCCTCGTCGGGCCAGGTGGGCTTCAAGGGCTCCCGCAAGTCCACGCCGTTCGCCGCGCAGATGGCTGCCGAGGCTGCCGCGCGTCGCGCGATGGAGCACGGCATGAAGAAGGTCGACGTCTTCGTCAAGGGGCCCGGCTCGGGCCGTGAGACCGCCATCCGGTCCCTGCAGGCGACCGGGCTGGAGGTCGGCTCGATCTCCGATGTCACCCCGATGGCCCACAACGGCTGCCGCCCGCCCAAGCGGCGCCGGGTCTGAAGCGGCGAGGGAGAACCGACATGGCTCGCTACACCGGACCGGCCTCGCGCATCTCGCGTCGCCTCAACGTCGACCTGGTCGGCGGCGACAAGGCCTTCGAGCGTCGCCCGTACCCCCCCGGCCAGCATGGCCGCGCACGCATCAAGCAGAGCGAGTACCTGCTGCAGATGCAGGAGAAGCAGAAGGCCAAGTACACCTACGGCGTGCTGGAGAAGCAGTTCCGGGGCTACTACACCGAGGCCGTGCGTCGTCCTGGCAAGACCGGCGACAACCTCCTGCAGATCCTCGAGTCCCGGCTGGACAACGTCGTGTATCGCGCGGGGCTGGCTCGCACGCGCCGACAGGCCCGCCAGCTCGTGACGCACGGGCACTTCCTGGTCAACGGGCACAAGGTGGACGTCCCCAGCTACCGGGTGGCGCAGTGGGACATCATCGACGTCAAGCAGAAGTCCCTGGTGACCACGCCGTTCATCATCGCCCGGGAGACCCTCGGCGACCGCCCGGTCCCGGCCTGGCTCCAGGTCGTGCCGGCGAACTTGCGGATCCTCGTTCACCAGCTGCCCGTGAGGGCGCAGATCGACGTGCCGGTCAGGGAGCAGCTCATCGTCGAGCTCTACTCGAAGTGACGTCTCCACTCGAAGTGACGTAGTGCCCGCGAAGGGCCGTCTTTCCCAGCCATATCTGCACACGCGACGTCAAATGGTGGTCGTCGCGGGAAGGAAAACCCGTGCTCATTGCCCAGCGCCCCGCTCTCACCGAGGAGCGGGTGAGCGAACACCGGTCGAGGTTCACCCTCGAGCCCCTGGAGCCCGGCTTCGGCTACACACTGGGGAACTCGTTGCGCCGCACGCTGCTCTCGAGCATCCCCGGCGCGGCCGTCACCAGCATCCGCATCGACGGTGTCCTGCACGAGTTCACGACGATCCCGGGCGTCAAGGAGGACGTGACCGAGATCATCCTGAACCTCAAGGAGCTCGTGGTCTCCTCCGAGCATGACGAGCCGGTGGCCATGTACCTGCGCAAGCAGGGCCCCGGGGAGGTGACGGCCGCCGACATCGCCCCGCCGGCAGGAGTCGAGGTCCACAACCCGGACCTGCACATCGCCACGGTCAACGCCACTGGGACCATCGAGATCGAGCTCGTCGTCGAGCGCGGTCGCGGCTACGTCACGGCGGCTGCCAACAAGGCGCCGGGTCAGGAGATCGGACGGATCCCGGTCGACTCGATCTACTCGCCCGTCCTCAAGGTCACCTACAAGGTGGAGGCGACCCGCGTCGAGCAGCGCACCGACTTCGACCGTCTCATCCTCGACGTCGAGACCAAGCCGTGCATGACCCCCGCCTATGCCGTCGCCTCCGCCGGCAAGACGCTGGTCGAGCTCTTCGGCCTGGCCCACGAGCTGGACGTGGATGCCGAGGGCATCGACGTCGGCCCGTCGCCGCAGGACGAGGTGAAGGCCGAGATCTTCGCGACGCCGATCGAGTCCCTGGACCTGACGGTGCGCAGCTTCAACTGCCTCAAGCGCGAGGGCATCCACACGTTGGGCGAGCTGATCAGCCGCAGCGAGGCCGACCTGATGGACATCCGCAACTTCGGGCAGAAGTCCATCGACGAGGTCAAGGACAAGCTGCGCTCGATGGGGATGTCCCTCAAGGACAGCCCACCCGATTTCGTCCCTGCGTACGTCGACGAGGAGGACGGGGACTTCGCCGAGGACGAGCGGCTGTAGGCGCACGGGTCGTCAGACCCACCCCCGCACCCAGCAGTCGGCGCCCCGGGACGGGACCCCGCCGAAGGAATCAGGAGAAAGAGATGCCCACGCCCACGAAGGGGCCCCGCCTGGCCAGCACTCCCGCCCACGAGCGGCTGCTCCTGGCGAACCTGGCCACTGCCCTGTTCGAGCACGGCGCGATCCGCACGACGGAGGCCCGCGCCAAGCGCGTCCGGCCTCTGGCCGAGCGGATGATCACGTTCGCCAAGAAGGGCGACCTGCACTCCCGGCGCCAGGTCATGACGGTCATCCGGGACAAGTCGGTGGTCCACGTGCTGTTCGAGGAGATCGGGCCGCGCTTCGCGACCCGGCCCGGTGGCTACACCCGGATCACCCGGCTCGGCAACCGCAAGGGCGATAACGCCCCCATGGCGCTGATCGAGCTGTGCGAGCCCCTGGCCGAGCAGGTCGTGGCCGAGGCGACGTCCGCCACCAGGCGGTCGGCCGAGGATCGTGAGACCCGGCCGGTGGAAGACGTCGCACCACCGGAGACCGTCGAGGTCGCTGACGAGGTGACGGCCAGCGAGGTCGCGTCGCAGGACGCCGCGACCGAGCCGGAGGACACGACCGAGAAGGCGTGACCGCACAAGGACCCCTGCCCGTCGAGAGCCCGGAGGATCCCGGGCCCGGCGGGCAGGTCCGTCTGCGCCTGCAGGTCGCCTACGACGGCACCGGCTTCCACGGCTGGGCCCGCCAGCCCGGCCTGCGCTCGGTCCAGGAGGAGCTCGAGACCGCCCTGCGGAGGGCCCTGCGAGTCGACGCGAAGGTCCCGGTGCGAGTCGCGGTGGCCGGGCGGACGGACGCCGGTGTGCATGCCGAGAGCCAGATCTGCCACGCCGACGTCCCCGCGCCCGCATGGGAGCGCGCGGGGAGCGATCGTTCCCGACGGGGGTCCCCCAGACCGGGTGCAGCATCTCCGGGCGAGCCGGCGCCGCTCGCGGGCATACGGCTCGACCCACCACGGCCAGTCGGCGAGGTGGCGTCGGCGACCGCGACCCTGCGCCGCATCAACGCCCTCCTCCCGGCGGACATCCGTGTGCTCGATGTCGACGTTGCTCCTGCGGGCTTCGACGCCCGATGGTCGGCGCAGTGGCGTGCCTATCGCTACCGCATTGCCGACTCCCCGGGGGGCTGCGATCCCAACCAGCGGGCCCGGACGCTCTGGGTGCGCCAGCCGTTGGACCTTGCGGCGATGGCAGCGGCAACCGATCCGTTCCTCGGGGAGCACGACTTCGCCGCCTACTGCCGGCCCCGCGAGGGGGCCTCGACGGTCCGCACCCTGCTGGAGGCGGACTGGTCCCGTGGTCGCGACGACGTCCTGGCCCTCGCACTGCGGGCGGACGCCTTCTGCCACTCGATGGCACGTTCCCTGGTGGGGGCCTTCCTCGCGGTGGGGTCGGGCCGGTGGCCCGTCGAGCGGCCCGCTGAGCTCCTGGCCGCATTCGTGCGTGGATCACAGGTCCCGGTGGCACCGGCGCACGGCCTCACCCTCGTGGCCGTGGGCTACCCGCCGGACTCCGAGCTGGCGGGCCAGGCGCAGCGCGCGCGACGTTGGCGGGGCCGTTGACCTCCGCCCTGCGCGTCGTGCGATTTGGCCCAGCTGCGCCGCGCCCGGTACCCTGTGGGGCAGTCTGTGCGTGGTCGGCTGCGACCTCAGCACCGGTGGCTCTTGCAGGAGCGCCCTGAAGAACCGTCAGCAACCCAGACCACCCAGCTCACCGTTTCCCAGACAGAGGCTCACCAAGTGCGCACGTACAGCCCCAAGGCCGGCGAGATCACCCGTCAGTGGCACGTCATCGACGCCACCGACGTTGTCCTGGGCCGCTTGGCCTCGCAGACAGCGGTGCTGCTGCGCGGCAAGCACAAGCCCACCTTCGCCCCGCACGTCGACACCGGCGACTTCGTCATCATCATCAACGCCGAGAAAGTCGCCCTGTCCGGGAACAAGCGCGTCGACAAGCGTGCCTACCGGCACTCCGGCTACCCCGGGGGCCTGAGCTCGACCTCGTACGGCGACCTGCTGGCGACCAATCCGCGCCGCGCCGTGGAGAAGGCCGTCCGCGGGATGCTTCCGCACAACAAGCTGGGCCGCGCCCAGGGGGGCAAGCTCAAGGTCTACGCGGGCCCCGAGCATCCCCACGCCGCGCAGCAGCCCACGCCATTCACCATCACCCAGGTCGCCCAGTGAGTGCCCGGCACCCAGTGGATCAGAGAGGAACCGCGGCATGAGCATCGAGACCGTCGCTGAAGAGGTCGTCTCGGGCGACTACTCCACCGAGACCCCCAGCGTACCGGCCGCGGAGGCCGCCCGACCCGCGGTCACCGGGCCGTCCCAGGCGACCGGGCGCCGCAAGGAGGCCGTGGCCCGGGTGCGACTCGTGCCCGGATCGGGCACCTGGCGGATCAACGGCCGCACGCTCGAGGACTACTTCCCGAACAAGGTCCACCAGCAGCTCGTCAACGAGCCCTTCCGGACCCTGCAGGTCGAGGGCTCCTATGACGTCATCGCGCACATCGACGGGGGCGGCTCCAGTGGACAGGCCGGCGCGCTGCGCCTGGGCATCGCGCGGGCGCTCAACGACGTCGACCCCGAGGGCAATCGCCCCTCGTTGAAGAAGGCTGGCTTCCTCACCCGCGACCCCCGGGTCAAGGAGCGCAAGAAGTACGGCCTCAAGAAGGCCCGCAAGGCGCCTCAGTACAGCAAGCGCTGAGCGAGGGGAAGCCCTGCGCCTCCACCCCCGCCGGAGAGCACCACAGGAGGGTCCGAGCAGCACGCTCGGACCCTCCTGCACGTGCCGGGGCAGCCCCGCCTGCAAGGTCAGCAGCCGCTCACAGGGGCTGTGCCCGGGGGGTCCACCAGCCGAACAGGCCGTGTGACGGGGCCGTCCCCTGGGGGACTGGCCGACGGGTGCGAGTCGAACGCCTGGGCTTGCCCTGCTGTCCCCCAGTTCGGCCCTGCTCCGTCCCCAACGACACTCGGCGACCTCGCCCAGTAGAGTCCCACAGGGGTTCCAAGGGGAGGATCGGCGCGTGGGCACACTGTTCGGGACCGACGGAGTACGTGGTCTGGCCAATCGCGACGTCACCGCCGACCTGGCCCTGGGGGTCGCCGGTGCGGCGGCGCACGTCCTGGGTGAGCTGGGAGAGCTGAAGCGCTCCGGCAAGCCGGGGGCCCGGGCGCGGGCCGTGGTCGGGCGCGATCCGCGCGCCAGTGGCGAGTTCCTGGAGGCGGCCACCGTCGCCGGACTCGCCAGTGCGGGCCTGGATGTGCTGGTGCTCGGCGTTGTCCCGACGCCGGCTGTCGCGCACCTGACCGCCGAGCTCGGCGCCGACCTCGGAGTGGTGATCTCCGCCTCGCACAACCCGATGCCCGACAACGGCATCAAGTTCTTCGCTCGCGGGGGGCACAAGCTTGCCGATGAGGTCGAGGAGCAGATCGAGGCCCGCCTGCACGAGGGCTGGACCAACCCGACCGGCGCTGACGTCGGCCGGGTCGTCAACTACGAGGACGCCCTCTCGCACTACGTCGAGCACCTGCTCTCCTGCACGCCCAACCGGCTCAACGGCCTGCGGGTCGTGGTGGACTGCGGCAACGGGGCTGCCTCGGCCGCCTCGCCCCGCGCCCTGCGGCGCATGGGGGCGGAAGTGCTGGCCATCCACGCAAGCCCGGACGGCTACAACATCAACGAGGGATGCGGGTCCACCCACATGGCGGACCTGCGGGAAGCGGTCGTGGAGCACGGCTACGACGTGGGCATCGCCCACGATGGCGACGCTGACCGCTGCCTGGCCGTCGCCGCGGATGGGTCGGTGGTGGACGGCGACCAGATCATGGCCATCCTGGCCTTGGCCATGCGCGACCAGCGGGCGCTGGCCCACGACACCGTCGTCGGCACCGTGATGAGCAACCTCGGCTTCAAGCTGGCGCTGCGTCGGGAGGGCCTCAACGTGGTCGAGACGGGCGTCGGGGACCGCTACGTGCTGGAGTCGATGCGGGCCAACGGATACAACCTCGGCGGTGAGCAGAGCGGGCACGTCGTGCTCCTCGACTACGCCACGACAGGTGACGGCACGCTGACGGCCCTGCACCTCCTGGCCAGGATGGCGGCGACCGGCAGGCCGCTGGCCGACCTCGCCTCCGTGATGACGAAGCTGCCCCAAGTGCTCATCAACGTCCGGGGGGTCGACCGTTCCGCTGTGAACAGCAACGGCCCCTTGACGGCCGCCGTCGCCGCCGCCCAGGCAAGCCTCGGGGAGAACGGCCGAGTGCTCCTGCGGGCCAGCGGGACCGAGCCGGTGGTCCGGGTCATGGTCGAGGCACCCTCCGACCAGGAGGCACGCCGCGTCGCGGAGGACCTTGCCCAGGTCGTCCAGCGGGAGATCCCCCTGCCTTGAGTCGGTGGGAACCCATCGAGCAGACGGCGACTGACGACCGCTCCGCGTCGGGACGGCGGGCACACGGGCCGATTGTCTGGGCCTGCATCGGCCGCGCGACAGATCGCTCCGAGAGCCGTCTACCCTTCTCCCATGTGTGGCATCGTGGGGTACGCCGGCAGCCGGCAGGCATCTGAGGTCGTCATCGGGGGGTTGCGCCGCCTGGAGTACCGGGGGTACGACTCCGCCGGGATCGCCGTGGTCAACGGGGGGACCCTGCAGGTCCGCAAGAAGGCGGGCAAGCTGGCGAACCTGGAGGCGCTGCTCGCGGCCGACCCGGTCTCCCAGTCCACGACGGGGATCGGCCACACCCGCTGGGCCACGCACGGGGGCCCCACCGACGTCAACGCCCACCCCCACGTGTCCGCCGGCTCCCGGGTGGCCGTGATCCACAACGGCATCATCGAGAACTTCGCGGAGCTCGCCGCCGAGCTGGCGCACTCGGGCGTCGTCATGACCTCCGAGACCGACACGGAGGTCGTGGCCCACCTCCTGGAGTCCGCCCTCTCCCAGACCTCCGACCTCGCCGAGGCCATGTGCCTGACCTGCCGGCGCCTCAGCGGCGCGTTCACCCTCGTGGCCGTGCATGCCGACGAGCCGGGCAGGCTGGTCGCCGCCCGACGCAACTCCCCCCTGGTCGTGGGACTGGGCGAGGGCGAGAACTTCGTCGCCTCCGACGTCTCCGCCTTCATCGCGTACACCCGCGAGGCCATCGAGCTGGGCCAGGACCAGGTGGTCGACCTGCGCGCCGACAGCGTGGTCATCACCGACTTCGACGGGCACGACGTTGACACCAAGCCCTTCACCGTCACGTGGGACGCGGCAGCCGCCGAGAAGGGTGGCTACGACCTGTTCATGCTCAAGGAGATCGCCGAGCAGCCCAAGGCCGTGGCCGACACGCTCCTGGGCCGTATCGCCCCTGACGGCCGTCTCCGCCTCGACGAGCTGCACCTGCCTGCCGAGGAGCTGCGAGGCATCGACAAGATCGTGATCGTCGCCTGCGGGACCGCCTACCACGCGGGCCTCGTGGCGAAGTACGCCATCGAGCACTGGTGCCGCATCCCGTGCGAGGTGGAGCTGGCCAGCGAGTTCCGCTACCGCGACCCGATCCTGACCCGGCGGATGCTGGTCATCGCGATCAGCCAGTCGGGCGAGACGATGGACACCCTCATGGCGGTCCGCCACGCCCGCGAGCAGGGCGCCCGGGTGCTGGCCATCTGCAACACCATGGGCTCGTCGATCCCGCGTGAGTCCGATGCCGTGCTCTACACGCAGGCCGGACCCGAGATCGCCGTGGCCTCGACCAAGGCCTTCCTCACCCAGATCGTGGCGGTCTACCTCGTCGGCCTCTACCTGGCCCAGGTGCGGGGCAACAAGTTCGGCGACGAGGTGGCCGCGATCGTCGGCCAGCTGGCCACGATGCCGCAGAAGGTCGACCTCGTCCTGGACACCATCGAGGGGGTCCGCGAGCTCGCCCGCCAGTTCGCCGACGCGAAGTCCGTGCTCTTCATAGGCCGCCACGTCGGATACCCGGTCGCCCTCGAGGGTGCGCTGAAGCTCAAGGAGCTCGCCTACATGCACGCCGAGGGCTTCGCCGCCGGCGAGCTCAAGCACGGCCCGATCGCCCTGATCGAGCCGGGCGTGCCCGTGATCGTGGTCGTCCCGCCGCCGCAGGGGCGCAGCATCCTGCACGAGAAGATCGTCTCGAACATCCAGGAGGTCCGGGCTCGCGGCGCGGTGACCATCGTGATCGCCGAGGAGGGCGACGACGCGGTCGCCAAGTACGCCGACCACATCATCCGCATCCCGGCGTGCCCGACCCTCATGCAGCCGCTCGTGGCGACCGTTCCGCTGCAGGTGTTCGCCTGCGAGCTGGCGACGGCCAAGAACCACGACGTGGACCAGCCGCGCAACCTGGCCAAGTCCGTCACGGTCGAGTAGCCCGGGCTGACTGGGACCTGTCCCCGCCCGGCGCCGAGGCGTACCGTGGCTTGGCGGGAGCACGCGCTCCCGCACTCCAAGGTCGGCACAACCGAGGAGGCGACATGGGAACGACAGCACACGAGCACGTCGTCGCCGAGCTGGTGGAGCACCTCCAGCCGCTGTTCGACGCGAGCCCCGACGGGGTCTACGTCTGGCTCGACGAGGAGCACTGGTCGTGCAGTGCGCGCTTCGCGGCACTGTTCGGCTACACGTCTGACGAGCTGGAGAACCGCCCCGGCTTCCTCGACGTGTTCGTCCACGAGGAGGATCGGGGCATGTTCTCGTGGAACTACTGGAACCGGGTCCAGGCGATGAGCTTCCCCGCGACGTTCCGCTTCCGCGGGCTCCATCGTGACGGTTCGGTCCTGCAGTTGGAGACCGACATGATCCCTCTGACCTACGGGGGTCATGTGGTGGCTTACCACTTCGTGAGGAAGGTCGGCTGAGTGACTCAGGCACTGAGCCGGGACTCAAGCCGCGGGACTCAGCCCCGGGGTTCTGGCCGCGGTGCTCAGACCGCGGTGCTCAGGCACTGAGCTCAGGCACTGAGCCGCCCTGATCGGTGGCTCACCGATCCACGTCGCCGGACACGATCCCGAAGCTCGCGATGGCGGCGGGCAGGTCGGCCACGCGCGTGCCGGCCAGGGCGTGGCCCAGGGCGCAGGCGTTGCCGAAGCCTGAGCTGCGGATCTTCAGGCGCAGTGGCGTCGGGGAGTTGTCGCAGGCCATGAGGTATCCGTTGATGCCCCCCGGGTTCTCGGTCCAGGTGTACGTCGTGGACTCGGGGACGCGCACGACCTTGGGCAGGCGGACGTTCACCGAGCCGCCGGCGAGGTCGGCGTGGCGTGTCGCGGCCCACCCCAGCAGCCCGATCGAGGGGGCGAGCTCGTCCAGGAGCAGGCGCACGCGGGCGGCCGCGTCGCCGGCGTGCCGAACCGGGACCGCGAAGGCCGGGTACGGCAGGTAGGGGTCGTCGCGGCGCAGGTCCAGGTCGATGCCGCTGGCCCGGGCGACCGGCCCGGATGCGCCACAGCCGAGTGCGACCTCGGCGCTCAGGACGGCGACCCCGGTGTACCGGCGCGCCAGCAGGCCGGCCAGGGCGGGGGTGTCGAGCTCGCCGAGCAGCGCGGGCCAGTGCCCGCCGGCGGCGTCCGCGATTCGATCGACCCAACCCTGCGGTGGAGCCTCGCGAAGGCCGCCGATCTGGCTGATCATCGGATGGATGCGCTGTCCGGTCGCATCCTCGATGAGGTCGAGCACCGATTCGCGCCACCCCCAGGCGGCATCCCGCCATTCGGCGGCTACGTCGCCGGGGAGGGCGGCGAGCAGGCACAGGTGATGGGCCATCCGGGTCAGCTCGGCCAGGGCGATCCGCAGCACCTGCGCGCGGGCGGGAGGGACGATCCCCATGGCGCGCTCGGCGGCGATGGCCAGGCCCAGCTCGGAACCGAACGCGCCCAGCCAGTCGTGCCTGTCTGTCAGCATGAGTGCCTGGCGGTAGTCGCGGGACTCCATGAGCTTCTCGGCCCCGCGATGCACGCCGCCGGGCAGCCATTGCGCCGCGAGGACCACCCCGTCCCGCGTGGCCAGTGCGATCCGTGGCATGCCGTCGAGGGTCGGGTGGTCGGTCCCCAGCGCGATGTCGTCGGGGTCCTCGGCCACGGCGACCAGCCGCCGGGCCACCATCCCGGGTGGCGGCTCGCTCACGGGCCTCACGGTACTGGCCGTCGTCCGTGGTCGAGCTTGCCGATACCAGGACTCCCCGGCTTGGTCTCGACGTCCGTCGGTCGAGCTTGTCGAGACCAGGACCCCCGCCGACACCCCGGCTTGGTCTCGACGTCCGTCGGTCGAGCTTGTCGAGACCAGGACAACCTGGCTTGGTCTCGACGGGCTCGACCCGCGCCGGTCCGTCGGGCTGGACCAGCGTCGTCGGTCGAACTTGCCGAGACCAGGACAACCTGGCTTGGTCTCGACGGGCTCGACCCGCGCCGGTCCGTCGGGCTCGACCAGCGCCGGTCCGTCGGGCTGGACCCGCGTCGTCGGTCGAGCTAGTCGAGACCACGACCTAGGCTCGTGGACATGGACGCCCCGGATCAAGCCACGAGCGCACCCCCGCCCCGCCCCGCCGGAGGATCCGCCCCGCGCAGCCTGGATGAGGCGTTCGCCCCCACGGACTGCGTGTGGCAGTCGGTGTCCCCGAAGC
>CAZWXF010000040.1:17468-23798 GCA_964638055.1 uncultured Bifidobacteriaceae bacterium | reverse complement strand
AGCTTCTCAAGGAAGGCACGTCGGATGTCCCAGGTCCTCGTGGACTCACAGACCGCCCCGGGGGGGACGGCCTGTGGCAGCCTCGAGGTCGCCGACGTGCCGGAACAGACGCGCAGGGGCCTGCCATTCGCAGCGCTCTTGGGGGCCATGGTGGGGATCGCCCTGTTGGCCTGCTCATTGCAGTTCCTGCGCGACATCGACCTCTACTGGCACGTCCTTGCAGGCAGGGATCTCGCCGGGGGGGCACGACCAGACGGCATCGGGCTGGACTGGTCGTTCGCTCCTGAGCCCCTTCCGTGGACGTCGACCCAGTGGCTGGCCGAGCTTCTGTTCCTCGCACTGCACTCTCTGGGTGGCTGGGCGGCGATGGCCGCATTTCGGGTGATCAGCCTGGGCATCGCCCTGGCCTTCCTCGCCCATGCCACCCTGAGAGGGCGTCCTCGCGCGCTCGCCGGGCTGCCGTTCGTGATCGCTGCGGCGGCCCTCTCCTTCGCCTCGCAGGAGCGCCCCCAGCAGTTCAGCTTCATCGGCGCGGCCGTTCTCGGCGGCGTCCTGGTCGCCGGGCTGTACAAGGGGCGTCTCCCGAGGTGGTGGGCCGTGTCCATCGGAACCGCGCTCTGGGCCAACATGCACGGCGGATGGGTCCTCGTGCCCGTGACGCTCGGCCTCATCGCTGCCGGGCGCCTGCTCGACCACGGGCTGCGCGACAGCATCGCCCGACGAGCCATGGGCCTTGGCCTGGTCGCGCTCCTTGCCGGCTGCCTGACACCGTCGGGCATCTCAGGGGTCACCGCTGCGATCCGATTCACCAGCGCCGCCGACCTGATCTCGGAGTGGCAGCCCACCGAGCCCATGTCCGAGCTCGGCCTGCTGTCGATGCTCATGCTCGCCATGGTGAGCGTCGGGTGGGCCCGGACCCGCGGTCGCGTCCCCCTCTCCGAGGTCCTTGCGGTCCTCGCCCTGCTCGCCTTCACCTGGGCGGCATGGCGCAACCTCGCCCCTGGCCTGGCCATGATCGCGCCGCTGGCGGCACACCGGCTGACCGCTGCCTTCCCCCGCGTGCCAGCCCGCGAGCCGCGCTGGTCGGTCCCCGTGGGGATCGCCCTGGCCGTCGCCCTGGGCACCCTGGGGCTGGCGAGCCTGGTCGGCAGGCAGCAGCTGCCCCTGGCGACCAGTCCGATCACCCTGGCCCAGCAGATCGGCGACCTCCCGCCCGGACAGCGCGTCCTCAACGACTACAACGCCAGCGGCGTTGTCCTCTACTTCGCTCCCCCTGGCACGAGGGTTGCCGTCGACGGTCGATCCGACCGCTACGGTGCCGAGTACATCGAGTCCTACGTCAAGCTCATGGGGCTCAAGGGCGACTGGGAAGGGCTGCTGGAGCGCCTTGCGCCCACCTCCGCCCTCATCCGGTCCGACAGCGCCCTGGCCCATGTCCTGGTGGCCGAGCGTGGCTGGACCCAGGTCGCCGCCGAAGGCGACTACGTCCTGCTCGAGGCGCCCAGCCCAAGCGCGCCCTGACGGGGTGCGTGACAGTGTCTGACATGCGGCTCGTCCCGAATCGGCGCGTCCCTCGCCGCGACCTCGACGAGGCGCCCGGTTCAACGTCCCACGAGGCCCAGATGACCGAGCATCGGCTCCTGCCAGGTCTCCCCCGCGTCGCCCGGATCCGCGCGAGCAACTGGCGCCCGCCCACGCTCGGCGTGCTCGCGGTGGCGGTTCTCGCCCTCCTCCAGGTGCCGATGCACGGCCCTGTGGGCGGCCTGCTCGACCTGTTCCCCCTGTACCACGGGGCGCTGGCGTGGCTGCACACGGGCGACGCGTATGTGCTGGACCCCAACCTTCCGAACCTGGGTCAGCTGACCGAGGTGGGCAACGCGTACCCGATCCATGCCGTCCTGTTCCTGGGCCTTCCGTTCACCCCGTTCACCGCCCCGGTGGCAGGGATCCTCTGGGTCCTCGTCGTGGGGTTCGCGTGGATCGCCGCGATCGCCTGGTCACGCCAATCGTGGTACTGGCTCCTCTGGTTCCCCATGTGGGACGCGTTGCGCATGCAGCAGGCGTCCGCCGTCGTGACGGTGGCTGCGATCCTGGCTCTCGGGGCACTGCAGAAGCGCTCCAAGTGGCCCTTCATCCTTGCCCTCGTCCTCATGTCCACGAAGCCTCAGCAGATGCTGATCCTGATGCTGGTCATGGCGTGGTACGGGCGCCAGTGGTGGCGTTCCATGCTCGTCTCGGCCGCTGCTGTCGTGGCCGTCAGCTTCCTCGCCCAACCCGACTGGGTTGGGGAGTGGATGCATCGGGTCGCTGAGAGGTCGCAGATCGTGCCCAGCTACTGGGTGATGAGCGCTGCCACACTGCCGCTGGCCGCCCTGATGCTGCGCCGCGGCTGGCACTGGCCGGGTATCGCCCTGCTCTCCAGCACCCTGGGCCCGTGGCCGCAGTTCGGCTACTACGTCACGAGCGCCTGGCCGTTGGGGGCGACCCGGGATCAGGCCGCCCTCATGATGACCGTGGGCCTCTGCGCGCTGGGCGCGGCGGTCGTCCTGGGCTTCGCAGCGTTCCCACTCGTCCTCCTGCCTGGCCTGGCCCTCGTGGTGCTCCTGCACCGGCCGGAGACACGGGAGGCCGCGAGCATCCAGGCGACGACCGATCCCGTTGCCAAGTAGCGAGCGGAGCGCGAGGGTCGCCCACTCGTCATCCGCCCAGGAACTCCCGCCACCATCGCTGGACCAGCTCGGGATGCTCCATCTGGGAGACGTGGCCGGAGTCCGGGATGACCATCAGGTGGGCGTTCGGGAAGTCCGCCGATGCCCGGTGCGCTCCACGGGGGTGGACCAGCTTGTCGCGCCGGCCGTAGACGAGAAGCGTGGGGACGCGGACTCTGCGCGCGAGCGCCCACGGCCGATCCGAGCCGCGGTCGAAGTACGTGGCCAGGAGGCCCTGGGCCGACCCCACGAAGGCGTCACGGACCCATGGCTGCGAGTCCCTGCGCCTGGCCTCCTCCTCGGCCTCGGCCCGGCGCTGGGGATGGATGCGCGACGGGTCGGCGAAGCACAGGTCGAACGTCGCCTGGACGCGCTCGGGCGGGCCGGCCCCCTTGAACCGCTCGTAGAGGAAGATGTTGACGCCGGGGATGGACATCGCCGGGACGTGGACGTTCGAGGCGCGGACGCGGCGATCCGGCAGCGCAGGCGAGACCAGGCAGAGCGTGCGGACGAGGTCCGGCCGCCGGGCGGCCACCTGTGTCGAGATGGCCCCGCCCATGGAGTTCCCGAACAGATGGACCGGCCGCCCCTGGAAGACCGCCTCGATCGCCGAGATGGCCGCGCGCGTGTGCGCCCTGATGCTGTAGTCGCCACCGGCGGCAGCGGGCGAGGAGCCGAAGCCCGGCAGGTCGAGCGAGACGGCATCGAGCCGGTCTGCCAGGGCCTCGGTGAGGTCGACCCAGTTCAGGGAGTTGCCGCCGAGGCCATGGATGAGCACCGCCGGCTCATGGGGCCCCGAGCCCCTCGGCGTGGTGCGCCGCACGGCCAGTGGTCCGATCCGCGTGTCGACCATCTCGATGGGCGCCGGAGGGGGCAGTGCTTCCATGGCGCGAGGGTACGGCGAAGCCGCCTGCCCACACGACCGTGCCAAGCCCGGCAGCCGTTCAGCGGCCAAGCCGTACCATGGGGCCATGTCTCTGCCCGCACATCGCGTGGTGCGGCTGCCACGCAGGCAGCGGCGCGCCCAGCTGCTGGATGCCGCACGGGAGGCGTTCGTCCAGCACGGGTACCACGCGGCGGGCATGGACGGGATCGCCGAGCTCGCGGGGGTGTCCAAGCCGGTCGTCTACCAGCACTTCCCAGGCAAGCTCGAGCTGTACCTGGCCGTCCTCGACGAGTGCAGCGCGGCACTCATCCAGGCGGTCCGCCGGGCCCTGGACTCGACCCACGACAACGGCAGGCGCGTCCACGCGACGTTCGATGCGTACTTCTCCTTCGTCGCCGAGGAGTCCGGCGCCTTCCGCCTGATCTTCGAGTCGGATCTGACGAACGTGCCCGAGGTCGCCCTTCGCATGGCCCGGACGAACGAGGCCTGCGCCGAGATGATCGCCGCAGTGATCATCGAGGACACCGGTCTGGACCAGGACCGGGCCATGATGCTGGCATCCGGGCTCACGGGGATGGCGCAGACCGCGGCTCGCCGATGGCTGCACGCCCCGACCCGAATCTCCCAGGCGGACGCCGCATCCGACATGGCTGCGCTGGCGTGGCGGGGGATCTCCCGCTTCCCGATGAGCCATCCTGTGAACCAGTGACGCCCACGACCTCTGCCCGGATGTGCCCGCCGGGTTCGAGTGCCGCAGGGAGTTCGAGTGACCACCCCGCCGGTCGAGCCGGTCGAGACCCCGCCGACGGGAGTTCGAGTTCCGCCGGACGCCGGGCGCCGGCGCGCACCGGCGGGGCAGGTCCCGCGGATCCCCGAGGGGGGTCCACCCACGTCGAGTCGCCACTGATCGACGCCCAGAAGAGAGGAGCGAACGTGGAGGTTCGCATCGGGATACAGCAGGCGAATCGCGAGCTGGTCCTGGAGAGTCATCAGTCGCCTGACGCTGTCGCCGACGCGGTCCGCGATGCCCTTGCCGGCAAGGGCCTGCTCGACCTGGTCGACGACAAGGGTCGCCGGGTCGTGGTCCCCGTCGACAAGCTGGCCTATGTGGAGATCGCAGCGGCCGAGTCCCGTCGCGTCGGCTTCGGGACCTCGTGACCGGGCACACCTGGTGAGCACATTCGCCGAGCTGGGGGTCATCGAGCCGATCACCGCGGCCCTCGCCGAGGCCGGGATCACCGAGGCGTTCCAGATCCAGGCGCTGTGCATCCCCCAGGCCATCGAGGGCCGCGACCTCATCGGCCAGGCCAAGACGGGCACGGGCAAGACGCTGGGATTCGGTGTCCCACTGCTTCAGCGCATCCCCGTGATCGCCGCCGACGGACCTGATGCGGTCCTGGCGCCCAAGGCCCTTGTCGTGGTGCCCACCCGGGAGCTCTGCGTGCAGGTGACCGCCGACCTGGCCCTGGCCGGCAAGCGCCTGGGGGCGAAGGTCCTGGCCCTCTACGGCGGGCGGGCGTACGAACCCCAGATCGAGGCCCTCAGGGCCGGTGTCGATGTCGTCGTCGGCACGCCCGGCCGACTGATCGACATGGCACGCCAGCGCCACCTCGACCTTCGTCATATCCGGGTCCTCGTCCTGGACGAGGCCGACGAGATGCTCGACATGGGCTTCCTGCCCGACGTCGAACGGATCGTGGCCCAACTCCCCGCCAGCCGCCAGACCATGCTCTTCTCGGCCACCATGCCCGGCCAGATCGTCGCTCTGGGCCGGCGGTACATGAACCAGCCCACGCACATCCGGGCCGTCGACCCCACCGACGACTCCGCCCTGGTCGACGCCATCGAGCAGCACGTGTGGCGGGTCCATCCCCTGAACAAGGTCGAGATCCTGGCCCGGATGATGCAGGCAGAGGGTCACGGTCCATCCATGATCTTCTGTCGGACGAAGCGGCGCGCCCAAGCTGTCGCCGACGAGCTGGCCGAGCGCGGGTTCGCGGCGGGCGCCATCCACGGCGACCTCGGCCAGGGCGCGCGCGAGCAGGCACTCCGCGCCTTCCGGAACGGAAAGGTCGACATCCTCGTGGCCACCGACGTCGCCGCCCGCGGCATCGACGTCGAAGGAGTCACGCACGTCGTGAACTACGAGTGCCCCGACGACGAGAAGACCTACCTGCACAGAGTGGGACGGACCGGACGGGCCGGGGCATCCGGCGTGGCCGTGACGTTCGTCGACTGGGAGGACCTTCCCCGCTGGTCGCTGATCAACAAGGCGCTCGGCCTGCCGTTCCACGATCCTCTGGAGACCTACCACACGTCCGACCACCTCTACACGGGACTGCGGATCCCCCCGGGAACCGCCGGCAGGCTGCCACGCTCTGCGCGGACCCATGCCGGGCTCGACGCCGAGGAGGTCGAGGACATCGAGGGCGCGAGCGGCGCCCGGCGGCGAACGCACGACAAGCGGACCGGGCACTCACATCACCATGGTCAGACGCTGCCCCACGGGCACGCCTCCCGGCCAAGTGTCGGAGACGCGCCACCGGCGGCCGGGGACGGGGCGACCGAGAAGCCAGTGCGGCGGCGCAAGCCTCGGCCGAGGCGTCGGACCCGGTCTGGCAGGCCTGTCGCGGAGGGTGGCGGCGGCCGTCCCGCCGCCCCTGGGCACGGGGAAGGCACGGGGGGTCCAGCGAGTGCCGAGGGCCAGGGCTGACCGACAGACGCCGGACGAGCCCG
>CAZWXF010000040.1:0-17368 GCA_964638055.1 uncultured Bifidobacteriaceae bacterium | reverse complement strand
CGAGACCCGAGACCACGGGCAAGGGCTGACCGAGGGCCGTCGCCCGGTCCGCGGGCACCAGCCCGAGCCGCTGCCCGGGTCCTGAGCCGGCGGTCCCGCTATCTTGCGCCCATGACGGCAGCGGGGCGGGGCCCGGGGGGATGGCGGGAGGCCCTGGCGGATGCAGCCCAGGCAGGCGCGGAGTCGGCCGCGCCATGACTTTGTTGGGTCCCGATGGACCGGTCACCGGCCTGTTGATCGTCGTCTTCGCGTTCTGGGGCATCGGCCTGCCCATCGCATGGCTGCTGCCGGCTCCGGCCGCTGCACCATGGACCTACCGACTTGCCGTGGCACCGCTGTACTCGGTCGTCGTCGTGTGGATCGCGGCCCAGATCCTTGCCCTCGTGGGCGTGCCGCTGCATCCGCTGATGCTCGTGGGGGCAGGGCTTGCGCTGTGGGCGACAGCATGGTTGCGAACCCATGACCGATGGCAGCTGCGCAGCGCCCTGGGATCCTCCGTCGGACCGATCCTGATCATCGGACTGGCAGGTGGCCTGTGGACCCTCATCCTGCGGGGATACGGCCTGTACCTGCCCAACCGGGACTTCAAGAACCATGCGTACTGGGTGGCGATGGTGTCCTGGTTGCGCACCGGGGATCCCAACCAGGTCCTGCGCCCGGCTCCCGTGGACGATCCGGTCACGCTCGCCACGTACCCGTTGGGCCTGCACACCCTGTTGGGCTGGGCGCTTCCCACACGGACGTGGAACTCGATGCCCACCACCGCAGGAGCCGGCGTGATCGCCGCGACGATCCTGCTTCCGCTCGCGCTCATCGCTCTTAGCCACGCGTTCCTGCCCGGTCAACGCCTCCCAGCCACGTTGGCAGGCCTCAGTGCAGTGTGCCTGCCCGGCTTGACCTATCACTTCGCCTACGGCTCGACCGTGATCCTGCTGGCCACTGCCCTGTATGTTGCGGGGCTCTGCACGGCCCTGCTCGCCAGCGAGTCCCCAGGGCCTCCCACGTGGACGGCTCTCGGCCTGGTGCTCTTCGGGCTCTTCATCGTCCACGTCGCAGAGGCCGCAGCGCTGGCCGTCGTCGTCGTGGCCTCGCTGGTGGTCCAGCGCCTTCGCACTGGGCGCAGCCGGGGAAGGCTCGTCCGCGAGACCTGGATCGCCGTGACGGTCTGCGGGCTCATCGGTCTCGCGGTGGTCATCGCGTGGGCGGAGCGATTGGCCTCCCTCGCTGAGGGCGCGTCGGGAGCCCTGGCCGCCTGGGACCGCCGAGGCTTCCTCCACTCGGTGACCAGCCCCTTCGCAGAACTCGTCGGCGGGTCGGTGCTGGGGAGCATTCTGATCGTCAGCGCGTCGATCGCGGGCGCCGTGATCTGGATCCGTGAGCGTCGGTCACCGGTGCTCATCCTCGCCCTGGTGATGCCCTGGGTCCTGGCCGTCGTCACCACCTGGGCGGCTGTGCCCGACGGGCTGCGCCTGATCAGTGCCCCTTGGTACGGCGAGGGCAGCCGCGTCGCCCTCCTCGCGGCGGGCCCGGTGATCGTGCTGAGCTCTCTGGCGGTCCTGCGCGCAGCCCAGCACGCCGCGAAGGACACGGGGTCCCTGCTCGCCCACGCGACTGGTGCCTCCTGTGTCGCCCTCGCCCTGCTGCTGCTTCTGGGAGGGGCGCTGGACGGGGTCCGCACCAAACGCGGGAACCTCGAGGCGACCCTCGCCGGTGCCGCGGACACCCCAGATCTGGGCAGGGAGCTCGCGGCCCGGCTGAGCGAAGGCGAGACGGTGCTGAACTTCGAGGCGGACGGGACTGCCAACCTGTTCGCGGCGGCGCGCATCCCGGTCCTCGCCGCCCAGTCGTACTCATCGAAGGGTCTGAGCCCCGATCGCGACCTGCCCTGGCTGCTCGACAACCTCATCCATCTCGACGATCCTGAGGTGGCAGCCGCGCTGGATCAGCTCAACGTGAAGTACCTCGCCCTGGGGACGACCTCGCTGTACTGGCTGTCCTCCGTGGGCTACTCACCCGATCGCCTCCAAGACCAGTCGCACCTGCACCTCGAGCTGACAGCCGATGACATGATGATCTTGAGGTACACGCCATGAGGGCGGGCATGAGTGCGACGATCGCGGTCGCGGCCCTGGCGTCTCTGATGCTCTCCGCATGTGCCCTGGGGCCTCGAGCCGGCCAGATCGTGTTCGAGCCGAGCGCGCACGTGGGCACGACGACATGGTCACAGCTGCCGACCGCCTCGGAGCGCCTGGTGATCCAGACATGCCAGGAGGAGGAAGCAGGACTGGTCGTGGAGGGGCACGTCAGCGACCCATCCCCGGTCACGGTGATCCAGGTCAGCTCCACCAGCCCGGATGTGGCCGGCGTCCGCGTCGGGCGCCTCCAACTGGCTGACATGGGGAGAATCGGTGCGGTCAGCGGCAACTTCGTCGTCCAGATCCCCTGGGCGTCTTTCGGATCCGTCTTCTCCCTCGTCGAGGCTGACCGGGCCGGGACGCGCGTCTCCGTCAGGTGCCCCTCCGGTTGACCGTCGCCTGGTCCCCAAGCGGCCTACGACAGGGCGATGCGGACCCAGGTGCGCTGCTGGCAGGCCGGGCAGCGCATCCACGAGGGGTACTCCCGGCGCAGCCCGACCAGGTGGATGCTCGGCAGGGCGAGCTGGAGGGCGCGCACGTAGGACACCACGCTGGCCCTGTGACACGACGAGCAGGTGATGGCCACCGAGCCCAGCGAAGGGGTGGCCGCCGCGGCGCTGAACAACGCGGCCTTTCCCTGCACGTCAACGCCGCCGAGCATCGGCTCGGTCGCCGCGCGCGCGCGCATCCTGTCGAACGACTGGCTCATCTGATCTCTCCCATCCCAGCTGTCCTGCTGCTGACCGCGCTCGACGCGCTCGCACCCTCGCCGTAGTCGCCCACGGCGGTGCCAGCGAGCAGCCCGCGGGCGAGCCTCCGGTACGCCTCCGCGCCGCGGAACTGCGCTCCAGAGAGCACCGACCGGCCAGCAGCAGGCGCCTCGGCGAAGCGGATCGAGCGGGGGATCGGCGGGGTGAGGATGTCGATGCCGTAGCGCGCCCGGATGTCGGCCAGCACCGCCCGCGAGTGGTTGGTCCGGGAGTCGAACAGGGTAGGCAGCACCCCGAGGACCGTCAGGTCGCGGTTGGTGATGCGGCGGACGTCGGCGACGGTGTCCAGGAGCTGTCCGACGCCCCGATGCGACAGCGTCTCGCACTGCAGCGGGACGAGAACCTCGCTCGCGGCCGTCAGGGCGTTGATGGTCAGCACCCCCAGCGAGGGCGAGCAGTCCAGCAGGACGAAGTCGTACTCCTCGGCCACGTCGTCCAGGGCGCCGCGCAGGATGAACTCCCGGCCCGTGCGCGTGAGCAGTGCTGCCTCGGTGCCGGCAAGGTCGATGGTCGCCGGCAGGATGTTGAGGCTCTCGTCGGTCTTGGTGACGGCCAGCCGCGCACTGACCCTGCCCAGGAGGACATCGTGCATCGAGAACTCGAGCGACTCCGGATCCAGTCCGAGGGAGAAGGTCAGACACGCCTGGGGATCCAGGTCGACGACGAGGACCCGCTGGCCGAGCTCGGCCAGCGCAGCCCCGAGCGAGGCCACGGTGGTGGTCTTGGCCACCCCACCCTTCTGGTTGGCGATGGCGATCGTGCGAGTCATGACGGCCCCTGACGACGACTGCGGCGTGGCGCCTATTGTGCACGGCATGAGCACCCCCCCGTTCATCGCCATGCCCGAAGGCGTGGCGCTTCTCGGGCTCGACACGGCGCCGGTCCCGATGCTGCTGGCAGAACCCACGACGCCCCTGGGCAACGTGCTGCTCGTCCCGGGCTTCACCGGGAGCAAGGAGGACTTCATCGCGGTGCTCGAACCGTTGGCCCGGCGGGGCTGGCGCACGGCCGCTCTCGATCTCCCCGGGCAGAACGGCTTCGCCCCGCTGGGGCCCAGGGGCAGCCACACCGAGCGAGCGCTCGCCGGGTCCGTGCACCGCGCCGTCCAGTGGCTGGGCACGCCCGTCCACGTGGTGGGTCACTCCCTGGGCGGACTGGTGACCAGGCACCTGGTCCTGGCGCATCCCGGGGACCTGGCCTCCTGGACGGCGCTGTGCAGTGGCCCCGGCGCCATCCCGGCGGACCAGCGCGACCCCCTCCTGAGCCTGCGCCGGGCCCTCGGCGTGGTCCCGATGTCCGACATCTGGGCCCTCAAGGAATCCCTCGACCGCGAGGACGGGTGGAGCCCGCCGGACGCCGACGTCCACGCCTTCGTCACGTCACGCTTCATGGCCAACGACCCGCACGCGCTGGCCGACCTGGCGACGATCCTCCTGACGGCCCCTGACCTCGGTCCGCAGCTCCGCGCGGCCCTGGCGGCGAGCGGGCTGGTGGCAGCGGTGGTGACCGGGGAGCTCGACACCGCATGGCCGATCGCGGAGCAGGAGCGCATGGCCACGGAGCTCGGCGCCCCGTGGCACCTGCTGCCCGGTGTGGGTCACAGCCCTGCCGCCTCACACCCGGAGGCGACGGCGGCGATCCTCGACCACGTCTTCGACTCGGCAGGCTGACCTCTCGCGCACCCATCGGTCGGCGGCAGGACGAATTCCGGGTGGGATGTGTGAATGCGTCCCAAGGGGGGTATCTGCCGCACATGGATCTCCAGCGCGTCCTCCCGCACGACCTCAGCTCACCTGCTGAGGCCCGCAGGGCCATCCGTGCGTTCCTGCGCTCGGCCAACCTGCCCAAGCTCGCAGAGGACGCCGAGCTGCTGGCCTCGGAGCTCGTCACCAACGCCGTGCGGCACGCCCGGGGCCCCGTCGAGGTCAGGGCGGAGGTCCGCGACGACCACCTTCATCTGGAGGTGCGGGACGGCTCGGTCGACCAGGTGCCGCACCCGCGCCACTCCGATGACGACGACGAGGGCGGACGCGGGCTCGACCTCGTCGCGAAGCTCGCCCTGCGGTGGGGCTGGCGCACCGTCGGCCAGGTCAAGACCGTCTGGCTGGACCTGCCCATCCGCCGCTGACGCCAACCTGCGTGGCCGAACGAGCGTGCTGACCGTGGTGAGGGCCGCGCGCCGCAGGGGTCAGGTCTCCAGGGGATCGCTGGACAGCGGCCGTGGCTCGCTCCACCTGACCGGCATCCCGTGGGCGGGTCCGACCCCGAGCATGACCGCGGTCCCTGCCCGCCAGGGCGCCCATGCGCCGGCGGCAGGCCACGACCGACCGACCAGGGCGAACGAGCGGCTCGGATCGGTCGGCTCGCGCAGACTCTCCCAGCTCAGGTGCACGACGGGATGGTTGGGTGCGGCTCGACTGCCCAGCCGCCGGATGCCGCTGCGGATCTCCGCACGCGTGGCGCGGTCCAGGTAGATCCAGGTCGCCGAGTGCCATATGGCCAGGGACTGGTCCAGGACCGGCTCGGCATGGGCCAGTGCCGTCATGTACGCCCCCGCGGCCATCTGCTGCACCGTGGCCGGGATCCGCTGGGCCAGCACGAACGCGGACCGCAGCCGCTCGAAGCGGTCGAGGTCGTCGCCCCAGACGTAGGTGGCCAGTGTCAGCCTGTCCTCGGGATTGTTGGCGTCGAGGGGATGCAGGTCGCAGCCCATGCGCTCGGCGATGCGGATGGCCGGCGCCATGGGGACCTGCGCCCACGGCATCACGTCGGTCCGCAGGTTCAGCCCCGCCGAGGCCGCGAGCTCGTGCAGGCGGATGGGCAGCCCGTGCGCGGTGGCCACGCGGCCCAGTGCTCCGCGCAGCGGCAGCCCCCGCCCGGTCTCGTTGGTCTGGGGTATCCGGGCCACGACCTCACGGACCACCTGCGGATGTGCTGCGAGGGCGTCGGCCACCGCCTCGCGCAGCGCGTCGCCATGCGCGTCGTCGGCCGCGATGTGCCCACCGGCCGTCGGGTAGAAAGCCGCCAGTGCCGGGGCCCGCTTGGTCAGCACGAGCCGGTGCGCGGCAGCCAGGATGCGCAGGCCCATCAGGTCGCGGGTGCGGACCAGGGCAAGCTCGCCGAGGAGCTCGGCCGTGCGCAGGTCGGCATCTCGACACAGCTGCCGAACCGCGAGCAGGACCGCTGCCGAGAGCGGCGACCCCAACGCATGGCACTGCTCGGCCTGTTCCTCCAGTGCCTCGGGCAGGGAGATGAGCTCGTCGCCTGGCAGAACGTCCACGGTCGTCGTCATCCAGGCGCATCCCTTCCGCGGTCACCCGGCGCGACCGTCCGGGGGAATGATGCACCCTTTACGTGGGGTTTTCCCGCTTATGCCGTGGCGGGGGATAGCATTCCGCCCCCGATTCCGGGACATTTCGGGTCGCGGGCCCTGCATCCACCCCTCACCGGAGGGCGTAGTCCTCCAACACCCGGCGAGCGATGATCATGCGCTGGATGTCGGCGGTCCCCTCCCCGATCAGGAGCATGGGGGCCTCGCGATAGAGCCGTTCGATCTCGTACTCCTTGGCGTAGCCGTAGCCGCCGTGGATGCGGAAGGAGTCCTCCACGACATCGCGGCAGTACTCGCTGGCCAGGTACTTCGCCATCCCCGCCTCCAGGTCGTTGCGCTCCCCGGAGTCCTTCTTGCGTGCGGCGCGGACCATCATCTGGTGGGCCGTCTCGACCTTCACCGCCATGTCGGCCAGGCGGAAGGACACGGCCTGGTGCTCGGCGATCGCCTTGCCGAAGGTGTGCCGCTGCTGGGCATACTCCACGCCGAGCTCGAAGGCGCGCTGGCTCAGGCCGCAGGCCCGCGCGGCAACGTTGACCCGACCGACCTCGACGCCGTCCATCATCTGGTAGAAGCCGCGGCCCGTCGTCCCGCCCAGCAGGGCCGACTCGGGCAGGCGGACGCCGTCCATGACCAGCTCGGTGGTGTCCACCCCCTTGTAGCCCATCTTGTCGATCTTGCCCGGGATGACCAGGCCGGGCAGGACCTCGCCGAAGCCTGCGGGCTTCTCGATGAGGAAGGTCGACATCCGCCTGTAGACCGAGACCCCATCCGGGGCCTGCGCATCGGTTCGCACGAGGACGGCGACCAGGGTGGACGTACCGCCGTTGGTCAGCCACATCTTCTGGCCGCTGAGCACGTAGTCGTCACCGTCGAGCACTGCCTTGGACGTGATGGCCGCCACGTCCGACCCGCAGTGCGGCTCCGACATCGAGAAGGCGCCGCGGACCTCACCGGTGGCCATCCTGGGCAGGAAGTGCTGCTTCTGCTCCTCGGTCCCGTGCTGCATGATCATGTACGCCACGATGAAGTGCGTGTTGATGATGCCACTGACGCTCATCCACCCCCGCGCGATCTCCTCGACGCACAGGGCGTAGGTGAGCAGCGACTCGCCGAGCCCGCCGTACTGCTCGGGGATCATCAGGCCGAAGATCCCCATGTCCTTCATGCCCTCGACGATCTTCTCCGGGTACTCGTCGGCATGCTCCAGCGCTTGCGCGTTCGGGATGATCTCGTTGTCGACGAAGTCCCGGACAGCGGCCAGGATCTCTGCCTGGATCTCCGTCAAGCCCTCTGTCTGCGCCAAGCGCCCCATGCCAGTTCCTTCCGATCGCGGCTGAGACGGCCAGTATCGCCCCGCCCGCGCACTGCGACTCCCACAGGGTCGGCACCTGCCGGACGGGCCGCGGCGCTGCCAAGATGCGCCCATGCAGGGCCAGGAGGACATCTCACGCTACGCGTGGCTGTCCATCGCCACAGGCGTGACTGTGTTCACGCTCAAGCTCGCGGCGTTCGCCGTCACCGGATCTGTGGGACTGCTCTCCGACGCCCTGGAGTCGACGGTCAACATCGTCGCGGCGTTCGTGGCCCTCATCGCGCTCAAAGCGGCCGCCCGGCCGGGCACCACGCGGATGCAGTTCGGGATGAGCAAGGCCGAGTACTTCTCCGCCCTCGTGGAGGGCCTGATGATCCTCGTGGCCGCAGGTCTGATCATCCTGACCGCGGTCCCCCGTCTCCTGCACCCCAGGCCGCTGGAGTCCCTCGGCGTGGGCCTGACCATCTCGGTGGTCGCCTCAGCGATCAACGGCGTCGTCGCCGTCGCGCTCCTGCGCGCCGGGAAGCGGCATCGGTCGATCGTCCTGACCGCCGACGGAAAGCACCTCATGACCGACGTGTGGACCTCGGCCGGGGTCGTGGTCGGCGTCGTGCTGGTGGGGCTCACCGGATGGCTCATCGTGGACCCGCTCCTGGCGATAGCTGTCGCGCTCAACATCGTGGTGGCGGGGGTGCAGCTGATCACGAGGTCGACCATGGGCCTTCTCGACGCGGCGCTCCCGGCCGAGGAGAGCGACCTCATCATCGAGATCCTGCGCCGCCACCAGACGCGGACGGTCATCTTCCACGCGGTGCAGACCCGGGAGGCCGGCCGCCAGCGATTCGTCTCCATGCACGTGCTCGTGCCCGGCGAGTGGACGGTGGCCCGAGGCCACGACCTGCTGGAGGTGGTCGAGGGGGAGATCCGCGAGGCCCTTCCCGGCACGACGGTCAGCACCCACCTGGAGCCGATCGAGGACCCGCGGTCATGGTCCGATCAGCCCCCCGGCGGCCTGGACGTGCCCCCGGCGGAGGGTCCGGGCGGCGACTGAGCCTGCGCAGGTCAGCCATCCGATCATGTCGGGGGCTCGCGCCGGGTGCTGTCGAGCTCGCACGGGGCCATGTCGGCGGTTCGCCCGGATTCCGTCGGCGCTGTACGTGATGATGAGCCCCGACGGACCTGCCGGTCGCGGGGCCCCGCACACAGTGGCCTCGTTCCGGGGGCGTCCGCCTGCGGCACGCCGCAACATCCCTCGTCCCCGACCGAAAGCAACCTCATGGGCAAGAAGCTCGCAGCCGAGTTCATCGGCACGTTCCTGCTGGTCTTCCTCGCTGTCGGCGCCGCGGTGTTCGGCATCGCCGGCAAGGTGGGGTCCAACAACACCTTCCCCGGCCCCGGCAGCGGCGTCGTGGGGGTCGCACTCGCCTTCGGCCTGGTGCTCATGGGCCTGGCGTACGCGTTCGGGCCCGTGTCGGGCACGCACGTGAACCCGGCCGTGACGCTGGCGATGGTCGTCGGCCGCGGCATGCCCATCAACGAGGCCATCGGCTACTGGGTGGCCCAGGTCGCCGGCGCGATCATGGGCGGGGGGCTGCTCAAGGTCTTCGTCACGTGGTACGGCGTCGTCGACCAGACGGGGAGCCTGGGCACGAACGCCTACGACAACGGCTCGATCACGCTGGCGGGCGCCTTCGTGCTCGAGGTCGTGCTCACCGCCGCGTTCGTCATGGTGATCCTGCTGGTGACCGAGCGCGCCGCATCACCCGGGTTCGCCGGGCTGGCCATCGGCCTGACCCTCACGGCCGTGCACCTGGTGGGCATCCCGCTGGACGGCACCTCGGTCAACCCCGCGCGCTCCCTGGGCCCGGCCCTGTTCGCGGGCAATGGCGCTATGAGCCAGGTCTGGCTGTTCATCCTCGCACCGCTCGTCGGTGCGCTCGTCGCCGTGCTCGCCTGGGGGGCCACGCGGACTCCCGAGGAGGATGCCGTCGAGGAGGGCGTCGAAGCGGGCTCCGAGCGCGCCCAGAGCGACTGATCCCACGCGCCGAGCGACCGGGGCGCCACCGACCCGGTCGCTCGGCGCGCAGTCCGAACGCCCCAGCGGCCGGTCCCGGCCGGGTTGCTAACGTCCGGGCCCATGCCCACCAAGAGCCCCAAGGACTTCTTCCGCCCCCTGGCGGTCGGAGCACCAGTGCCCCTGACAGAGATCCCGGCCAGGCCATCGCGATCGATCCACTTCTTCGATCCGAGCAACGAGAAGATGGCCGCGAAGGTCCCCGGCATGGTCGGCACCGTCGACGTGCTGCTCGGCAACCTCGAGGATGCGGTCAAGGCCGACAGGAAGCTGGCCGCGCGCGCGGGACTGGTCCGCATCGCCGGTGAGGTCGACTTCGGGTCGACCCAGCTGTGGACCCGCATCAACGCGCTGGACAGCCCGTGGGTCCTCGACGACCTCACCACGCTGGTGCCGGCCATCGGGCACAAGCTCGACGTGATCATGGTCCCCAAGGTGCAGGGCGCCGAGGACATCCACTACGTCGACCGCCTGCTGGCACAGCTGGAGGCCAGGGCAGGGCTCACCCGGCCGATCCTCGTCCACGCGATCCTGGAGACCGCGCGCGGAGTGGCCAACGTCGAGGAGATCTGCGGGGCGAGCCCCCGGATGCAGGGGCTGTCGCTGGGCCCGGCCGACCTCGCCGCCGACCGGCGGATGAAGACGACCCGCGTGGGGGGCGGGCATCCGGGCTACCTCGTGCGGCAGGACCCCGTCGCCGGTGCCATCGACGGCCCACGGGCGACCTTCCAGCAGGATCTCTGGCACTACACGATCGCCCGGATGGTCGACGCGTGCGCGACCCATGGCATCTACCCCTACTACGGACCCTTCGGCGACATCGCCGACGTCGTGGCCTGCGAGGACCAGTTCCGCAACGCCTTCCTCCTGGGCTGCGTCGGGACCTGGACGCTGCACCCCAAGCAGGTGGCCATCGCCAACCGGGTCTTCGCCCCCAGCGTCGCCGACATCCGGCACGCCCGGCGGGTCGTCGCGGCGATGGGCGACGGCACCGGGGCGGTCATGCTCGACGGCAAGATGGAGGACGACGCCTCGCTCAAGCAGTGCTTGGTGATGGTGAGGCTGGCCGAGCAGCTCGCCGCCGTCGATCCCGAGCTGCGCGCGGCCTACGACGCCATCGAGGTGGCGGCGTGACCACGTTCCGCCCACGCCGCTCGGTGCTCTACATGCCGTCGTCCAATGCCCGGGCGCTGGAGAAGGCGAAGTCGATCCCCTGCGACGGCCTGATCCTGGACCTCGAGGACGCCGTCGCCCCCGACGCCAAGCCGGCCGCCCGCGAGGCCGCGTGTGCCGCCGTCGCCTCCGGCGAGTACGGCCGCCGCGAGCTCACGATCCGCGTGAACGGCATGGACACGCAGTGGCACGGCGACGACCTGGCCGCCGCATGCGCTGCCGGGCCGGACGCGATCGTGGTGCCCAAGGTGAGCTCGGCCGACGACGTGCTCACGCTGGTCGCCGCGATGCAGCGCCACGGCGCACCGGATCGCACGACGCTCTGGGCGATGGTCGAGACGCCCGTCGCCATGCTTCGCGCGCACGAGATCGCCACCGCATCCGACCGGCTCTCGGTCCTCGTGATGGGGACCAACGACCTGGCCAAGGAGCTCTACGCCGAGCACGTCCCGGGGCGCCAGCCGCTGCTGGCCGGACTCGGGCTCGCCCTGCTCGCGGCCCGGGCCGCCGGGAAGGCGATCATCGACGGCGTCTTCAACGACGTGAAGGATCTCGAGGGGTTCGCCGCCGAGTGCGCCCAGGGCAGGCAGATGGGCTTCGACGGCAAGACGCTGATCCACCCGAACCAGGTCGAGCCGGCGAACGGGGCGTTCGCCCCGTCCGAGCAGGCGGTCTCCGACGCCCGCGGGATCCTCGCCGCGTGGGGGGAGGGCGCCGGCGGCGTCGTCACCTACAACGGCCGGATGATCGAGAACCTGCACGTGGAATCGGCGCAGCGGGTCCTGGCGATCCATGAGGCGATCACCGGCCTGCGCGTCTGAGACCGGCGTCCGAGCCCGGCTCGCCGGGGCCCGCGGTGCCTCCCGCAGGTCGCAGGTCCAGCCGTCCGGTCCGCAGGTGGTAGCACGCGTGATGGCAACCCGGTTCGGCGTCGAGCACGCGCTAGCCTCGGCGCGTGACCACCGGCAGCACGAGCACGCGCGTGTTCGTGTCGCACCTGTCGGGGATCCCCGTGTTCGACAGGGACGGCGACCCCCTGGGCAAGGTCCGTGACCTGGTCGTCGTGCTGCGCCACGACAGGGAGCCGCCGCGCGTGCTGGGCCTGGTCATGGAGGTGCCGCCGCGGCGCCGGATCTTCCTGCCGATGACGCGTGTCAGCTCGATCGATGCCGGACAGGTCGTGGCCCAGGCGCGTCTGGACCTTCGGCGCTTCGCGCAGCGGCCCGCCGAGACGCTCATCGTCGGGGAGCTCTTCGACCGGATCGCGGTCGTCCGGGCCACCGGCGAGCAGGCGGTCATCATCGATGCTGCCATCGAGCCGGACCGCAACCGCGACTGGCGGGTGACCCGGCTGCACCTGGCAGGGAGCAGCCGGGGGTTCCGACGCCGCTCCGAGGCTCGGACGGTCGCCTGGTCCGACGTCGAGAGCCTGGCCGGGGGTGGGCCCCAGGAGACCCAGGGCACTGAGTCGCTCCTGGCCACGATGGACACCCTGCGCGCCGCCGACCTCGCCAACGTGCTCCAGGACCTGCCGGACAAGCGCCGCATCGAGGTCGCCCGGAACCTCGACGACGAACGGCTTGCCGACGTGCTCGAGGAACTGCCCGAGGACGACCGGGTCAGCATCCTCACCGGCCTGGGGGTCGCGCGGGCCGCGGACGTCCTGGAGGAGATGGAGCCCGACGACGCCGCCGACCTGCTCGGCGAGCTGCCCCCGGAACAGGCCGCGGTCTTCCTGGAGGAGATGGAGCCCGACGACGCGGCGGATCTGCGACGCCTGCTGACCTACGGCGACTACACCGCCGGCGGCATGATGAACCCCGAGCCGATCATGCTGCCGCCCGATGCCACCGTGGCCGAGGCGCTGGCCCGCATCCGCAGCCCGGAGATCGCCCCCTCGCTGGCCGCGCAGGTGTACGTGGTGCGTCCACCCCTGGACACGCCCAGCGGCAAGTTCCTGGGCGTCGCGCACTTCCAGCGACTCCTGCGCGAGCCCCCGGCAAAGCTCGTCTCGTCGGTCATCGACACCTCACTGGAGCCCGTGGGGCCGCAGGCGACCCTGGCCACCGTCACCCGGTACTTCGCCACGTACAACCTCGTCGCCCTGCCAGTGGTGGATGAGCGGGATCATCTCCTCGGCGCCGTCACGGTGGACGACGTCATCGACCACATGCTCCCGGAGGACTGGCGCGAGTCTGACTCCGACGTCGAGGACGACGAGGAGTAGACGATGGCCCGACGTGCACCTCGCACTCGCCTGGACCAGCCGAAGGGCCGGCGGTCCGTGCGAGCGTCCTACGACCCGGAGTTCTTCGGCCGCTGGAGCGAGCGCGTCGCGCGGTTCATCGGGTCGGCGCGGTTCATCGGCTGGATGACGCTCTTCGTCCTGCTCTGGGTCGCGTGGAACACCCTGGCACCCATCGCGTGGCGCTTCGACCGCTTCCCGTTCATCTTCCTCACCCTGATGCTGTCCCTCCAGGCGTCCTACGCGGCACCGCTGATCCTGCTGGCGCAGAACCGCCAGGCCGATCGGGACCGGGTCCAGTACCAGGAGGACCGCACGCTCACCGAGCGGCTCGTCGCAGACACCGAGTACCTGACCCGTGAGATCGCCGCCGTCCGGATCGCCTCGGGCGAGCTCGTGACGCGGGACTTCCTGCGCGGTGAGGTCCGCGAGCTCGGAGCCGAGCTCGGCGCCCTGCTGCGCCGCGAGGATGACCCCGGGTCCGGTGAGCGCCGAGGAGCCGAAACCTGAGCGAATCGTTACCGTGTGGCGCACCGACAAGTGCCCAAGGGATGTGACATGACGAGCTTCGCAGACAGGACCCCGATCACGACCGAGCAGTTCCGGGACGACTTCCTGTCCCACCTGCGCCTGGACCGCGCGGTGGACCTCAGGCGTGCCAGCCGCCGCGACGTCTACGCAGCCCTCGCCCACACCGTGCGCGATCACCTCATGTCCGACTGGCTGGAGACCATCAAGGACCGGGGCAGCGCGGAGGCCCGGACCGTCGTGTACTTCTCGGCGGAGTTCCTGCTCGGCCGCCAGCTGGGCAACGCCCTGCTTGCCACCGGCCTGACCGATGTCGCCCGCGACGCGCTGGCGAGCCTGGAGATCGACCTGACCCAGATCGCCGACCTCGAGGTCGAGCCCGGGCTCGGCAATGGTGGCCTGGGCCGCCTCGCCGCGTGCTTCGCCGACTCGCTGGCGACCCTCGGCCGTCCGGCGATCGGGTACGGGATCCTGTACGAGTACGGCATCTTCGAGCAGTCCTTCGAGAACGGCCGCCAGGTCGAGAAGCCCGACCAGTGGCTCGACCACGACAACCCCTGGATGTTCAGCCAGCGCGAGCACGCCGTCTCCGTCGGTTTCGGCGGGCACGTCGTGACCGATCAGGCGACTGGCACCAAGGTCTGGCACCCTGCCGAGCGCGTGCTCGGGGTCCCGCACAACCTGCTGGTGCCGGGGTACCGCAATCACGTCGTCAACACGCTGCGCCTGTGGAAGGCGCGCGGCTCCTCGCAGTTCAACCTCGAGGTCTTCAACGCCGGGGACTACATCGAGGCGGTGCGCCAGCAGGCGATGAGCGAGAACATCTCCAGGGTCCTGTACCCCGAGGACTCGACCCCCGCCGGCAAGGAGCTGCGGCTGCGCCAGCAGTACTTCTTCACCGCATGCTCGCTGGCCGACCTGCTGCGTGTGGCCGACCTGGAGGCGATCCCGCTCACTTCGATCCCCGAGCGCGTGAGCGTGCAGCTCAACGACACCCACCCCGTCATCGCGATCCCCGAGCTGATGCGCCTGCTCATCGACCGTCGGGGTCTGGACTTCGACACGGCCTGGCGGATCACCAGCGCCACGTTCAACTACACGTGCCACACCCTGCTGCCCGAGGCGCTGGAGCGCTGGTCGGTCGGATTGATGACCTACCTGCTGCCGCGCCACATGGAGCTGATCTACCAGATCAACAAGCACTTCCTGGAGCAGGTGCGCAAGCGGTTCCCGATGGACGAGTCCCGGGTGATCCGGATGTCGATCATCGAGGAGGGCCCGGAGCGGATGGTCCGGATGGCCCACCTGGCCACGGTCGCCAGCGCCCACGTCAACGGCGTGGCCGCGCTTCACTCCCAGCTGCTCAAGGACACGGTGCTGCGCGACTTCGCCGAGATGTGGCCGGAGCGCTTCACGAACGTGACCAACGGCGTGACCCCACGGCGCTTCCTGAAGCTGGCCAACCCGCGACTGTCCGCCCTCATCACCGAGGCGATCGGCGACGGCTGGCTCACTGACCTGGAGCGACTGCGCGAGCTGGAGGAGCATGCCGACGATCCCTCGTTCCAGAAGGAGTGGCGAGCGGTCAAGCAGGCGAACAAGGCGGACCTGAGCAGACTGCTGGCTGCCCGGAGCGGTCGGATACTGTCGACCGAGCCGATGTTCGACATCATGATCAAGCGCCTGCACGAGTACAAGCGGCAGATGCTCAAGCTTCTGCACACGGCCACGGTGTACCGCCGGCTCCGGACCGACCCCGGCACGGATATCCCTCCCCGCGTCGTGCTCTTCGGGGCGAAGGCCGCCCCCGGCTATCAGGTCGCCAAGCTCATCATCAGGCTGATCAACCAGGTCGGGGCCACGATCGACGCCGACTCCTCGATGGCCGGCCGGCTCGCGGTGGTCTTCCCGGCGAACTACAACGTCACGCTGGCCGAGCGGATCATCCCCGCCGCCGACCTCTCCGAGCAGATCTCGATGGCAGGCAAGGAGGCCTCAGGCACGGGGAACATGAAGCTCGCCCTCAACGGGGCGCTGACCATCGGCACGCTGGACGGGGCCAACGTGGAGATCCGTGATCTCGTCGGCCCGGAGAACTTCTTCCTGTTCGGTCTGACCGAGGCGGAGGTCGTGGCCCGCAAAGCCGCCGGGTACGACCCCGGCGCCGTCTATCGCTCCGACGCAGAGCTGCGCGCCGTCATCGACGAGATCGCCACCGGGTACTACTCGCCGCCCGGCGAGCCCGATCTGTTCCGGCCGATCGTGGAGAGCCTGCTGGTCCGCGACGAGTACCTGGTCCTGGCGGACTACCGTGCCTACGTGGAGGCGCAGGAGCTGGTCGACCGGACATGGGCCGATCAGCGCGCGTGGACCGCGATGTCCATCCGCAACGCCGCGCGCACAGGGTTCTTCTCCTCGGACCGCTCGATGCTCGACTACTTCGACCGCATCTGGACGTGACCTCACGTCTGCTCCGTTGGAACAGGGGCAGGCCTGCGCGGGCTGCTGGCGGGGGCTGTGGGACGGGAAGCCTCCCTGACCTCACGGCCCGGGCCGCTCTGGTCGGGATGCCGGGTTCGTCCGAGCTGCCGACCGGGCGCGTGAGCGGACGTACTCTTGACCCATGCCAACGCGCGAACAGGTCGAGGCTGCCCTGGCCCAGGTGCAGGACCCGGAGATCCGCCGGCCCATCACCGAGCTGGGCATGGTCGCCGAGATCCAGATCGACGGAGGGGCCGTCACCGTGGGGGTGCTCCTCACCGTCGCCGGATGCCCGATGCGCGACGAGATCACCGGTCGGGTGACGCGGGCGGTCCAGCCCCTGCCTGGGGTCACGTCCGTGCACGTCGACCTGGGTGTGATGACCGACGAGCAGCGCCGCACGATGCGGGAGGGCCTGGGCGCGGCCGAGCGTGAGATCCAGTTCGCCAAGCCGGGGTCGCTGACCCGCGTGTACCTCATCGCCTCGGGCAAGGGCGGGGTCGGCAAGTCCTCGGTGACGGCCAACCTCGGGGCAGCGATGGCTGCCTCCGGCCTGACCGTCGGGATCGTCGACGCCGACGTGTACGGCCACAGCATCCCGCGGATGCTGGGCGTCAAGCACGCCCCGACGATGGTCGAGGGCCTCATCATGCCGCCGGAGGCGCACGGCGTCCGGGTGATCTCGATGCTCCCGTTCAAGCCCGGCGGCGTGACCCAGCCGGTGACCTGGCGCGGTCCGATGCTGCACCGGGCCCTCCAGCAGTTCCTTGCCGACGTCTGGTGGGGCGACCTGGATGTGCTGCTGGCCGACCTGCCCCCGGGCACCGGCGACATCGCGATCTCCGCCGCGCAGCTGCTGCCCAACGCCGAGGTCATCGTGGTGACGACTCCCCAGGAGGCGGCAGCCGAGGTGGCCGTCCGGGCGGGGATGGTGGCCAAGGAGACCCACCAGCGCGTCTCGGGCGTGATCGAGAACATGAGCGGCTTCCCCTGTCCGCACTGCGGTGAGGTCGTCGACATCTTCGGCGCCGGCGGGGGCGCGAAGGTCGCGGGTGTGCTCTCCCGGGCACTGGGGTCCGACGTCCCCCTGCTCGGCCGCATCCCGTTCGACGTGCGCCTGCGCGAGGGCAGCGACTCGGGTCTGCCGCTGGTCCTGGCCGAGCCGACCGCGCCCGCGGCAGAGGTCCTTCGCGGCATCGCGACCCGTCTGGGGCGTCGGCCCCGTGGCCTGGCCGGCATGTCCCTGGGCCTCACGCCCGCCGCCCGCGTCTAGGAGAGGCCCCTCCGGGCGGTGGCACCCCGTGCGACCGCATGGG
>CAZWXF010000039.1:0-23818 GCA_964638055.1 uncultured Bifidobacteriaceae bacterium | reverse complement strand
CCAGCCGCCTCGTGGGCGTGGAATCGAGAGCTCCGAGTCCAGGACCCCCAGATCGGCGACCTATTCCGGGCGCGGCGGAGGGCGGCTTGCCGCGACAGGGCCGACCCAGACTGGGCGCCCACGTCGGCTTCCCCGGGCCGGTGGGCGAACCCTTCCGGGTGCGCAATCGCGGCCGCGTGGGGATACCGCGGCGCTCCTAGACCCCGGGCAGGTCCGGGGGCCGGGGGACGACCTCCCGATAGCGGTTGGTGATGGGCTGGCGACGATCCCGGCCGAAGGACCGTGGCGTGATCTTCGTGCCGACCGGGTACTGGCGACGCTTGTACTCCGCCAGATCGGTCAGGCGTAGCACGCGCTCGACGAGGGCTGGATCGTGGCCGTCAGCCACAAGCTCGGCCGCGCCGAGGTCGCTCTCGACGTAGTCGCCGAGCAGGTCGTCCAGCACGTCGTACTCGGGCAGGGAGTCCGTGTCGACCTGCCCCGGACGCAGCTCGGCGGACGGGGGCTTGGTGATCGACCCCTCGGGGATGGGGGGCACGCCACCGGCCAGGCGCGCCTGCTCGTTGCGCCAGCGGGCCAGCCGGAAGACCCACACCTTCGGGACGTCCTTGATCGGGCCGAAGCCACCGACAGCGTCGCCGTAGATGGTCGAGTAGCCGACCGAGAGCTCGCTCTTGTTCCCCGGCGCGAGGACGAGGTGGCCCTCCTGGTTGCTCACGGCCATGACGGTCGTGCCCCGGACACGGGCCTGCAGGTTCTCCTCGGCCAGGCCGGTCAGGGGCATGGCGTCGAGGTAGGCCTGGACCATCGGATCGATGGCGATCGTCCGGAAGGGGGCGCCGATCCGTCGTGCCAGGTCGGCGGCGTCGTCGCGGGAGTGCTGCGAGGAGTACCTGCTGGGCATCGAGATCCCGTGCACGTTGGGCCCGCCGATGGCGTCCGCCGCGATCGCCGCGACGAGGGCAGAGTCGATCCCACCGCTCATCCCGAAGGTCACAGAGCGGAAGCCGTTCTTGACCACGTAGTCGCGCAGGCCCAGGACCAGGGCGGTGTAGACCTCGGCCTCGTCGCTGAGGCGCTCGGCGATCCGGCCGGCCGCCACCGCCGGGGCAGAGGGAGGAAGCACCGGGCTGACGGACAGGTCCATCCCGCCCGGCGTCGGGCCGGAGGCAGCCGGAAGGTCCAGGTCCAGCACCATCAGGTCGGGCTCGAACTGCGGAGCCCGGGCGATGACCTCGCCGGCGGGGGAGACCACCAGGGAGTCGCCGTCGAAGACCAGCTCGTCCTGTCCGCCGAACATGTTCACATAGGCCAGCGCACAGCCGGCCTCCTGCGCCCGCCGGGCAACCAGGGCCAGGCGCGCGTCGTCCTTGTTGCGCTCGTACGGCGACCCGTTGATGACCACGAGCAGTCCGGCTCCGGACTCGCGGACCTGGGCGACCGGGCCGTCCTGCCAGAGGTCCTCGCAGATGCTCAGCGCGATGTCCACGCCGTTGACCCGCACCACGCAGGGCTGGGTCCCAGACACGAAGTAGCGGAACTCGTCGAACACCCCGTAGTTGGGCAGCTGACGCTTGGCGTAGCGGGCCACCACCAGCCCGTCGTGGAGGACTGCCCCGGCGTTGATCGGGGCTCCGGGCGGAGTGCCGAGGGGATGGTCCCGGCCCGCGTCGAGCAGGTCCAGGTATCCCACGATCACGACCAGGTGCTCCAGTCCGCGGTCGACCAGCGTGCCTGCCAACGTGTCGAGCGCCCGGACGGAGGCGAGCTGGAAGGAGCGGCGCAGGGCCAGGTCCTCGATCGGGTATCCGGTGAGCATCATCTCGGGGAACGCGACGATCTGGGCGCCCGCGTCGCGCGCCTGCTCGGTGGTCCGCACGACGATGTCGGCGTTGCCGGCGAGGTCCCCGACGGTCGGGTTCACCTGGGCCAGGGCGATCCGCAGTCTGGGCATGCCGGGAGGCTATCGCCGGCGTGGCGCCCCGCGAATCGCCTGCGTGGCGGGGCTCGGGGCACTGGCAGGTCACAGCCCGTGGGTATGTCTGTGCCATGCGGCAGGATGTCGCCCATGGACAAGCAGACCGAGTTCGTGCTGCGGACGGTCGAGGAGCGGGACATCAGGTTCGTCCGTCTGTGGTTCACCGACGTGCTCGGCTTCCTCAAGAGCGTGGCGATCGCCCCGGCCGAGCTCGAGAGCGCTTTCACCGAGGGCATCGGCTTCGACGGCTCGGCGATCGAGGGCTTCGCCCGGGTGCAGGAGGCCGACATGCTGGCCATGCCCGACCCGGGGACGTTCCAGGTGCTTCCCTGGCGCGGGGAGTCCCGCGGCGTCGCCCGGATGTTCTGCGACATCCTCATGCCCGACGGCAGCCCCAGCTTCGCCGACCCGCGGTACGTGCTCAAGCGGACGCTCTCGAAGGCGGCCGACCGCGGCTTCACGTTCTACACGCACCCGGAGATCGAGTTCTTCCTGTTCCGCAAGACCCATGTCCCCGGGGAGACCCCGGTGCCCGTCGACTGGGGCGGGTACTTCGACCACACCCCCCAGGGCGTCGGGTACGACTTCCGCCGCCAGGCGATCCAGATGCTGGAGGCGATGGGCATCTCGGTGGAGTTCAGCCATCACGAGGGCGGGCCGGGGCAGCAGGAGATCGACCTGCGCTACGCCGACGCGCTGACGACCGCGGACAACATCCAGACCTTCCGCCTGGTCGTCAAGGAGGTGGCCCTCGAGCAGGGCGTGAGCGCGTCCTTCATGCCCAAGCCGTTCCGCGACCATCCCGGGTCGGGGATGCACACGCACCTCTCCCTGTTCGAGGGCGACCGCAACGCGTTCTTCGAGTCGGGGGCCGAGCTGCAGCTCAGTCGCGTCGCGCGGTCGTTCATGGCCGGGCTGCTGCACCACGCCCCGGAGATCACCGCGGTGACCAACCAGTGGGTGAACTCCTACAAGCGGCTCGTCGGCGGGGGCGAGGCCCCGGCATGGGTGTGCTGGGGTCACAACAATCGCAGCGCGCTGCTGCGCGTGCCGATGTACAAGCCTGAGAAGGGAAACTCCACCCGCATCGAGTTCCGGGCCATGGACAGCGCCACCAACCCCTACCTCGCGTACGCGCTGCTCCTGGCGGCGGGCATGAAGGGGATCGAGGAGGGCTACGAGCTGGCGCAGGGGGCCGACGACGACGTCTGGGCGCTGAGCAACTCCGAGCGCCGCGCGCTGGGGATGCACCCGCTGCCGGCGAGCCTGGACGAGGCGATCCAGGCCATGGAGCGCAGCGAGCTGGTGGCCGAGACCCTGGGCGAGCACGTCTTCGACTTCTTCCTGCGCAACAAGCGCTCGGAGTGGGAGGAGTACCGTCGGCAGGTGACCTCCTTCGAGCTGGACCGGTACCTGCCGGTCCTGTAGGCGGCGACCGTGGACCCCCAGCTCCGGCGGCAGGACTCCCGGGCGGCGCGCCTGGCCCGTCTCGGCGTCGCCGACGCCGAGGGTGCCGACGCCGCCCTGGCCTCGGCGCAGTGGTGGGACGAGGCGCTGCTCGACGAGGTGGCTCGTGCGGCTGACCCGGGTCAGGTGATCCGAGGCGCGCTGGCCCTGGCCGACACCGACCCCGCGGGGCTTGCCGCGCTCGTCCAGGACTCCGTTGGCTGGCGGCGGTTCACCCGCGTGGCGGGGGCGTCGTTGGCTCTCGTCGAGCATCTCGTGCGCCACCCGGAGCACCTCCCACTTCTCCTGGAGCCGTACCCCTCGCCCTCGCGCGACGCCCGGGGCGAGCTGCTCGCGCATGTGCTGGCCGGCGAGCCGAGTGGTGGAGCGGATCGGCTGCGCGTGGGATATCGGGGCGAGCTGCTGCGGATCGCGGTGGCCGACCTCGCCGAGGGTGCCGCCTTCGAGGAGACGACCGCCCGGCTGTCCGACCTGGCCGATGCGGTCCTGGAGTCGGCGCTGCAGCTGGCCCGCCAGGAGCTGCCCCCGGGGGCGGCGCCGGTCCGGCTGGCGGTCATCGCGATGGGCAAGTGCGGGGGGCGGGAGCTGAACTACATCAGCGACGTCGACGTCATCTTCGTGGCGGAGCCGGTGGAGTCCGACATCCCGGCCGACGAGACGGCTGCACTGCGCGCGGCCACCACCCTGGCCACGGCCGTCATGCGGCTGTGCAGCACGTCGACCGCAGAGGGCTCGATCTGGGAGGTGGACGCCGGGCTGCGCCCAGAGGGCCGCTCCGGCGCCCTTGTGCGGACCCTGCGCAGCCACATCGGCTACTACCAGCGCTGGGCCAAGACGTGGGAGTTCCAGGCGCTGCTCAAGGCGCGTCCCGCTGCCGGGGACCCCAGCCTGGGGGCGGCCTACGTCGATGCGGTGCTGCCCTTCGTCTGGGGGGCCGCGGACCGCGAGGGGTTCGTGGCCGAGGTCCAGCAGATGCGTCGGAGGGTCGAGCGCCACGTGCCGGCGCGGGACGCGGACAGGCAGCTGAAGCTCGGCCCAGGCGGCCTTCGTGACGTGGAGTTCAGCGTCCAGCTCCTGCAGCTCGTCCACGGTCGCAGCGACGTCATGCTGCGCAGTCCCAACACGCTCTCGGCCCTGGAGTCGCTGGCCAACTGGGGCTACGTCGGACGCGAGGACGCCGCCGCGCTGGCCGCCGCCTACCGCTTCCTGCGCACGCTGGAGCACCGCATCCAGGTGCACCGGATGGTCCGAACGCATCTGGTCCCGCGGGGGGACGAGGACCTGCGCCGCCTCGGTCGGGCGATGGGTTTCACGACGGATCCGGCGGCCGAGCTGGTGGCAGCCTGGCAGCGACGGTCGCACGAGGTGCGCCGGATCCACGAGAAGCTCTTCTATCGTCCGTTGCTCGACGCCGTAGCGCGGTTGGCGTCCGGGCAGGCCAGGCTCACCCCGCAGGCGGCGCGGGACCGCCTCGACGCCCTCGGTTTCGCCGACCCTGCCGGAGCTCTCAACCACATCCAGGCGCTCACCGCTGGTGTGAGCCGACGGGCGTCCATCCAGCGGACGCTGCTGCCCGTGATGCTGGGCTGGTTCGCCGACGCCCCCGACCCCGACGCCGGCCTCCTCGGGTTCCGCCGGGTGTCCGACGCCCTGGGGGCGACACCGTGGTACCTGCGGCTGCTGCGCGACGAGTCGGCCTGCGCCGAGCGACTGGCCAAGCTGCTGGCCAGCAGCCGGTACGCCTCCGAGCTGCTCCTGCGCGCACCCGAGGGTGTGGCCGTGCTGGCGGATCCCGAGGAGCTGCGGCCCCGGCCGGCCTCGGCACTGACATCGGAGTTCCTGGCCACGGCCGCGCGGCACCGGGAGGCGGGGCATGCGGTGGCCGCCGTGCGCGCTCTGCGTCGGCGTGAGCTCTTCCGGATCGCGGCGACCGACGTGCTGGGCTCGTTGACCGTCGAAGACGTGGGCAACGCGCTCACCGATGTCGTCGACGCGACGATCGCCGGCGCGCTGCAGGCCGCGGTGGCCTCGGCGGAGGCGGCTCGAGGCGGCCCACTGCCCACGAGGATGCTGATCATCGGCATGGGTCGCTTCGGTGGAGGGGAGATGGGCTACGGCAGCGATGCCGATGTCGTGTTCGTCCACGATCCGGTCCCCGGCGCCGACGAGCAGGCCGCGACCGCCGCGGCCATGCAGGTGGCCAACGAGGTGCGGGCCCTGCTCAATGCACCGTCGACCGATCCGCCGCTCGAGCTCGACACGGACCTGCGGCCGGAGGGCCGGCAGGGTCCGCAGGTACGCACGGTCGCGTCCTACGCGGGCTACTACCAGCGCTGGCGCTCGTTCTGGGAGGCCCAGGCGCTGCTGCGAGCCGATCGTGTGGCCGGGGACGAGGACACGTGGAAGAAGGTGCGCGCCGCGATCGACCCGATCCGGTGGCCTGAGGGCGGCGTCGGAGTCGATCAGGTGCGTGAGATCCGACGGCTCAAGGCCCGGATGGAGTCCGAGCGGCTGCCGCGCGGGGCAGACCCCACACTGCACACGAAGCTCGGCCGGGGCGGGCTCTCGGACGTGGAGTGGGTGATCCAGCTCATCCAGCTGCGGCACGCCCACGGGTATCCCGCGCTGCGAACGCCCCGGACGATGCGCGCGCTTCAGGCGGCGCAGCGATGCGGGCTCATCGACCCGGCGGACGGCCAGGTCCTGACCGACGCCTGGCGGATGGCCACGCGCATCCGCAACGTTGTGATGCTCGTCCGCGGCCGTTCCACGGACATGGTGCCCACCGACGTCCGGGAGCTGGCGTCCGTCGGGCGGCTGCTCGGCTACGCGCCGGGGGAGTCCGGCCAGCTCGTCGAGGACTACCGTCGCACCACCCGCCGCGCACGGGCTGTCGTGGAGCGGCTCTTCTACGACGAGCCCTGATATGCCGCGCCCAGAGCTCCTCGTGAGGTCCGAAACGTGAGGTCCGAAACGTGAGGTCCGAAACGTGAGGTCCGAAACGTGAGGTCCGAAACGTGAGGTCCGAGACGACGAGCCGACCGCCCGGACGCCTGTGTGGCGTGGGGCCGCCGGGGGCCTGAGTCCGGCGATGGCGGTGACGATCCGCTCACGATGACATGCCCGGGCCAAGGGCCTGAGCCCAGCCACACCACGGCGGGGGTCAGTCCGACACGCCCGTGAACTGCATCACAGCCGCCGCGATCCCGCCTCGCGTGGCGTGGCCGAATTCGCCGACGCCATCGGCCATCTGCCGCCCGTCCCCAAGGCCGTGACCCCGTGGGGTCCGCGGCCAGCCCTTCCCATTCCCCCGGTGGGTCTGGCATGCTGACGCAAAACATGAGGGATTGCTCATGAAAAGCCTTGGGTCGGACGGCGTGCTGGATGCCGGACCTGAGGGCTGGCTCGGGGGGAGTCGCACGAGGCGGCGGCCAGGCGCGGCAATGACGGCACACCGAGAGGCACCTGATGAGCATCACGACCCAGACCGATTCGCCCAGGACGGGGCTGCCCGGCAGTCTCGCCAGCGGCTTGGAGAACCGGCCGACCGCCCTGCTCTTCCCGGGCATCGACCCGGCCTGGCAGGCGGTTCTCGCCGAGGCGCTGCTGGGCCGCCCCGAGCTGACCGCCTGGCTCGAGCAGGTGTCCGCGGAGCTTGACGAGTGGGCGGCGACGACAGCCGTTCGCGCGCTGGGGCAGTTCCCCGACGGATTCTCGCCGGTGCTGCTCGCCTCGGGTCCGCTCGCCTCTGGCCTGGTCGCAGCCCAATCCGGTTCGGCGTCCGGGGATCCGGAGGTGGACCCGGATGCCGATCTTGATGAGCGCGCCCTCGCAGCCCCCTTCCTGCTCGTGGGCAGTCTCCTGGCGAACCTCGCCCACACCTCGGGGCTGGCCCTCGAGGGGCTCTCGGTCGGCAGCCTGAACCGCGGCAGTGCCGCGGGGCACAGTGCAGGGATCATGGCTGCGTGGCTGACCGCGACCGCCGCCGGCCCCGACGGGATCGTGCCCGTGGCCCACGTCGTCGCGGCGGCACAGCTCATGGCGCTGATGGGCGCCCACACTGCCGGCCACCGCTGGACTGTGTCCGGCGACCAGACGCGCGCCGCCGCGCGGGGCGACACCGGCGCGGCGACACCCATGGTGGCGGTCAGCGGACCCCGACTCGGTGCCCTGGACGCGGCCCTCGCGGCCGCGCGCGCCGGCGACGACGTCGTCGTGGCCGTGGCCAACGGCCCCAGACAGCACGTGCTCAGCGGCGATCCGGGTGCGCTGGCCGTGCTGCGCGCCAGACTGGAGGCGGTCAGCGCGGCCCAGGCCGCCGCACGGTCCAAGGGGCGGCACGGCGGGGATGTGCTCGACCTCATATGGGAGCCGCTGGCCTCCCCGGTGGCGTTCCATCACCCCGATCTCGAGACCTCCGCACGCGAGGCCCTGGCCCAGGCTGAGGCACTGGGGGTCGCCCTTCCCGGCGATGCCGGCGCCACGATCGACCTTGCGGTGACGCCGGCAGTCAGCGTTCCCCGGATGCCCGTTGTGGACCCCGCGACCGCCGCGCCGATCTCCGGGCCGGGGGCGACCGGGCAGGTCGTGCGCTCGATCCTTGCCCGCCCCCACGACTGGGTCGCTGCCCTGCGTGAAGTGACTGCCAATCCCGAGCTGACCCCTGACGGCGAAATGGCCTCCGACGGCGGGACGGCCCCCAGCGGGCCGGTCGCGGTCGTGGTGAGCCGTCTGGGCAGCCTCGGGGGGACCACGGCAGCCGCCCTGCGGGGACGTGGCGTCACCGTGGTCGACCCGAGCACCTCGGCTGGCCGCATGCAGCTCTTCACGCCGGGCTCCGCACCGGCTCAACCGCTGGACTACGAGCGGTACCGGCCGCGTGTCGTGCGCCGCGCTGACGGCACGGTCAGCCTGGTCAATCGACACACGTCCGCGACCGGGCGGTCCCCGATCGTCCTGGCTGGCATGACCCCCTCCACGGTCGGCGTGCCGATCGTCGCCGCCGCTGCCAACGCGGGGCACGTGGCCGAGCTTGCCGGCGGCGGGCAGGTCTCCGAGCGGATCTTCACCTTGCGGATGGCCGAGCTGCGCGAGTCGCTGGACCGCGGCCAGGAGGTCGTGTTCAACGCCCTCAACCTCGACCCGTACCTGTGGGACCTGCACCTGGGCAAGGAGCGCCTCGTGCAGAAGGCCCGCGCCGCGGGTGCCCCGATCAACGGCGTCACCGTCTCGGCGGGGATCCCGCCGCTGGAGGAGGCGCTCGCGCTCCTCGACGAGCTCAACGAGGCCGGCATCTGGCTCAACGCCTTCAAGCCCGGAACCGTGGGCGGCGTGCGCGAGGTCCTGGCCATCGCCGAGCGGACCCCGCACCGCGTCTGGCTGCACCTGGAGGGTGGGGCCGCCGGCGGACACCATTCCTGGGAGGACCTGGAGGACCTCCTGCTGGAGACCTACCACCTGATCCGCGAGCACGACAACGTGCTGCTCGGGGTCGGCGGGGGGATCGGGCAGCCCAGCCGAGCAGCCGAGCTGCTGACCGGCGACTGGGCGCTGGCCCACGGCGAGGCCCCGATGCCGGTCGACGCCATCCTCCTGGGTACGGTCGCGATGGCCACCCGCGAGTCCGGTGCGTCCGGATCCGTGAAGGCCGCGCTCGTCGCCGCGGCGGGGCACGACAGCTGGGTCCTGCGCGGCCAAGTGGCCGGGGGGGCGACCTCGGGCCGATCCGGACTGGATGCCGACATCCACTTCCTGGAGAACAGCGCGGCCGCCGCCGCCCGCCTCCTCGACGAGGTCGCCGGCGATGCCGAGGCTGTCGCGGCCCGGCACGACGAGATCGTCGAGGCACTGTCGCGCACCGCGAAGCCCTACTTCGGCGACCTCGCCGAGATGACATACGAGGAAGTGCTGCGCCGGTTCGTCGAGCTGACCGCCATAGGCCGCCACCGCCGCTACGACGACGGGGCCTGGCTCGACGTGACCCATCGCGCCAGGTTCGTCGCCCTGCTCCAGCTCGCGGAGGCCCGCCTGGATGCCAGGGACACAGGCGAGGTGCCCACGCTCTTCGCCGACTCGGCCTCGGTGGACGACCCCGTCGCCGCGGTCGAGGCCCTCCTGGCAGCACATCCCGTGGCCCGCACGGCGCTGCTGCATCCGGCCGACGTCGCCGCATTCCGCACGATCGCGCGGATGCCGGGCAAGCCCGTGCCGTTCGTTCCGGTGATCGATGCGGACGTGCGCCGCTGGTACCAGTCCGACGCCCTGTGGCAGGCGCACGACGACCGCTACGACGCCGATCAGGTTCTGATCATCCCGGGCCCCCGCGCCGTCGGTGGCATCCAGGTCGTCGACGAGCCCGTGGCCGGCCTGCTCGACCGCTTCGAGTCCGAGGTCGCCGGACGACTTGGCGCCCCAGCCCTGCCCTCCGGTGTCGCGGGCGTGCCCCGCGGTCCCGGGGCCCAGCAGCTCGAGACCGCAGCCGGGCTGGACTTCCGCCTCGGGATCGACCGCCACGTCCCCGCGACCGAGCCCGTGCTCTGGGCCGCCCTCGCCGCGCCCACCTGGCTGTGGCTGGGCGCCTCGCGGCCCAACCCGCTGCGTCGCATCGCCCCGGCCGAGCAGTGGCAGTTCGAGGACCACCGCGCGACGTGGAGCGCCGAGCAGGCAGGCGGCCCCAGTGGCGAGTCCGCGACGCTCGAGGTCGCAGAGGGGGGTGGAGTGCGCCTGTCGATCCGGTGGCCCTCCCTGGGCCGATCTGGTGACGGCGAGCTCGTCGTCCCGGTCGAGGCCACCAGCCAGGCCGGCGTCGTGACCTTCACCGTGACTGCCGAGGGCCTCAGCGCCGCGGGCGCGTCCCTGCTGGCCATGTTCGCCCGCCCCGCCGGCAGCCCCGCCGGGCGCGGCGCCCACGCCGCCACGGTCGGGGCGCACGCCGAGCTGCCCGATGCCGTGATGGCCCAGCTCTGGCCGGAGATCTTCACCCGCTTGGCCGAGGTGGGCCTTGCCGACAGCGTGCTGGACCTCGTCCACGCCACCCACCACGTGATCCGCCCGACCGTCCCGATCGACTCCGACGCGCCGAGCGTCGATCGCCCCACGATCACCAGGACGGATCGCGGCCATCTGGTCACGGTGCGCTCCACTGCGGGCGGCCTTGCGGTGCGCGACGGGTTCTTCGTCCGGCGTGCCCTGGTCGATCGCTCGCTGCCGCTCGAGACGGTGGTCGAGCGCGCCCAGGAGCACATCGACACGCCGAGGCGGACCCTCGGACGCCTCACCCTGACCGCCCCCCGGCACCTCGAGTCGTTCGCGATGGTCAGCGGCGACCTCAACCCGATCCACCGCAGCGACGCGCTGGCCCGGATGGTGGGGCTGCCCGGCCGGATCGTCCATGGGATGTGGACCTCCGCGGCCGCCACCCGTGCCGTGATCGAGCGTGCCGCCGGGGGCAGGTCCGATCGGCTGCGTCGCTGGTCGGTCGAGTTCGTCGCTCCGGTCCTCCCGGGCGAGCAGGTCGAGGTGACGGTGACCCGGGTCGGGCTGCGCGACGGGGCGCGTGTGGTCGAGGTCGAGGTCACGGCGGCGTCCGGGCTCGTCGCCCGGGGCGTGGCCGAGGTAGCCCCGCCCCGCACCGTGCACGTCTTCCCCGGGCAGGGCATCCAGGCCCAGGGGATGGGCATGGATGCGTACGCGACCTCGCCGGCCGCACGCGGTGTGTGGGACGAGGCTGACCGGATCACCCGCGAGCGGCTCGGCTTCTCGATCCTCGAGGTGGTCCGGGGCAACCCTGCCTCCGTGCAGGCCGGCGGTGCCGTCCATCGGCACCCGGCCGGCGTGCTGCACCTGACCCAGTTCACCCAGGTGGCGATGGCGACCCTGGCCTCGGCCCAGGTCGCCCAGCTCAGAGAGGCCGGCGCGTTCGACCCGAGCGCGGTGGTGGCCGGGCACTCCGTCGGGGAGTACAACGCCCTGGCCGCCTCGTCGACGGTCCTGAGCCTGCCCGCACTCATCGAGCTGGTGTTCGCCCGCGGGCAGTCGATGCACGGCCTCGTGCCGCGCGACGAGCAGGGCCAGTCGGACTACCGCCTCGGCGTCATCAGGCCGCACCTCGCGGGCCTGTCGCACGCCCAGGCCGAGGAGCTCGTCGCCGGTGTCGCACAGCAGACCGGTCAGCTCTGCGAGATCGTCAACCACAACCTGCGCGGCAAGCAGTACGCGGTGGCCGGCACGGTGACCGCACTGGAGACGCTGGCGCAGCGGCTGGGCGAGGGGACGCCCGGCCGGGCCCCGCTCGTCTACGTGCCGGGCATCGACGTGCCCTTCCACTCCAGCGCGCTGACCCCCGGCGTCGATCGCTTCCGCGAGCACCTGCGCGCCCAGCTGCCCGAGCGGGTCGACCCGGCCGAGCTGGTGGGCCGCTACATCCCCAACCTGTACCCGCGCCTGTTCAGCCTGGACCGCGACTTCGTGGCCGGCGTCGAGCAGGCCTGCGGCTCGCCCGTCCTCGCCGGGGTCCTGGCCGACTGGGACGCCGCCTCGGCCGATCCCGCGACCCTGGCCCGTACGCTGCTCGTCGAGCTGCTGGCCTGGCAGTTCGCCTCGCCTGTCCGCTGGATCGACACGTTCGAGCTGCTGACGGCCAAGGACGGACCGGCCGTGGAGCGCTTCGTCGAGATCGGCGTCGGCTCCGCGCCCACATTGGCCAACCTGGCCAAGGGCTCGTTGGCCCTGCCCACCCATGAGGGGACCCGGCCCGTCGTGCTGAACCTCGAGCTGGACGGCGAGGCGGTCTTCCAGAGCGACACCGACCCCACTCCCGCCCCCGCGGCAGTCGCAGACGACTTCACCGCCTCCCCCCACGAGGCCGCGTCTCCGCAGGCGCCGCTGGCAGCCCCGGTCACCGCGGCCCCGGGCGGGGACGCCCCGGCCGACGCGCCAGTCGACCACGCCACCGCGCTGGCCGCACTGCTCGCCCTGCGCGTGGGTGCCCGGCCCGAGCAGCTGGGGACCGACACCGTCGACGTCCTCGTGGACGGGGCGTCCAGCCGCCGCAACCAGGTGCTCATGGACCTGGGCAAGGAGTTCTCGGTGCCCGCCATCGACGGCGCCCACGAGGCGCCACTGCCCGACCTCGTGAGCAACCTCGCCGGACGCAGCGTGGGGTACCGCTACCCCGGCCCGGTGCTCGCCGCAGCGGTCGAGTCCGGCCTGACCTCGGCGCTGGGACCGCGCGGCGGGACCCCCGGCTCCCTCGCCAGGCGCGTCGAGCGCCACTGGGGCCTGGGTGCCGGCTGGGTCGACCGGACCAGCCTGGAGCTCGTCCTGGGCACGCGCGAGGGCACGAGCAAGCGTGGCGGGCCGCTCGGTGAGCTGGACGGCGCCACCGCCGACGAGCTGATCGACGCGGCGGTCCGTGCGGCCGGTTCCCGGGCCGGCGTCACCGTGGCACCCGTGGCCACGACGACGGCTGGAGGCCCTGTGGACGCGGCCGCTGTCACCGCGCTGCGCGATCACGTCGAGGGGGTCATGGCCGAGCAGGCGACGGACCTGCTGACGAAGCTGGGCCGCGACACCCCGCAGCCCTACGACGAGGCCGCAGGGGCCGCCCAGCGAGAGCTTGCCGAGCGCCTGGCGCTGCTGGAATCCGAGCATGGCGCAGCCAAGCAGGTGGCTGCGACATTCGACCCGGCACGTCACGTCATGCTGGCCTCGGCCGACACCTGGGTCCGCAACGACGTGGAGCAGCTCGTCCAGAGCAGTATCGAGGCCGAGGTCGCCGGGGCCCCCTTCCCGAGTCCCGAGGCCCTCGACCAGATCGCTGTGCACCGCGACGCAGAGCCACGGATCGCCGAGGCCCTGCGCTACCACCGCGAGCGACTCGCCTACAGCCACCCACGCACCGCGGGCCTGCTCGACCATGCCCTCGCCCTCGAGCCGCGCGGCCTTCCCGTCGAGGCGGGCGCCGCACTGCCGGAGGTGGCCGAGCTGTCCGCCCGACCCGGGCAGCTCGCCGGCCAGGTCGCCCTGGTGACCGGTGCCTCGCCGGGCTCGATCGCCCACGCTGCACTGGCCCACCTGCTGCGCGGGGGCGCCACGACCATCGTCGTCACCACCAACGACGACGAGGGGCGCATCGCCGGCTACCGCGACCTGGAGCGTCGCTGCGCGGCGCCCGGCGCGAGCCTTCACGTGGTCCGGGCCAACCTCGCGTCCTTCGCCGACATCGACGCGGTGCTCGACTGGCTGACCACCCCGACCGTCGAGCAGGTGGGGGCAGCATCCCGGCAGGTCAAGCCCGCCCTCTGGCCGACACTCGTCCTGCCGTTCGCGGCGGCTCCGGCCGGCGGCGACCTGCCCGACGCCCGGGAGGACGCACAGACCGCGCTGCGCCTGCTGCTGCTGGGGGTCCAGCGCCTCGTCGGCGGGCTCGCGCAGAGGGTCGCCGCGGCGGACCGGGACCCGTTCACGGTGGTCCTGCCCCTCTCCCCGAACCATGGGACCTTCGGCGGCGACGGCGCCTATGGCGAGGCCAAGGCTGCGCTCGAGACGATGTTCGCCCGCTGGCACTCGGAGGCTGCCACGTGGGGCCGGTCGACCAGGCTCATCGGCGCCGAGATCGGCTGGGTCCGCGGCACGGGCCTGATGGCCGGCAACGACCGACTGGCCGAGGCCGTGGAGCGCCGCCTGGGGATCACGACGTGGTCGGCCGAGCAGATCGGCGCCATGATCGCCGCCCTGGCGCTGCCCACCTACGCCACCCGGGCGGCAGCCGAGCCGCTGCGCCTGGACCTGTCCGGCGGCCTGGGAGGCCGGCACGACGTCGGACCGGCCCTGCGCGCCGCTGCGACCGAGGCCGCCCGGGCGGGCACTCCCGACCCGACTCCTCCGAACGCTGCACCGAGCACCGTCCCGGCCCTGCCGAACCTCCCTGAAGCCCTGCTCAGAGGTGGGGGGCGGACCGGCCCGGCCGCCGAACTGCGCGCGCCGAGGATCAGCGCCGACGAGATGGTCGTGATCGTGGGGATCGCCGAGCTCGGCCCCCTAGGCGGCTCGACCACCCGCTGGCAGGCCGAATCCGGTGGCCTGCAGGCCTCCGGCGTGGTCGAGCTGGCGTGGCGCACCGGTCTCATCGAATGGGACGAGGCGGCCGGGCGCTGGCGGGATGCCGCCACGAAGGAGCCTGTCGCGCAGTCCGCGGTGGCCGACCGCTATCGCGACGAGGTTCGCCGCCGGACCGGCATCCGCCCGCTGAGCGTCACAGTTGGGGTCGCCGCCGACGGCTACGAGCAGTTCACGGAGGCCTTCCTCGACCGCCCGCTCACGCGCACCGTCGCCAGCCTCGGCGAGGCCCGTGCCCTGGCATCGGGCACCGAGAGCGCCACGGTCCACGAGTCCGACGGCACGTGGAGCGTCACCTTCCCGGCCGGCGCGGCCATCCGCATCCCGACTCGGCGGATGCTGAGCCGTTCGGTGGGCGGCCAGTTCCCCGACGGGGTCGACCCGGTCCGTCACGGCCTCGACGGCGGCGCCGCGGGGTCCATGGACCCGCTCGCGGCATGGAACCTCGTGGTCACCGCGGAGGCCCTGGCCGATGCCGGTGTCACCCCCGAGGAGCTCGTCGCGGCGGTCCACCCCAGCCTCGTGGGCAACACGCAGGGCAGCGGGATGGGTGGCATGTCGAGCATCCGCACGATGTACATGGCACCGGCCACCGGTCGCCAGCATGCGAACGACGTCCTGCAGGAGGCCCTCGGCAACGTCGTGCCCGCGCACACCAACCAGGGCCTGATCGGCGGCTACGGACCGATGGTCCACCCCGTCGCGGCCTGCGCCACCGCCGCGGTCTCCCTCGAGGAGGCCGTCGACAAGATCCGCCTGGGCAAGGCGCACGTCGTCGTGGCCGGCGGCTGGGACGACCTGAGCACCGAGGGGATCAACGGCTTCGCCGACATGGCGGCCACGGCCGACAACGAGGCGATGATCGCCGCGGGCCTGGCCCCGCACCAGCACAGCCGTCCGGGCGACCGGCGTCGACGCGGCTTCGTCGAGGCCCAGGGCGGCGGCAGCTTCCTGGTCGTCCGGGGCTCCGTGGCCCTCGCCCTCGGCCTGCCCGTCCGGGCCGTGGTGGCCTACGCGGCCAGCTTCGGCGACGGCATCAACACCTCCATCCCGGCCCCCGGCCTGGGAGCGCTGGGCGCTGCTCGCGGTGGCACCGACTCGCCGCTGGCGCGCGGCCTGGCCGACCTCGGCCTCGGCGCCGACGACGTGGCCGTGGTGTCCAAGCACGACACCTCGACCCAGGCCAACGATCCCAACGAGGCGTTCATCCACGCGACCATCCAGCGCGAGCTGGGCCGCACTCCGGGTGCCGCGCTGCGGGTCATCTCGCAGAAGGCGCTCACGGGTCACTCGAAGGGAGGAGCGGCCGCCTGGCAGATCGCCGGCCTGTGCGACGTCTTCGAGACAGGGATCGTGCCGGGCAACCCGAACCTCGTCAGCGTCGACCCGGCCGTGACCCCCGGTGATGTCCTCGTCGACCACCGGCCGCTGCGCCGGCACGAGCCGGTCCGCGCCGCGCTGCTGACCAGCCTCGGGTTCGGCCACGTCAGTGCCGTGGTGGCGCTCGCCCATCCCGACGTGTTCCTGGCCGGCCTGTCCGACGACCAGCGGGCGGACCACCTGGCCCGCGCCGACCGTCGCCGGGTCGTGGCCGCGCGCCGACGCCTGGCCTCGATCCACGGCGGTGAGCCCCTGCTGACCCGGCGGACCGAGCGGCCGCTCACCGGCGCCGCAGAGGCCGAGATGCTGCTGGGCCGCTCCAGCCCTGAGCCTGGACGGGCAGGGCGGGCGTCGTGATGGCGGTCCTGGGCCTGGGCATGGACCTGGTGTCGGTCGAGGAGTTCGGCCAGCAGCTGGGCAGCGTGGGATCCGCCTTCGCGGAGCGCACGTTCACCCGCACCGAGCTGCTCGCCGCCTCGGGAGCCTCCGGGGCCGCGGCCCACCTCGCGGGCCGGTTCGCCGCGAAGGAGGCCTTCGTCAAGGCGTTCTCGGGAGCCCGGCCTGCACGGGCGCCGGTCCTGCCCGACATGGACTGGCGGCAGGTGGAGGTCGTCACCGACGGCTGGGGCCGGCCCTCGCTGCGCCTGCACGGCCAGCTGCAGCAGGCGGTCCGGGCGAGCCTCGGCGAGATCCGCACCCACCTGTCCCTGACCCACGAGCCGACCATCGCCGGCGCGGTCGTCGTCATCGAGACCGCCGAGCCCGCCCCACCCACCCCCTCACCGCACCCATCCAGACCCGAGCCCCCGACATCGCAGGAGGCACAGCAATGACGACCGAGATCACGACCGGACTGCCCGGCCTGGTGGTTGCCACCCATGTGCAGCCAGGCGAGAGCGTCGCGATCGGCGACCGCCTGCTGACCGTGGAGACCATGAAGTGCGAGTCGCCTGTGCGCGCCACAGCACCGGGGCGCGTCCGCGGGCTGCTGTCCGTGGGCGACCTGGTCAAGGCCGGGGCCACCGTCGCGCGGATCGAGCCGGAGGCCAGGCGTGCCCGCCCGCCCAGGCCCGCCGACGCCCTGGCGGTCGCGCTGGCCGGATGGGGCAAGGACGCCTGGTTCACCGAGCTGGACCTCGACCCGCTCGACGCGGGCAACGGTGAGCACCTGGACACCCTCTCGCCGGTGGACCGGACCCTGGGGGAGCAGGACAGCGGGGTGGTCGTGGGCGTCCTCACCCACCGGTTCCCCGGGCACTCCCAGCCCACTTCGCGGGTCTGGATCGCCGGCGACCCGGCCCGGATGATGGGAGCTGTCGCCGAGGACGAGTGCCGGCGGATCATCGCCGCGTTCGACCTGGCCGCCGCCAACGGCATCCCCGTCGAGTGGGTGGCGGTGTCGGCCGGTGCGCAGATCTCCATGGACAGCGGCACGGAGAACATGGACTGGTGCGCGTCCGTCGTGCGCCGGATCCTGCAGTTCACGCAGGCCGGGGGCGAGGTCGACGTGATCGTCGCCGGGATCAACGTGGGCGCCCAGAGCTACTGGAACTCGGTGGCGACGATGCTGGGCCACTGCGCGGGCCTCCTGGTCATGGTCGACGGGACCGCGATGGTCCTGACCGGGCGACGCGCGCTGGCCACCTCCGGCGGTGTGTCCGCGGCCAGCGACCTGGCCCTCGGCGGCTATGCCGACGTCATGGGCCCGAACGGGCAGGCGCACCACCGTGCCGCCGACCTGGCCGAGGCCTACCGGATCGTGCTCGATCATCACCGGCTGGTCGCCCGCACCGCCCGGCCGGTGCCCACGAGCGACCCCATCGACCGCGACGTGTGCACCGCGCCCTACGACGGGGCGCTGGGTCACGCGACGGTCGGGGACATCCTGGATGCCGCGGCCAACCCCGGGCGCAAGGTGCCCTTCGAGATCCGCCCGGTGATGGCGGCCGTCGCCGACGCCGACGCCCCGCGGCTGGAGCGCTGGACCGACATGGCCGGCGGCGATGCGGCGGTCGTGTGGGACACCGCCATGGCAGGGCAGGCCGTGACGCTCATCGGGATCGAGTCGCACCCCCGGCCCAGCAGCAGCGGTCACGGGCCCGCGGGGGATGCGACCGTGTGGGCCGGCGGGACGCTGTACCCGTCGGCGAGCAAGAAGGTCGCCCGGGCGATCACCCACGCCTCGGGGCGGCGACCCGTGGTCGTGCTGGCCAACCTGGCCGGCTTCGACGGCAGCACCTGGTCGCTGCGCAACGAGCAGCTGGAGTGGGGCGCGGAGATCGCCCGCTCGGTGGTCAACTTCCGTGGCACGATCGTCGTGGCCTCGATCGGGCGGTTCCACGGCGGGGCCTACGTCGTGTTCAACAAGACGCTCAACCCGGGCCTGCGCATGATCGCCCTGACCGGCACCAAGGTCTCGGTGATCGGGGGCTCGGCGGCCGCCGAGGTGGTGCTCAACCGCCAGGTGCAGGCGCTGCTCCAGGATCCGGAGTTCGACCCGCCCGGCGACGACGACTCCCGCAGGCAGGCCGCCCGCGCCGAGGTGGCTCGGCGGTTCGACGAGGTCCACTCGGTGAACCGGGCCCTGCAGACGGGGTCCGTCGACGAGATCATCGACGCGCGCACGCTGCGCCCGGCGATCGCGGCGCGGATCCGCACCGGATCCATCGACCTCAGGAGTCCAGCGCGACAGCCCGCAGGTACGCCCGCAGCATCCGTTTGAGCTCGGCCACGGTCTGCGGGTTCGGCAAGCCGTCGGACACCGAGAAGTGCAGCAGCGACTGGCACATCTCCACGACGACCTCGGCGATCCGGATGCGGTCGGCCTCGCTGCGACTGCGGGTCAGCTGCGTGATGATCGGCAGCAGCGTGTGGACCAGTGCCCGGTTGTGGTCCACGGCCAGGGTGCGGGTGGCGGCTGTCGAGCGCATGGCCAGCCACACCGCGCGGCGGCCCGGCTGGTCGACCCAGTGCTTGGCGATGAGGTCGATGATCGAGTTCGCCTCGCCCTGCCAGTCCTCGGTCGGGAAGCGGGACGCGGCGCCCAGGAGGTCGTCGACGAGGTCCGACGTGTACTGCGCGTCGAGCTCGGCGACGATGGCGAACTTGTTCGGGAAGAACTGGTAGACCGAGCCGACCGGTATCCCGGCGCGGGCCGCCACGTCGTCGATGGTGAACCCCTCGACCCCGCGCTCGACGAGCAGGTCGCGAGCCGCGGCCAGGATCGCGTCGAAACGGAGGATGCCGCGCTGCTGGACGGGCCGGTGCCGCAGCTCCAGCGTCGGCGCGCCCTCAGCGGCCATAGTGCTGGCCCTGCGTCGAGACCGCCGAGGCGGGGCGGTCCTGGTCGTACCGGAACTTCCACCAGACCTGGTACATCCCCACGACCGTGCCGGCCATGATCGCGACCACGAGCAGTCCGACGATCGTGTTCGCGACCAGCTGGCTGCGCGTGGGGGTTCCGGCCAGCACGAACCGGCTGGGCTCGGCAGCGTCGTAGCGGACCTCGACCGTGGCGCCGCGCGGCCAGGAGGACGCCGCACTCTGCTGGGCGGCTGCGACGACGAGGTGGCCGCTGCCAGTCCGGAACTCGACGACCGGGCAGAACGTCAGGCGGCGCTGCGGTGTCGAGGTCATGGTGTTGTCCACCACCGTGCCGGTGGCGACCATCCCCTCGCGTCGCAGACTGGAGTTCGCCTTCTCGGTGCGCAGGTTCCGCACGATCGAGGTCAGCACTCCCACCAGGATGATCGCCGCGATGAGGGCGATCGATGCCAGGACGAGCGCGGTCATGCCTCGATCGTACGGGGCCGACCGGAGGGTCGCTCCGGTCGAGCCGGTCACCGACCCACCACGTGGCGCGGGACACAGCGACGCAGGACATGGGTCACCACCCCAGCCAGTACTCCGGGTCGATGTACTTGCCGTCCTTCAGCACCTCGAAGTGAAGGTGCGAGCCCGTCGTGTTCCCGGTGTTGCCGACATCGCCGATGTGGTCGCCCGCGTCGACCTCGTCACCGACATCGACCCGGATCGTCGACAGGTGCGAGTACGTGGTCTGGTAGCCGTCCTCGTGCTCGATGACCACTTGATAGCCGTACGCACCCTCCCAGCCCGCGGAGACCACCTCGCCGTCCGCGGCGGCCACCACGTCGGTCCCGGCGGGCGCGGCGAAGTCCAGGCCTGTGTGATATCCGGAGGACCAGTTGCCCCCGGAGTCGCCGAAGTGGGCGGTGAGCTCGTAGTCGCCGTCGACGGGAACGGCCCGGGACTCCGCCAGGCTCTCGGAGTACACGGCAGCCCTCTCCTTGTCGGCGGCGTGCTGCGCGGCTGCAGCCTGCTCGGCCTGCTGCGCGGAGGTCAGCTCGGTCTGGGCCTCGGCCAGGGCGTCGGTTGCCGCGTCCAGCTCGCCCACCGCGTCCTTCCCGGCGTCGATGGCCGCCTGCAGGTCTGCCTCGGCCTCTGCGACCCGGTCCTGGGCGGCCACCACATCCTCGGGTGTGGGCTCAACGGGGATGTCGGCGTTGAGTCCGGCGCCTTGCACCGACCCCGGGCCCATCGACAGGGTGGCCTCGCGCAGCTGCTCCTCGGCCAGGCGGAGGTCCTCGAGGGCGGCCTGGGCGGCGGTCTCGGCCTCGGCAACGTCCTCAGTCGCGTCCGCCAGGTCGTCCTGCGCCGACTCCAGATCCTCCTCGGCCTCGGCCAGGTCCTGCTTGCTCTCGGCCGCCGCCTCATTGGCCTCGATCACGTCGTCCGGCGACGCGCCACCCTCGGGCGCCTCGACCTCGGGCGGCCCCGGCTGCGCCTCGGCGTCCTGGTCCTGCTCTGCATCGGCCTGCGCCTCGGGCTGATCCTCTTCACCCTCGGACAGCGCCTGCTCGCCCTCGGCCAGGGCCTCTTCGCCCTCCGCGAGTGACTCCTCCAGGCGGCGGGTCACCCCGCGCGCCTCGGCGGTCTGGTCCACCTGCTCGGCGGCCACCGACGGGCCCAGCACCATGACCACGCCACCGGACATCATCCCCAGCGTGATGGCGGCGACGGCGCCGGCCCGCAACAGGCTCGCCGGAGCGATGCCCAGCCGGATCTCGTCGATCACCAGCAGGACGGTCAGCTCGGTCTCCATCAGCAGGCGCAGCGGGATCTCGCCCGATGTCCCTGGGGCGAAGGAGTTCGATGCCGGCTGTCCCAGCACCCGCGAGGTGCCGACAGTCACGTCGCCCAGGTCGTCCACGACCAGGTCGTACGGGTGCTTGGTCAGCTGGTCGGCGACCACCGCCCACGGATCGGAGACCTCGCCCGCCGCGATCCAGCAGACCCTGACCCTCCGCGCGGCCGCCTGGCGCAGGGCCTCCTCGTAGAGGTCGCGCTCCCGGCTGATCGCCAGGGTGGCCAGCTCGTCGTCAGAGCTGATCTGCTCGCCCTCGGCCCCGATGACCAGGACGTCGAGCTGGGCTCCTGCGGTCGCAGCCACGGAGACCGCGGCGTGGACCATCAGACCGGAGATTGGACCGGAGGAGCGGTCGACGACGGCAAGCATGCGCTGGAACGGTGCCGGCTGCCCCGAGGCCAGGAAGACCGCGAAGCCGGGGATGTCGTCGTGGTTCTGCCGACCCGCGGCGACCAGGAGCTCCCCCAGCAGGCTCACGGGGTCCAGCAGGTCCCGGCGAAGCGCCACCCAGGGGATGCGACGCTCGGCGGCGCACGCCAGAGCCTCGTCGAGGGTCGGCTCGGCGCTGCGGGAGTCCACGATCGACGTGTGGCTCTCCGGGGCCGGGGCCTGCCAGGAGCGGAGCAGGACAGTGGCGTCGGCATGGCGGGAGGCGATGGCGAGGGCCCCGAGACTGTGGGGATGCTCGTCGAGCACGACGAGCATGTCCGGCCGGATGTCGGTCACGCCACCTCCTCGGCCCCCGGTCCCCGTCCATGCCAGTCTGCGTCCATGCCAGTCTGCCCGGATTCGGCGGGATCAGGCGAGCAGGCCGTGCCAGACGGGAGATTCCGACACGAACTGCACCAGCCGCTCCACGTTCCCGGGGGGCGAGAGGATCGTGTAGTACTGATCCTTGATGCTCGGGGCCAGCCGGATCGCCTCGATGAATGCCGCGCGATCCAGCGGGTGCTCCTTCACGAAGTGCAGGAAGCCGGTCTCGGCCAGCACTGCCAGGACCGTCTCCAGCTTGGGGTGCTCCTGCAGCCACATGGTCGCGATGCTGGCCACGCCCACCTGCAGCCCGTGCATGCTCGGGCGCTCGGCGACCTTCTCGTACGCGTGGCTGATCAGGTGCTCGCTTCCGGAGGCCGGCCGGGACGAACCCGAGACCTCCATGGCGACCCCGCTCATGACGAGGGCCCCGGCCATGAGCTTGATGAAGTCGAGGTCCCCGATGCTCTTGCTCGGGAAGGTGACCAGGTTCTCGACGCTCTGCAGGGCGATGAGGACCGCGAAGTCGTTGACGTTCTCGCCGGTCTCCCAGTACGAGAGCTTCCAGTCGTGGACGGCCGAGTACTTGCTCAGCAGGTCCCCGATCCCGGAGAACGTGAACCTCGGCGGGGACTTCGCGATGATCGCCGTGTCCAGGATGACGCCGAACGGGATCCGGGCGGGCGCGCTGACCCGTCTGCCGGCGACCTTGAGACTGGCCCCGGGTGAGGCGAACCCGTCGTTGCTCAGGGCGGTGGGCAGGGCGATCACGGGCAAGCGGGCGAGGAACCCGGCGTACTTGGCGTAGTCGATGGCCAGGCCCCCGCCGACGGCCACGATCGCGTCGATCCGGCGCGGCAGCGAGAAGGCGCTGGTCACGATCGCCTCGACGTCGTTGCCCGTCACCGTCTGCGTCCCAGCCACCTTGATCTCGGAGGAGTCCAGCGAGATCTCGACGAGCTGCCCGACGTTCTCCTGCATGCCCTCGCCATAGAACAGGGCGATCCGGTGGAAGTCGTTGCGGCGCAGGTACTTGCCGAGCTTGTAGATCGTGTTCGGCTTGATCCTCAGCAGCGTCGGGATCTGGATGGCCGTCGACATGGCGTTCATGGGGTCACCCGATGGTCGCCGATGCTCGCGGCCAGGACCTCCCAGTCGATGGCCCCGACGTTGTCGAAGACGAAGTCCGGGCGGTAGGGGAAGTGCTCCACGGTGTCCCTGCTCGACACCCCGGAGAGGACCAGCACGGTGCGCATCCCGGCCTCCAGGCCGCCGACGATGTCGGTGTCCATCCGGTCGCCGATCATCACGCAGTCCTCGGCATGGGCACCGAGCATCTGCCGGGCGAAGATCATCATGAGCGAGTTGGGCTTGCCCACGATGTAGGGCTTGCGCCCCGTCGCCGCCTCGATCGAGGCCAGGATGGCCCCGGCCGCCGGCTCGGTGCCGCCCTCGACCGGGTCGACCATGTCCGGGTTCGTGCCGATGAACCGGGCGCCGCCGTCGATGAGCTGCGCGGCACGACGCAGGGTCGCGAAGCTGAAGTTCGCCGTCTTGCCGACGACCACGTACTCGGGATCCGACTCGGTGAGGGAGTAGCCGACCTTGTAGAGCTCCGAGGCCAGCCCGTTGCCGCCCACCACGTACGCGGTCGAGCGGGGCCGCTGGGCGTTGAGGAACGCGGCAGTGGCGATGGCCGCCGTGATGAAGTTGGCCTCGGTCAGCCCGTGGATGCCCATCCCCTCGAGTTTGCGGACGAGGTCCAGCGGGGTCTGCTCGGAGTTGTTGGTCAGGAACAGGAACGGGATGTCGTGGGCACGCAGGTGCGCGACGAAGTCCTGCGCCCCCGGGATCAGGTCCTTGCCCCGGTAGATCACGCCGTCCATGTCGGAGATCACGCTGAGCCGACCCTCGGCAGGTGATGGCATCGCACGCTCCTTCGCTGCCAGCCGGTG
>CAZWXF010000038.1:11654-24237 GCA_964638055.1 uncultured Bifidobacteriaceae bacterium | reverse complement strand
CTGGCACTGAAGGGGATCACGAGCGGGGCGAATGTCGCCCCGCGGACTGTCAGCGACCACCTGCGGACGCCTGGGGACGCCTGGGGACGCCTGGGGACCAGAGCGGACGACCTCGGTCGTTCGAGTCCAGCGGAACGTGCGGGCCCCCGACCGCACCGCCACAGTCGGCTGATCGCGCAGCGTCTCCACCGTGATGGGGCACGTCATGAGCCGCAACGGGAAGGCGGGTTCGGCGCCTGCAGGGACCTTTCCCGGGGCCCGGCCCAAGGGTTCAGCGACCGTTCCGGGGCCCGGCCAAGAGGCTCATCGTTGTCGGGCCGCCTGCAGCTCCCGGAGCCAGAGCGCGCTGCTCTTCGGGGTCCGCAGCTGTGTCACGGGGTCGACGTGCACCAGGCCGAAGCGCTGGCGCCAGCCCTCGGCCCACTCGATGTTGTCCAGCAGCGACCAGGCGTAGTAGCCCCGCAGGTCCACTCCCGCATCACGGGCCGCCAGAGCAGCGGCGAGGTGCCGCCCGAGGTAGTCCACGCGCTGCGGATCCTCGACGTGGCCGTCGACCACGACATCCGGGCATGCCATCCCGTTCTCCGCCACCCACAGGGGCACCCCGGGCAGTCGCGCCGCCGTCTTCGTCAGCGTCGTGGTGAGCCCGGCGGGGTTCACCTCCCAGCCCATGGTGGTCAGGGGCGGTCGCGGCGCGAACCTGACAGCCGGGCATCCGGGATGCGCCGATGAATCCTGGCCGACGGTGTGCTCGGCGGAGTCGTCAGCCGGGGCCAGTCGCTGCACCGTGTAGTAGTTCACCCCCAGCCAGTCGATGGGCGCCCCGACCGAGGCCGCATCGGCATCGTCCACGAACGACCAGTCAGTGATGGAGGCTGTGCTCGCGATCACGTCGCGGTTGAGCCCCCGGCCTGCCAGCGCGTCCAGCCAGAGGAAGTTCTGCAATCCGTCGACGTGCCTGGCCGCCTGTTGGAGGAGGGTGTCGTCCCGATGCTCCTCGGACGGGAACGTGGGCATGAGGTTCAGGACGATCCCCGCGTTCCTGGCTCCCCCGGCCCGCAGGCCCGCCAGCCCGTGGGCGTGACCCACGAGGAGTCGGTACGCGACCTCGAGCGCCTCCGCGGGATCGCGTCGGCCCGGTGCGTGGATACCGGCAGCGTGGCCGAGGAACGCCGCGCACCAGGGCTCGTTGAGAGTTGCCCAGGCGCCGACGCGATCGCCGAGCCGCTGGGCCATCGCCTCGGCGTACTCGGCGAAGCGCCCCGCCGTGTCCGGATTGAGCCACCCGCCCGCCGCGTACAGCTCAGTGGGCAGATCCCAGTGGTAGAGCGTGACGTTGGGGGTGATCCCCCGGGCCAGCAGCAGGTCGCAGAGCCGGTCGTAGTGGCCGAGGCCGGCCTCGTTGACATCCCCTTCCCCACTGGGCCGGACCCGAGCCCAGGAGGCGGAGAAGCGATAGGCGTCCACCCCCAGCCACTCGAGCAGGTCGGCGTCGGACTCGGCCCGTGCCACCTGCTCGCAGGCCGGGTCAGCCGTGGTCCCGTCGACGATCGCACCCGGCGTGGCCGCGAAGTCGTCCCAGATGGTGCGCCCTCGACTCGCGGAGGCACCCTCCACCTGCCATGCCGACGTGCCCACACCGATCTGGAAGCCAGCCGGCAGGAGGGCTGCCAGCTCTGCCGCAGACCCCACGCCTCAGCCCTTGACTGATCCGGCGAGGAGCCCGCGGACGAAGTAGCGCTGCATCGAGATGAACACGATGAGCGGCACGATCATGGCGATGAACGCACCTGCTGCCAGCAGGTGCCAGGCCGACCCACGGGTGCCGGACAGCTCTGCCACGCGCACCGTCAGCGGGGAGACCTCCGGGCTCGCCCCGAAGGTCAGAGCGACGAGCAGGTCGTTCCAGACCCAGAGGAACTGGAAGATCCCGAATGCCGCGATCGCCGGCAGCATGAGTGGGAGCAGGATCCTGAAGAAGATCGTCAGGTGCCCGGCCCCGTCCACCTTGGCCGCCTCGAACAGCTCCCTGGGCAGGTCGCTCATGAAGTTGTGCAGCAGGTAGATGGCCAGCGGCAGCGCGAAGATGCTGTGGGCTATCCAGATAGGCCAGAACGTCCCGTTGAGCCCGGCGTCCACGAACAGCGTCAGCAGCGGGATCATCGTGACCTGGATGGGGACGATCTGCAGGGCGAACACGATGACGAACAGCGCCGCGGAGATCCGGAACCGGACCCATGCGAATCCGTAGGCAGCCAGGCAGGCGATGCAGATCGGGATGACCACCGCGGGAATCGTGATGACCACCGAGTTGAGGAAGTAGGTGCTCAGCGCGGTGGAGCCGCCGAACAGGGCTTCCCGATAGTTGTCCAGGGTGAAGTTCGGGTTCTTCCAGACCGTCCACCAGCCGGAGTTCAGGACGTCGATCTGGGGCCGGAAGCTCGTGATGAGAAGCCCGAGGGTCGGGATGGTCCACAGGATCGCGATGAGCGCGGCCAGGAGCGTCGCGAAGATCGACTTCTTGCGCAGCACCCTGCCGCCCTCGGTGGCCTTGATGACCCGGGGTTGCTCGGGAACCTGCTCCACGGTGGACATCACTGATTCGCCTTCCGCAGCTGGGCGATGTTGTAGCCGATGATCGGGAGGACCAGGACGAAGAGCAGGACGGCCAGGGCTGCGCCCAACCCGGAGTTGTCGTACCGGAAGGCCTGGTTGTAGAACTCGTTGGCGATGACGCTCGTGTTGAAGTTGCCGCCCGTCATCGTCCGGACGATGTCGAAGACCTTGAGCGTCCCGATGCCGATCGTCGTGAGGACCACGATCAGGCCCGGACGGATGCTGGGGATGGTGATGCGGCGGAACATCTGCCACGCGGAGACCCCGTCGAGCTTGGCAGCCTCGATGATGTCGTCGGGGATCGCCTTGATCGAGGCCGACAGCACCGTCATCGCGAAGCCCGCCTGGATCCAGATCATCACGACGATCAGGAAGAACGTGTTCCAGGGGTCGGTGATGATGAACTGGTACGGCTCGAGACCGAGCCACACGAGTATCTGGTTGGCCAGGCCGATCTGGGGCGAGCCCGTCGGCCGGTACTCGTAGACGAACTTCCAGATGATCGATGCGCCGACCATCGAGATGGCCATGGGCATGAACACCAGGGCCTTGGCGAGGTTCTCGGATCGTGTCCGGTCCACGAGCACCGCATAGAGAAGCCCGATGGCCGTAGCAGCGACCGGCACGATGAGCACCCAGACGAACGTGTTGACCAGGACGCGCTGGTAGACCGGCTCGGTGAAGAGCGTCGCGTAGTTGTCGAAGCCGACCCATTGCTCGTTCCTGGCGTCCCGGAACGAGCCGATCGTGGTCAGGATGGCCGGGTAGACCAGCCCCACCGCGATCATGACCATGGTCGGCCCGACGAAGGCCAGGGCGTGGGCGGGCTCGGCAGCCCGCCCACGCACCCGACTGACCGCGAACAGCAGCACCGAGATGAACACGGCGAACATCGCCAGTGCAGCGAACATCGAGATGATCTTCTCGGACGGACTCACCGCGCCGCGCCTCCCTCAGCTGCTGTCCAACCTGGCGGGATTGTGCCTGTGGGCCGGGCCGAACGCTGCCCGGCCCACAGCTGTCGCTCGTTCAGACGGATCTGGTCACTTCGGCCAGGACTGCTCGATGAAGTCGAGCGTGGCCTGTGTGGATTGGCCCGTCTGCCAGTCGGTCATGCCCTTCCAGAACGTGCCCTGGCCGACCGCCGCCGGCATCAGGTCGGAACCGTCGAATCGGAACTCCGTCAACGGGTCCTGCAGGATGTCGACCGACAGCCTGTCGATCCCGTTGAACAGGTTGGGATCAGCGCCCGTGTTGGCTGTCACCCACCCGCCGCCGGGAGTGTCCTTCGCCTTCTGGTTCGCCCATTCCGGCGAGGACAGGAAGGTCTGGAAGGCCTTGACCTCAGGCGCGTCCCTGAAGGCCGCCACGAACTCCCCGCCACCGAGCGTGGGGTGCGTCGAATCGTCCACCGCGGGCAGGTAGAAGGCCCAGACGTTGTTGTCCTTGGTGGCGTCGTCGCTGATCGTCGCGCCCGCGGGCGAGAAGTTGGCGGCGTAGAAGGACGCCTGCCGGTGCAGGGCGCACTGCCCGCTGAGGATCGGGATGCCCCCGTCCTGGAAGGTGGTGGAGGCCACGGACCTGGTGTCGCCGAGGCCGCCGTTGACCATCTGGTCGTTCTTGGTGTAGTCGCCGACCGCGTTGAGGACGGCAGCGACCCTGGAGTCGTTGAACGGGATCCGGTGGGATACCCAGTCGTCGTAGACGTCGGAGCCCTCCATGCGCAGCATGAAGTCCTCCATCCAGTCCGTCAGCGGCCAGCCCGTGGCGTCGCCGGAACCGATGCCCACGCACCAGGGCTTGATGCCCGTGCCAGCGATCGTGCTGGACAGCTCCTTGAGCTGGTCCAGCGTGGTGGGGACGGTCCAGCCCTTGTCCGCGAACGCCTTGGGCGAGTACCACACGAAGCTCTTCACGTTCGCGCCCAGCGGTGCCGCGTAGAACGTGCCGTCTACGGTGCCGTAGGCCTTCCAGTCGGCGCCGAAGTACTCATCGACGTTCGCGGAGGTCTCGGGCGGGGCAGTGATGACCGCTTTGTCGTCGCGTACCAGCGTGCCCAGCAGGCCGGGCTGGGGGATGAACGCGATGTCGGGCGGGTTGCCGGCCTTGACCCGCACCTTGAGCTGGGCCTCGAACTCCTTCGAGCCCTCGTACACGATGTCGGCGTGCGTGCACTGCTCGAACGGCTTGTAGGAGTCGATGTGGGGCTGATCCTCGGGAGCCACGATCGAGGTGTAGACGGTGACCCTCGTGCCGGTCAGATCCCCGTACTTGGTGAACTGGGAGCAGTCCACGCTCGCATCGGTCTCGCCGTCGGAATCGCTGGAGCAGCCGCTGAGGACCACGGCGAGGGACGACACGCCCGCAGCGGCGGCCAGCCAGCGCCTTCGAGTACGTCTTTGCATGGAGCGCTCTCTCCTTGGGGTCTGGTGAGGCGGGGATACCCACCACGGGCCAGACTCGCGGCTGGTGGCGCCGGATTCAATGTGCTGCAGCGCGCGTCCAATGCTGCTCGATAACGATTCGGTAACGAGCCTGTCCCATGCCGGTCATGGAGTGCAGGTCATGGAGTGCAGGTCATGGAGCCGGGACATGACGCAGGGTGACTATCCGAGCCAGACCGCAGTCTCCAGCGGTAGGTGCAGGGTGCCATCGGCAAGGCTCGCGCCCAGCTCGGACGCCGCGAGGATCTCCGCATCTCCGGCCTGCAGGGTCACGGCAACCGGCTCCGCGGAGGCGTTGAGCACGCACCAGAGGTCACGCGGTCCCTTGCGACGCAGCACGACGACCTGGTCGAACCCCGTGACCTCCACCGATGCATCCGGGTCTACGAACGCGGGGTGGCTGTGCCGCAGGTCGATCATCCGCCGGTACTGCGCCAGCGTGCTGTCCTCCTCGAGGTTCTGTGCCGCCACCGTGAGGTGGGCCCAGCCTGGCGGGGCCGGCAGCCAGGAGTCCGCGGCCGTCGTGAAGCCGTACGGAGGCTCCTGGCCCGACCACGGGATGGGTGCCCGTGCCCCGTCGCGCCCCGGATCCGCGCCCTGGCTGCGCAACCAGATCGGGTCCTGGCGACGGTCATCGGGGATCGGTGCGTCAGGCAGCCCCAGCTCCTCGCCGGCGAACACATAGACCCCCCCGGGAAGGGCGTGCGCGACATGGGCCAGCGCACGAGCCCGGCGCCGGCCACTCTCGCCCCCGCCGAGCCGGGTCACGACGCGTGGCGAGTCGTGGTTGCTCAGCACCCACGTGGGAGGGGCGCCGACGAGGGCGACCGACTCCAGCACCGAGGCGATCGTGCGACGCACGGCCTCGGCCTCCCAGGGAACGATCAGGAAGTCGAAGTTGAACACCTGTGACAGCTCGTCGGGCCGTGCGTAGGCCATCTGCCGCTCGACCGGGTAGGCCCAGGCCTCTGCCACCGCCATCCGGTCGCCCTCGTACTCGTCGAGGACCCTTCGCCACTGCCGGTAGACGTCGTGGACCTCATCGCGGTCGAAGAAGGGTGCCGTGAGCAGGACCGCCCGGGGATCGGGGTCCCGGACGATCCCGTCGGCGAGGTCCAGGCGGATGGCGTGGATGACGGCCTGCGGATCGGGATGATCGGAGTAGGTCATGTCCTTCTTGAGGCCGAAGGCGACATCGACGCGGAATCCGTCCACGCCGAGGCCCAGCCAGAAGTGCAGGGTCTCCAGCGAGTCGGCGAGGATCTCGGGGTTCTCCCAGTTCAGGTCCGGCTGGGAGGTGTCGAACAGGTGCAGGTACCACAGGCGCCGCCCCTGGTCGTCGTGCGCGCCGGTGGGCAGGGGGGTCCAAGCCGAGCCGCCGAACACGCCCACCCAGTTGTTCGGCGGCTCTGCACCGGACTGTCCGCGGCCCGCAACGATGTGGAAGCGAGCATGGGCCGTACTGCCGGGCGGGCTGGCCAGGGCCTCCTGGAACCACTGATGCGCCACGGAGACGTGGTTGGGAACCACGTCCACCACGACGCGGATGCCGTGACGATGGGCGTCGCCGACCAGCTCCTGGAAGTCCTCGATCGTGCCGAAGCGGGGATCCACCGCACGGGGATCGGCCACGTCATAACCGCCGTCGGCCATCGGCGAGGGGTAGAAGGGGCTCAGCCAGATCGCGTCCACCCCGAGGTCGATGAGGTGATCGAGATGCGAGATGATTCCGCGCAGATCGCCTTCGCCGTCACCATCGGAGTCGGCGAAGGAGCGGGGGTAGATCTGGTAGAAGACGGCACCCCGCCACCAGCTCGCGTCGCTCATCGGCACTCCTCCGTAGGGCCGTCCGTCGTCCGGCGATCAGCAGGCGCAGTCGGCCCTGCGGGTAGTAGCGTCGCCAGCGTGACCGGACGCTACCCCATCATTGACATCGATCCGGTGGTCGAACTTGGCCGCTACCCGGCCAAGGCAGTTGTCGGCGAGACCTTCCCCATATCTGTCACGGCCTTCCGCGAGGGCCACGACGAGATGAGCGTCGAGGTCCAGTTCGTGCCCCCCGGCTTCGAGGGCACCGACTTCGCCATCGGCTCCCCCGACGCTCCGCTGCTTCGCATGGCGAAAGTGGGTCCCCTCCAACCGGATCGCTGGCGCGTCGACGCGCGTCTGGACCGTGAGGGCGACTGGGCCTACTACGTCATCTCGTGGGGCGACCCGTACGAGACCTGGAAGCACAAGGCCGAGATCAAGCTGCCCGCGGGCATCGACGTCGAGCTCGAGCTCGAGGAGGGCGCCCGCGTGCTGGACCGGGCCGCGGCCGAGGCGATCGACGACCACGCCCGGAAGGTTCTCACCGCCGGTGCCGCCGCGATGCGCGACACCGCCGAGACGGCCCAGCAGCGCCTCTACGCGGCCGAGGCCCCCGCGGTCCAGGACGCACTGGCATCCCATCCCCTCCGGGAGCTCCCCCACTGGGAGGGCCCCTTCCCGGTTCGGGTCGAGCGTCGCCGCGCGCTCTACGGTGCCTGGTACGAGTTCTTCCCGCGCTCGGAGGGAGCCACGCTCAATCCCCCGCGCTCAGGGACCTTCCGGACCGCCGCGAAGCGCCTGCCCGGTGTGGCGGCGATGGGCTTCCAGGTCGTGTACCTCCCCCCGATCCACCCGATCGGCTTCACGTTCCGCAAGGGTCCCAACAACACCCTCACCCCCGGTCCGGACGATCCGGGATCGCCCTGGGCGATCGGCTCGCCCGCCGGAGGGCATGACGCGGTCCACCCGGACCTGGGCACCATGGAGGACTTCGAGCACTTCATGGCGGTCGCCGCCGAGAACAACCTCGAGATCGCCCTGGACTTCGCGCTCCAGGCCTCGCCCGACCATCCCTGGGTGCCTGCCCATCCCGACTGGTTCGTGACCCGTGCCGACGGCACGATCGCCTACGCCGAGAACCCGCCCAAGAAGTACCAGGACATCTATCCCATCTTCTTCGACGCCGACTTCGACGGCCTGGTCGACGAGTGCGAGCGGATCCTGCGGCTGTGGATGTCCAAGGGCGTGCGGATCTTCCGCGTCGACAACCCGCATACCAAGCCGGTGCCGTTCTGGGAGGTCCTGTTCGCGCGGATCTACGCGACTGATCCCGACGTGCTCTTCCTCGCCGAGGCGTTCACGCGGCCGGCGATGATGCGCACCCTGGGCACGGTCGGGTTCCAGCAGAGCTACACGTACTTCACCTGGCGCACGACGAAGTGGGAGATCGAGGAGTACTTCACGGAGCTGAGCACGTTCGCGGCCAACTACATGCGGCCCAACTGCTTCGTCAACACCCCCGACATCAACCCGTTCCACCTGCAGTCGGGCAACCGCGCGGCCTTCGCCATCCGGGCCACGCTGGCGGCGCTGCTCGCACCCACCTACGGCGTGTACGCCGGATTCGAGATCTTCGAGCACAAGGCCCTGGCTCCGGGCAAGGAGGAGTACCTGGACTCCGAGAAGTTCCAGTACCGCCCCCGCGACTGGGCCGCCGCCTCGCACACCAGCCTCATGCCGTACCTGACGCTGCTCAACCGCCTTCGCGAGGAGCATCCGGCACTCCAGGAGATCCGCAACCTGCGCTTCCTCCGCGTCGACAACCCCCAGATCATCGCGTGGTCCAAGGTCGCCGGCGACGACGTCCTCGTGATCATCTGCTCGCTCAACCCCGATGGCGCCGAATCGGGCCTGTTGCACCTGGATCTGGCCGCACTCGGCTTCCCGGACACAGACCGCGTCGTGGCCACGGACCTGATCACGGGCGGATCGTGGTCGTGGGGGAACCAGAACTACGTCCTGCTGGAACCCACCGCCAACGTCGCCCACGCTGTCGTCCTCGAGAGGATGCCATGACCCCCACGAACGGCAAGGCACGCAAGCAAGGGTCGAAGGTCTCCAAGACCGACACGCCGCCCCGAGGGGCAGCGCGGCATCCGGTCGACCACGGTGCCATCGACCGGCTGGTGGACGGCGCCCACCACAGCCCGCACTCGATCCTCGGGCCCCATCCCCATGACGGCTCGGTCACGGTGCGCGTCCTGCGTCCCATGGCCAAGGACGTCGTCGTCGTCATGGGCGAGCAGCGCGTCCCCATGACCCATGAGCACCGGGGCGTGTGGGTGGCGGTCCTGCCCGTGCCCGACGTGCCGGACTACAAGATCGACGTCGACTACGGCGCGGGCATCATCCCGTCCGACGATCCCTACCGGTTCCTGCCGACGGTCGGCGACCTCGACCTGCACCTGATCGGCGAGGGCCGGCACGAGGAGCTCTTCCGGACCCTCGGGTCACACGTGCACACCTACGACAGCGCCTTCGGACCGATCACGGGGACATCGTTCGCGGTCTGGGCGCCCAATGCCGAGGGTGTGCGCCTGGTGGGCGACTTCAATGGCTGGGACGGCGTGGGCCATCCGATGCGCTCCTTGGGCGCGACCGGCATCTGGGAGCTCTTCGTTCCGAACATCGGTGACGGCACGAAGTACAAGTTCTCGATCCTGGGCAAGGACTGGGTGTGGCGGGAGAAGGCCGATCCGCTGGCCTTCCACACCGAGGTCCCCCCGGCCACGGCCTCGGTGGTCTACACGTCGGGCTACGAGTGGGCGGACGAGGAGTGGCTCGAACAACGTGCCGAGACCGACGTCCTTGCCTCGCCGATGAGCGTCTACGAGGTCCACATCGGGTCATGGCGGCCCGGCCTGGACTACCACCAGCTCGCCGAGGAGCTCGTCACCTACGTGACGGAGCTCGGCTTCACCCACGTCGAGTTCATGCCGGTCTCCGAGCATCCGTACTCGCCCTCGTGGGGCTACCAGGTGACCTCCTACTTCGCCCCGACATCCCGTTTCGGCAAGCCCGACGACTTCCGCCACGTCGTCGACCGGCTCCATCAGGCCGGCATCGGAGTCATCCTGGACTGGGTCCCGGCCCACTTCCCCAAGGACGTCTGGGCCCTCGCCCGCTTCGATGGCACCGCGCTCTACGAGCACGCCGATCCGCGTCGCGGCGAGCAGATGGACTGGGGCACCTACGTCTTCGACTTCGGTCGCACCGAGGTCCGCAACTTCCTCGTCGCGAATGCGATCTACTGGCTGGAGGAGTTCCACATCGACGGCCTGCGGGTGGATGCCGTTGCCTCGATGCTCTACCTGGACTACTCGCGCAAAGAGGGCGAGTGGCTGCCCAACCAGTTCGGCGGCCGGGAGAACCTCGACGCGGTGTCCTTCCTGCAGGAGATGAACGCGACCGTCTACAAGCGCACGCCCGGGATCGTGACGGTCGCCGAGGAGTCGACGTCCTGGCCGGGGGTCACCCGCCCCACGTACCTCGGCGGACTGGGCTTCGGCCTGAAGTGGAACATGGGCTGGATGAACGACTCGCTGGGGTACGTCTCCCGCGAGGCCGTCCACCGCATGTGGCACCACAACGAGATGACGTTCGCCATGGTCTACGCCTGGAGCGAGCACTTCTGCCTGCCCATCTCGCACGACGAGGTGGTCCACGGCAAGGGGTCGCTGGTCGCCAAGATGCCCGGCGATCGCTGGCAGAAGATGGCCAACCTGCGCGCCTACCTGGGATACATGTGGGCGCACCCCGGCAAGCAGCTGCTCTTCATGGGCCAGGAGTTCGGGCAGACCTCGGAATGGAGCGAGGAGCGAGGTCTGGAGTGGTGGCTCACCGACTACCAGGACCACTACGGCGTCCAGCACTGCGTCCGTGACATGAACGCCGCCTACCGCGCGACGCCGGCGCTGTGGTCGATGGACAGCTCGCCCGACGGCTTCCAGTGGATCGACGCCAACGACGCGGCCGGCAATGTCTTCTCCTGGCTGCGCTACGGCTCGGACGGCTCCATCGTGGCCTCGGTGACGAACTTCTCGCCCGTGGTCCGCGCCGACTACCGGCTCGGGCTGCCGGTCGCCGGCCGGTGGGCCGAGATTCTCAACACCGACGCGGCCGCCTATGGCGGGTCGGGGGTCGGGAACCTGGGCGGGGTCACTGCCGAGGACCGCCCGTGGCATTCACGCCCGGCCTCGGCGGCCCTCACACTGCCGCCGCTGTCGACCGTGTGGCTGCGCCACGAGCCCGAGCCGGGAGCACCGGGAGCCGACTCCGACTGATCGGGTCGAGAAGGGAACATCGGCTCGCGCGGGGCTGGCTCGCGCAGGGCTGAGTGCGCGGAGCGTCAGAACAGCGCGTTCGCCAGGTCCATGCGGGCGCGGGCCACCGCGGGATCGTCCTGCCCGACCACCTCGAACAGGTCGAGCAGGTGCGTGCGCAGCCGATCGCGATCGGGCCCCGAGCTGAACCGGATCGCGCCGATCATCCTGGCGAAGGCCTCGATGGGGCGGCCGTCGAGCACCAGCACGTCGGCGGCGCGCTCCTGCGCGGCGGTGTCGTCCGGATTCCGATCGGCCGTCGCAAGGATCACAGCGTGATCTGCGCCATCGACACGCTCGAAGACCCCGACCAGCGCCAGGCCCGCCCGAGCAACGGGATCCTTCGGTGCGACATCGAGGATCGACTTGTACGCCGCGCGCGCCGATGCCCAGTCCCCCAGCTCGATCGCGTCGTAGGCCGCTGACATGCGGGGGTCCTCCGGGGGCTCCGGCTCCTCGGGCTGCGCGTCGCCGGAGGGCGCCGACAGCTTGCCGGAGATCCCGTTCGCGGCCGCGACCTTGAGCAGCTCCTCTATGAACGCCCGGACCTGGGGCTCCGGCAGGGCGCCCTGGAACAGCGGGAGGGGTCGGCCACCCACCACGGCGAAGATGCTGGGGATCGACTGCACCTGGAAGGCCTGGGAGATGCCGGGGTTCGCGTCCACATCGATCTTCGCCAGGAGCCAACGCCCCGCGTACTCCTCTGCCAGGCGCTCGAGGATCGGCGAGAGCGTCTTGCACGGGCCGCACCAGGTGGCCCACAGGTCCAGGACGACAGGGACCTGCATCGAGGTGTCGATGACGTCGGCCTGGAAGGAGGCGTCCGTCACTTCGATGACGACCGGGGCCGCGGCCGCGGGGTCGGACGCCCTGGTGGCGGCACGCTGCTGCGCCTGCTCCTGGGCCTCACGGGCTGCCGCAAGGGCCGCCAGGTCGACGGCGCCGTAGGCGGAGATGTTTGCCATGGCGGGCATTCTCCCATCGCTGCTCACCGCCGCACCCCGCCTGGTGTCCGCCCAGCAGGATGGGCCGCCGCAAGCCCCTTCGTGACCCGGGTTTCGGGGATTCCGGAGTGGAACACTGTGCCCATGACACGTCTGAGCAGCATGGATGCCGTGTGGATGGACATGGAGAAGGACGGTCCGCCCCTCGCCGTGGGTGGCCTGGTCGTCCTGGCGGGACCGGCCCCCACCCTGCAGGAGTACCGGGACTTCGTCGCCTCGCGGGCCAGCGGGAGGATGCGCGAGAGGCTCACGCCCAGCACGCTGCGCGTCCGCCAGGCGACGTGGGAGGAGGCGGAGCCCGACCTGACCACTCAGGTCCGTCAGCTGT
>CAZWXF010000038.1:5156-11554 GCA_964638055.1 uncultured Bifidobacteriaceae bacterium | reverse complement strand
CAGGCGACGTGGGAGGAGGCGGAGCCCGACCTGACCACTCAGGTCCGTCAGCTGTCGGTTCCCGCCCCCGGTGGCCAGGCCGAGCTGGAGGCCGCCGTCGCCGAGATCCTCGCGATCCCGATGGACCCCGAGCTTCCCCTCTGGGACTCGACGATGATCACGGGGCTGCAGGACGACACCTGGGCATTGCTGACCCGGCTGCACCACGCCGTGGCCGACGGGCAGGGCGGCCTGCTGCTGACGGGTCGGATGATCGACGTCGATCCCGACGGGGAGATGACCCTGACCGACGCCCTCGACGAGATGATGCAGGCGTTCAAGCAGTCCCGGCAGTCGGGGGGCGACGGGGACGACAGCTCGGCGTCCCGCGTCGTGGTGGCTGCCAAGCAGGGCGGTGAGCTGGTACTGCGGGCCCTTCGCACGTTCACCTCGCAGTCGGCCAGCGCGGAGGCCCTGCAGTCGGCTTCTGACGCGGCCGCCAAGGCGATCGACGCCCTCAGCGCCCACCTGCCGGCGAAGCCCGGGCCCCTTTCCGGCGATCCCGGCCTGGGACGCAGCTGGGCGACGACGCAGGTGAGCCTGTCCGACGTGCGCGAGATCCGCAGCAACCTCGGAGGGACGGTCAACGACGTCGTCATGACGCTGATGGCGGGCGGCTACGCCAACGTGCTGGCCAGCATGGGTCAGCAGGTGGAGAGCCTGCGCGTGGCGATCCCGCTGTCCCTGCGATCGCCCGGGGACCTGCGTTCCAACAACCAGGTCAGCGCCCTGCTCGTCGTCCTGCCCATCGGCGGGCCAGCGCCCGCCCGGCTGGCTGACGTCAGGGAGCACATCGACTCGGTCAAGGACCTGGGGATCGCGGCGGTCGGCAGCCCCGCACAGGCGATCGTCGACCGGACCGTCCCCGCCTTCGTGCAGACGTTCGCCGTGGCCAACCTGACCGGGGCCGTCGGCAGCGCGTTCATCGACTCCCTGGTGACCAACGTGCCCGGGCCGCCCTTCACGATCTACGTGTTCGGTCGCGAGGTGCTGACCCTCGCCCCTGTCCTCCCCCTCGGCGCCCCGCTACGGCTGAGCGCCGCGATCTTCTCGTACAACGGGGTGCTGCAGTTCGGCATCAGCGGCGGGGAGGGGATGTCCGACGCCGTCCACGAGGTGACAGCCGGCATCCAGGCGACCCTGGCCGAGCTGCTCGAGGCGGCACGCTCGGCCTGAGGCTGATCAGAGCGCCGTCGGCTCCCGGTAGACGCCCCACACGTCGCGCAGCGCCTGGCACATCTCGCCGAGCGTGACCTCCTCGCGCGCGGCCTCGATGAGCAGCGGGACGAGGTTCTCCTCGCCGCGGGCCGCCTCCTGCAGCCGGACCAGTGACTTGGCGACAGCGTCGGCGTCGCGCCGCGCGCGGCGCCCGGCGAGGGCGGCCACCTGCCCGCGCTCGACCTCGTGGGAGATCCGCAGGATCTCCAGCTGGGGGTCGTCGGCCTCCAGGTGCACGTTCACCCCGACGATCCGCCTGCGACCGTCCTCGAGGGCCTGCTGGTGGGCGAAGGCGGCATCGGCGATGTTCCCCGTGAACCAGCCACTCTCGATGCCCGCCAGCAGCCCGGACGTGATCGGCCCGATCCGGTGGTTGCCGTCGGGACGGCTGCGCTCCCCCAGGTCGCGGATGTCGGCGAAGATCGCCTCCGCCTGGGCCTCGATGCGGTCGGTCAGCGCCTCGACGTACCAGCTGCCCCCCAGCGGGTCGGCGACGTTGGCCACGCCGGTCTCCTCGGCGATGACCTGCTGGGTCCGCAGCGCGATCTGGGCGGCACGGTCGCTGGGAAGCGCGAGGACCTCGTCCAGGGCGTTGGTGTGCAGGGAGTTCGTGCCGCCCAGGACCGCCGAGAGCGCCTCGATCGCCGTGCGGACGATGTTGTTGTCGGGCTGCTGGGCCGTCAGGCTCACCCCGGCCGTCTGGGTGTGGAAGCGCAGCCACTGGGCACGCGCGGTCCTGGCGCCGTAGACGTCACGCATCCAGCGGGCCCAGATCCGCCGGGCCGCACGGAACTTGGCGATCTCCTCGAAGAAGTCGACGTGCGCGTCGAAGAAGAACGACAGGCCCGGTGCGAAGTCGTCGACGGGGAGTCCGCGGGAGAGGCCCAGCTCGACGTACCCGAAGCCGTCGGCCAGCGTGTAGGCGAGCTCCTGCGCGGCCGTCGAGCCAGCCTCTCGGATGTGGTAGCCCGAGACGCTCAGCGGCTTGTAGCGGGGCACGTGCCGGCCCGTCCACTCCATGAGGTCGCCGATGAGGCGCAGGTGCGGCTCCGGCGGGAACAGCCACTCCTTCTGTGCGATGTACTCCTTGTAGATGTCCGTCTGCAGCGTGCCGTCGAGCCGGCTGACATCGGCCCCCTGACGCTCGGCTGCCACCACGTACATCGCGAAGATGGGCACCGCCGGCCCGGAGATCGTCATCGAGGTCGTCACGTCCGCCAGAGGGATGCCGGAGAACAGCACGTCCATGTCGGCGGCCGAGTCGATCGCCACCCCGCAGTGCCCGACCTCGCCGAGGGCCAGTGGCTCGTCGGAGTCGCGTCCCATGAGCGTGGGCATGTCGAAAGCGACCGACAGCCCGCCGCCGCCCGCGGCCAGGATGTCGTGGAAGCGCTGGTTCGTGTGCTCGGCGTTGCCGAAGCCGGCGAACTGGCGCATCGTCCACATCCGGCCCCGGTACCCGGTGGGGTAGAGCCCGCGCGTGTACGGGTACTGGCCGGGCCAGCCGACCGCGGCCGGGGGTTCGCTGCCATCCGCAGGTCCGTAGACGGGGGCGACGTCGTCCCCGGACAGGGTGCTGAAGTCGGCGTCGCGGACGCGACCTGCTGCCACGGCCCGCTCGAAGTCCTGCTCCCAGCGCCCACGCCCCGGAATGCCCATGCCACCCTCCTGGTGCCACGCGCCGATCTCGGCGCGGCGCTGCGATCCTCCCTTCAGGTTACCCCGTGACCGCGCCGCCGAACGCCGGCGCCGGGACCGCCCGGGCGGATCGATCTTGCAGCATCTGATCGACGATTCCGGCAGCCGCAGCGATGCACGCAGCCCGCGTCGGGGCCTTCGGAGCGCCCACGTCGGGGCCTTACCAGGGAGGCTCGTGGCGCGTACCGTGAAGCCCATGCCAGGCATGAAGGAGATCACCGAGGAGCTGTACTCCGACCTCAACCGCCACGACCTCGACTGCTTCGTCACGCACCTCACGGCGGACTTCGTCGAGCACGAGGACCTTCCGGGGGGCGCCAGCGGCGTCGAGGGGGTGCGCCAGTGGTTCCAGGCGACGTTCGACGCCTTCCCGGACGTGCGCCTCGACCCCGAGGACGTCATCCTCGGCAGCGACCGCAGCGTCATCCGCATCCGGATGCACGGCACGCACACCGGGACCGACTTCATGGGGCTGCCCGCCCAGGGCAAGTCCTTCGACTTCGAGCTGGTCGACATCATGAGGTTCGACGGGGACAGGGTCGCGGAGCACTGGGGCGTCGCGGACACCCTGAAGCTCATGCAGCAGCTCGGCGCCATCCCGTCCTGAGCGCACGCTGCAGCTCGGCTCCGCCCGTATCGGCGCTCGCCCTTGGCGGGCATCCGGTCGCCCTTCGTGGCTAGTGGGTCGTGGTCTCGACAAGCTCGACCGACGACGCCGCCGGTCGAGACCCCGCTGGTCGAGCCCGACGAGACCCCGCTGGTCGAGCCCGTCGAGACCAGCCCGTGAGACCCCCGCTGGTCGAGCCCGTCGAGACCACGCCGGTCGAGCCAGTCGAGACGAGGCCGGTCATCCTCACTGCCGACGAACAGCGACTCCCTCGGAGCCCGCGCCGACCCTGTCCGCTCGCGCCCACGGATCGGCCCGCTCGGCGCAGGTGCTCCAACCCGTCAGGACGCGACCGAGGCCAGGAGCTCATCGGCGGCCGCGAACGGATCGAGCTCGTCGGCCGCGACGTCGCGGCTGAGCTGCTCGACCAGGCTGCCGGAGCCGAGATTGATGCGCGCGAGCAGCGCCCCCATGGCGATTCCCTCGATCTCACGACGCGCCCGTGCCTGCCGACGACGCTGCCCCTCACCGGATGTGGCCAGCCACTCCCGGTGCTCGGCCAGCTTCCCCACGAGGTCGGTCAGGCCCTCGCCCCGGCTGGCGACCGTCGAGATGACCGGAGGGGTCCACGAGCCGGGCCCACGCTCGGCGCGTCCCAGCGAGATCATGTGACGCAGCTCGCGCATCGTCAGGGCGGCACCCTCACGGTCTGCCTTGTTGACGACGAAGACGTCGCCGACCTCCAGGATGCCGGCCTTCGCCGCCTGGATGCCGTCCCCCATCCCGGGGGCCAGCAGGACGACCGTGGTGTCCGCGGCACCGGCCACCTCGACCTCTGACTGGCCCACGCCGACGGTCTCCACCAGCACCGGGTCGCAGCCGGCCAGGGCCAGGACGCGCACCGCCTGGGGAGCTGCCGCCGCGAGTCCGCCCAGGTGACCACGGGAGGCCATGGAGCGGATGTAGACCTCGCGATCGGTGGCGTGGTCCTGCATCCGGATCCGGTCGCCGAGCAGGGCACCACCGGAGAACGGCGAGGACGGGTCCACCGCCAGGACGCCGACCCGCCTGCCCTGGGCGCGGAACGCAGCGATGAGCCCCGCGACCGACGTGGACTTCCCGACACCGGGGGCCCCGGTCAGCCCGACGACATGGACGTCGCGACGGGCAGCCTCCTCAGGGGCAACGGCACGGCCGCCCGCCTCCACGAGCAGCGCCATGAGCTCGCGCACCCGAGGCGACCCGTCCTCCACCACGGAGATGAGCCGGCCCACCGCTCGTGGGTCCCCACCGGCTGCGGCGGAGACCCACGAGCGCAGGTCAGAGGTGGGTGGCATCCGTGCTCCCGACGTGCCTGCGGCGCCTGGAGCCGCCGGCCGTCACGCGGGGACGCGCACGATGAGGGCGTCGCCCTGCCCGCCGCCGCCGCACAGGGCCGCCGCGCCCACGCCGCCGCCACGACGCTTGAGCTCGAGCGCCAGGTGCAGCACGATCCGGGCCCCGGACATGCCCACCGGGTGGCCCAGCGCGATCGCGCCGCCGTTGACGTTGACGCGCTCGGGGTCGAGGCCCAGCTTGCGGGTGGAGACGATCCCGACCGCCGCGAAGGCCTCGTTGATCTCGACCAGGTCCAGGTCGCTCGGCTCGATGCCGGCACGCTGGCACGCCCGAGCGATCGCGTTCGCCGGCTGCTCGTGCAGGGAGGCATCCGGTCCGGCCACCACGCCATGCGGGCCGACCTCGGCCAGCCACTCCAGGCCCAGCTCTTCCGCCTTGGCCCGGCTCATCACGACCACCGCGCAGGCGCCGTCGGAGATCTGCGAGGCCGAGCCAGCGGTGATCGTGCCGTCCTTGGCGAAGGCGGGGCGCAGCCCACCCAGCGAGGCCGCAGTCGTGTCGCCGCGCACGCCCTCGTCGGTGCGGAACTCGATCGGCTCACCCCGGCGCTGGGGGATCTGGACCGGGACGACCTCCTCGTCGAACAGGCCGTCCTTCGCCGCGCGCGCTGCGAGCTGGTGCGAGCGGGCCGAGAACTCGTCCTGCTCGGCGCGGGTCAGGCCGTACCGGCCGTTGTAGCCCTCGGTGGCCTCGCCCATCGCCTTGCGGTCGAACGCGCAGGTCAGGGCGTCATATGCCATGGAGTCGACGAGCTTCCACTCCCCGTACTTGACGCCCTCACGGCTGCCGGGCAGGAGGTGAGGGGCGTTGGTCATGGACTCCATGCCGCCAGCCACGATGATCTCGAACTCGCCGGCGCGGATGAGCTGGTCGGCCAGCGCGATCGCGTCCAGGCCCGAGAGGCACACCTTGTTGATGGTCAGGGCGGGGACGTCCATCCCGATGCCGCCGGCGACCGCTGCCTGCCGCGCCGTGATCTGGCCGGAGCCGGCCTGGATGACGTGGCCCATGATCACGTAGTCGACCTGGTCGGGCGACACGCCCGCCCTGGCCAGTGCGCCCTTGATGGCGACCCCGCCGAGCTCGGGGGCCGAGAAGCCCTTGAGGGATCCCAGCAGCCGACCCATCGGGGTTCGGGCACCGGCGACGATCACTGATCCGGACATAACGGCCTCCTGGTGGCGGGCGCCGCTGGCAGGGCGCACTGAATGGCACCGGGCATGTGCCTCGGCGGTGACTCCACGATAACCACGCCCCCTGACACCGGCACCGCGGGGCTGTTTCTGCCCACGGCACGGGCGATCCGATCCAGGGACGGGACCGGGCGACGGGGACGGGCGCGGGCAGCGGGGAGCGCCGACGAGGGCCGAGTCGCAGGGACTCACCGCGCGGGTAGCCTCTCCGGCAGGCAGCCGGCGGGGTGCGGTCCCCGCCCGGA
>CAZWXF010000038.1:0-5056 GCA_964638055.1 uncultured Bifidobacteriaceae bacterium | reverse complement strand
GGCGGGGTGCGGTCCCCGCCCGGAGGCGCTGGGGTCGATGATGTGTTCGACGGAGTCCCCCGTGACGCCAGGTGGACCGCCGCCGCAACCCAGGACAGGAGCGACAGCGCATGAACGCCCAGACGCAGGACGCCGGCATGGCAGCCGTGGCCCAGGCGCTCGACCCGGTGGTGGTCGCCATCGACCATGTGGGTCTGGCCGTGGCGGACCTCGACGAGGCCATCGCCTTCTACGCGCGCACCTTCGGGCTGGCCTGCATCCATCAGGAGGTCAACGAGGAGCAGGGCGTGCGCGAGGCGATGCTCGCCGTGGCGGATTCCGGCTCGTGCATCCAGCTGCTGGCACCCCTGCGGCCCGACTCCCCCATCGGCAGGTTCCTGGCCCGCAACGGCGAGGGCATCCAGCAGCTCGCCTTCCGGGTGACCGACATCGACCGGGCCAGCGAGCGTCTGCGCGCTGCCGGGGTCCGCCTGCTCTACGACGCAGCCAAGCGCGGCACTGCCGGGTCGCGGGTCAACTTCGTCCATCCCAAGGACTGCGGGGGCGTGCTGGTCGAGCTCGTCGAACCAGCGCCCGACCACTGACGCCGACTGGGGCCGCCGCCCGATCGGTTGCGGGATGCCGGAGCCCGGGCCCCGGTCCGACCGTTGCCTACCCGCAAGTAGCCTCTGAGACCGTCACGCACACATCCCGTTCGGAGGCAGCAGTGCAGCAGATCCTCGAGGCGATCCTCAGCGACTCCCATCGCGAGCCGGGCTTCGCCGACATCCCGGTCCCGGAGGCGTACAAGGCCATCACCGTCCACAAGGACGAGGAGACGATGTTCGCGGGGCTGCCCAGCCGGGAGAAGGATCCCCGCCGCAGCCTGCACCTGGACCAGGTCCGGGTCCCCGAGCTCGGGCCCGGCGAGGCCCTCGTCGCGGTCATGGCCTCGGCGATCAACTACAACACCGTCTGGACCTCGATCTTCGAGCCGCTGAGCACGTTCGCGTTCCTCAGCAGGTACGGGCGCACCAGCCCGCTGGCCAAGCGCCACGACCTGCCGTACCACGTCGTCGGATCGGACCTGGCTGGCGTCGTGCTGCGCACCGGCCCGGGCGTGAACGCGTGGAAGGCAGGCGACGAGGTCGTCGCCCACTGCCTGTCCGTCGAGCTGGAGAGCCCGATGGGCCACAACGACACGATGATGGACCCCGAGCAGCGCATCTGGGGGTTCGAGACCAACTTCGGCGGGCTGGCCGAGATCGCGCTGGTGAAGAGCAACCAGCTCATGCCCAAGCCGAAGCACCTGTCCTGGGAGGAGGCGGCGGCCCCCGGGCTGGTGAACTCGACGGCGTACCGGCAGCTGGTCTCGCGCAACGGGGCCGGCATGAAGCAGGGTGACATCGTCCTGGTCTGGGGCGCTTCGGGTGGCCTGGGCTCCTACGCGACGCAGATGGCGCTCAACGGCGGCGCCATCCCGGTGTGCGTGGTCTCGAGCCCTGAGAAGGCGGAGGTCTGCCGGCGGATGGGAGCCGAGCTGATCATCGACCGCAATGCCGAGGGCTACAGGTTCTGGTCCGACGAGAAGACCCAGGACCCCAAGGAGTGGCAACGCTTCGGCAAGCGCATCCGCGAGCTGACCGGTGGGGAGGACGTCGACATCGTCTTCGAGCACCCGGGCCGCGAGACGTTCGGCGCGTCCGTGTACGTCACGCGCAAGGGAGGCACCATCGTCACCTGCGCATCCACCTCGGGGTACATGCACGAGTACGACAACCGCTACTTCTGGATGAACCTCAAGCGGATCATCGGCTCGCACTTCGCCAACTACCGGGAGGCGTACGAGGCCAACCGGCTCATCGACAAGGGCCTGGTCCACCCGACGCTGTCCAAGACGTTCCCGCTGGACCGGACCGGCGACGCGGCGTTCGAGGTGCACCGCAACCTGCACCAGGGCAAGGTCGGCGTGCTGTGCCTGGCACCCGAGGAGGGCCTGGGAGTGCGCGACCAGGTCAAGCGCGCCAAGCACCTCGACGCGATCAACCGGTTCCGGGGGATCTGAGCCGCCGAGCGTCCCGCGGCACCGCCGGCCCCTGCCTGGGCTCCTGCCCGGCGGCGGAGCTGCGCCGTCCTGGATCGCGGGCCCGTTCCGCCTCGCCTGGACCGGACCTGCTCCGCGCGAGGGGTCGGGCCCAGGGCCGCTGTCCCCGGGGTGCAGCCCGGGAGGCGCGGTCCCGGGGGGTTCAGCCCGGGAGCGCGTCGAGCCAGCCGCGCAGGGCAGCAGTGACCGGGGCAGCGTCCTCGACCGCGCTCAGGTGGCCGACGCCGGGGATCTCCACCGTGCTGACCACGGCACTGCCCAGGGCGTCGGCCATCGCTTCGACATCAGCCGCCGAGCAGATGAGGTCCTCTGCGCCGCGCAGGAGCAGCGCGGGCCCGGCGAACGTCGCCAGCGCGTCGAACGAGTCGGTCCGCGCCGCCATGGCGCGCTGGGCCCACGCCACACCCTGGGGGTCCTGCGACATGATCCAGCGGCGCACCAGCGCTACGACCTCGGGCCGGGCCTGGTGGGTGGTCGTGCCCAGGAGGTTGGGCAGCATCGAGCCGGCGACCTCGGCGGTCATCCCGGAGGCCAGCACGGCCGTGGCCCCCGCCATCCGGCCCGCTGCCGCCTCGGGGGCGTCTGCGCTGGCACGGGTGTCGGCCAGGATGAGTCCGCTGATGCGGTCGGGATGGCGACGAACCATCTGCATGGTCACGTACCCGCCCATCGAGAGGCCCCCGATGATGGCCCTTTCGATCTCCAGGTGATTGAGCATGTGGGCGACGGCGTCGGCCGCCAGCGCCAGGGACGGCTCCTGGTCCAGCGGAGCGCTGGCGCCGAACCCGGGCAGGTCAGGTGTGATGACGCGGTAGCCGGCATCGGCCAGGGCGTGCCGCTGTGCGTCCCACAGCGCGTGGTCCAGGGGGAAGGCGTGCAGGAGCACGACCGGTCGTCCGTGGCCCGATGCGACGTGATGCAGCATGGCCGCAGGTTAGTGGCTGGCAGGGTCGCGGACGCCACCGCCGCGGGACTCCCGGGCGGGCACCGGTTCCGCCCCAACAGTCCGCGAGCGTGGGGAGCGTGTGCCAGGCGTGTTCCGCGCGAGCCCGGGGTGATTCCTGGCAGCGGCGTACCCTTTCTCGGCGTGGGCCGCCGGAACCGAAGGGCCGAGCAGCACGTCGCGCTGCGCTCGGCCGGGCTGGCACCCCAGGAGCTGCCCGACGGGTCCTGGCATGTCCGCCGGATCACGGGTGCGGCAGCGACCAAGGCGTATCGGTGCCCCGGCTGCCAGCAGGAGATCCTGCCCGGGACCCCGCACGTGGTCGCCTGGCGGGCGGACCGGGCCGACGGTGCCGAGGACCGCAGGCACTGGCACTCGTCCTGCTGGGAGGCGCGGGAGCGCCGACGCCCCCGGTGACCCGTCCGGCATCGGCTTCGGCGGGGGGCGACTCGCGGCGGTCCGTCCGATCGGGTTCATGCCCGTGTCTCGAGGGCGCCGAGGCGCCCGCTGCTGACGCCCCGCGGCTCCGACTCGCGGACTGTGGTGGGTCAGTCCAGGAGAACGCTGGCCAGGCGGTCGAGCTCGCGGGCACAGTCGGCGGTCATCCCCGTGTGGATCGGCCCGGGCTGGACGACCACGCTGCGCGGCGCGGTGAGCCAGCGGAACCGGACACCGGGGCTGAGCCCGGCCATCGCGACGACCTCGCCCCGGGCGGCTGCCGCGGCATCGTCGAGGGCCGTGGTGATCGCGCCGAGGTCGGCGCCCGGACAGATCGCCAGGACGCAGGCGAGGTCTCGGCGCACGCGTATGTCGAGGTACTCCTCGGTCTGGCTGTAGACCAGCACCGCTCCGTTGACGAACTCCCCCCGGTCGATCCGGGGCACGATCCGCAGCACGGCGTACTCGAAGGGCCTCATCCGACGGCCCCACCGGAGTCCGGGGGCGTGGGCCCGGTCAGCCAGGCGGGCCGGCGCACTCGGCGGACATCGCGTGGCCGGCCTGCGACCGCCACTGGGTCACTGTCCTCGACGAGGCGGGGAACCCACTCGCGTCGCCGGTCCAGGCGGGCCAGGAGGAACTCGGCGTACGCGTCCCGCCCGTCCTCGGGGCTGCCGATCCTGGGGTCGAGCCACTCGTCGGGCACGACCCGGAGGGCGGCCGCCACGAGTCGGGGCCAGTCGAGTCGTCCCGCGGCCTCGTCAGCCGCCGTGACATCCGGGGCGGTTCGCAGCAGGACGTGCTCGGAGATGTCGTAGGGCTTCGTCGCGAACCGCTCGACCTGTTCCCCTCGATCCGAGGGCCAGGCATGCTGGAACGCCAGGGCCGCCCCGTGGTCGATGAGGTGGACCTGACGGTGCCACATGAGCATGTTCGGGTTGCGCCAGGACCGGTCGCGATTGTCGACCAGGGCGTCGAACCAGAGGATCCGCCCGGCCAGGCCCGGGTCGACCGACGGCGCGGGACCGACGTCGGTGGCGCCGGGCAGGAAGTCGATCCCGAGGTTGAGTCCGGCTGACTCCCGCAGGAGTCGCTGGACCTCCGCGTCCGGCTCCGCGGGTGCCAGCTCAGCAGGGACCACGACCGGTGCCCACCGCGGGACCGGCAGGCCGAGCCCTCGGGCCAGCTCCGCGCAGACGATCTCGGCCACGAGCACGTTCGGGCCCTGCCCAGCCCCCGTGAACTTGACGACGTACATCCCCAGGTCGTCGGCCTCCATGAGTCCGGGTAGCGAGCCGCCCTCGCGCAGGGGCGTGACGTAGCGCGTGGCGGTGACGGCCGGAGGTGCGGACACGTGGCCCACCCTAGAGATCGCGGCAAGAGGGAAAGCCGCCTTCGTCGGTCGAGCCGGTCGAGACCCCTTCCGCGCGACCTCTCAGGCATGTCCCAGATTCGGTCTGGATGCCTGGTCTGGACGGCTTGGTCTCGACACGGGCACGACCAGCAAAGGCTCGGTCTCGACAGGCTCGACCAGCGCGGCCTCGGTCTCGACAGGCTCGACCAGCGCGGGCCTCGGCCTCGACAGGCTCGAC
>CAZWXF010000037.1:7491-24317 GCA_964638055.1 uncultured Bifidobacteriaceae bacterium | reverse complement strand
GGGCTCGACGGGCTTGGTCTCGACGGGCTCGACCGGGGGGGTCTCGACGGGCTCGACCGGCGGGGGCTCGACCGGCGGGGGCCTCCGGCCAGGCGTCTATGCCTCCTCCGAGCCCGCAGGCGGCTCCTCTTCCTGCGATGGCTCCGGCTCGGGCTCCTCCCCCCCTGAACCGGCGTCGGCGATCAGCCGCCGCTGTGCGTCCGTTGCCCGGTCAAGGGCCTCCTTGAGCTGCTCCTGAGCCTTGCCGTAGGCGGCGAAGTCCCCGCTCTGCAGGGCCTCCTGACCCTCTTCGTAGGCCGCCTGCGCGTCGGCGATCGCCCTGGTCAGTGCGGCCTGGGCGTCGTCGGATGGCGCCTCGGACCCGTCCGGCTCCTCCGGCTCCTCCTGCCCACCGCCCGACGCGGAGAACACGTTCGCCAGAGCGTCGGCGAGGGTGTCCTCGAGGACCGACATGTTGCCGAAGCTCACCAGGACCTTGCGCAGGAGCGGATAGCCCTGGCCCTGCGTGGCGCGGACGTAGACCGGCTCGACATAGAGCAGGCCACCGCTGACCGGGAGGGAGAGCAGGTTGCCGAACTCGATGTCAGACCCGCCCCGCCGCAGCAGCGTGAGCTGCTCGGCGATCTCGGGTTCGGACTCGAAGTTGTTCTGCACCTGAGTGGGGCCCGGGACTGTCGTGTTCCGGGGCAGCTGCAGCACCCTGATGGTGCCGTATCCCGGCCCTGGCGCGGAGTCGACGGCCATGAACGCGGCCAGCGTCTGGCGTCTGAGCGGCGCGAATGTCGTGGTCAGTGAGAACCGCGGCTCGGTCGTGCCGGGCATGCGCAGCGTCAGGTAGTAAGGCGGCTGGAACGCATTGACGGCCCGGTTCGTGGGGTCGATCGGGATCGTCCAGAAGTCCTGCCCGTTGTAGAAGCTCGCCGGATCCGTCACGTGGTAGCGCGACAGGATCGTGCGCTGGACCTTGAACATGTCCTCGGGGTAGCGGAAGTGCGCCACGAGCTCGGCAGGCGCGTCGGAGAGGGGCTTGACCACGTTGGCGAACGCGCTGGACCAGGTCTGGAGCACCGGGTCGTCGGGGTCCCACGCGTAGAGCGTCACGGTCCCGTCGTAGGCGTCCACGACGGACTTGACGGAGTTGCGCAGGTAGTTGATCCGCGAGCTGGGCAGTGTGACGACGGAGTCGGTCGTGGCCGTCAGCGCGTCCTCGGTGGCGTCGGCCAGTGTGGTCCGCGACGAGTAGGGGTAGCCGTTCGACGTGGTGTAGCCGTCGATGATCCACGCGACACGGCCATTGACCACGACGGGGTACGGGTCCCCGTCCAGGGTGAGCCAGGGGGCGACCTTGGCCACGCGGGTGACCGGGTCCCTGTCGAACAGGACCTTCGACTCGGAGTTGACCAGCGAGCTGAGCACGATGTTGGGGTCCTGGAAGCGCACCGCGAAGAGCAGCTTCTTGAACAGGCTGCCGACCCCCACCCCACCCGATCCGGTGTAGGTGCTGTTGCGCTGGCCGGTCGGCGAGGTGTCGTCGGGGAAGTCGAGCTCGCGGGGCTCCGTGCCCTCGGGCCCGCCCACGATCGAGTACTCCGGCGACTCCTCCCCGAAGTAGATCCTCGGCTGGTCGATCTCCAGGTCGCCGACGGTCGGGATGTTGGATGCGAAGAAGGAGGGCCGACCGTCCGCCGCGGCGGTGTTGTCGTGAGCCGCGACGACCCCGTACCCGTGGGTGTAGACCGCGTGGTCGTTGGCCCAGTTCCGCTCCCCCACACCGTCGAGGTTCACCTCGCGCACCGCGATGATGGCTCCCTGGTTCCCTCGCTCCATCGGGTACCGGTCGACGTCCAGGGCGTCGGGGAAGCTGTAGAAGCCGCGGATCTGCTGGAGCTGGCGGAAGGTCGGCGAGACCACCGCAGGGTCCAGCAGACGGATGTTGCCCAGCGTGCCCGCATCCTCCCTGAGGGTGTCGCGGGTCGGCTCCCCGTCGCCGGAGTAGTCCTGGAACTCGGTGTCGGCGAGGTCGTAGGCGATTCTCGTTGCGTCGATGTTGCGCTGGATGAACTCCTGCTCGCGCACCAGCTCCGAGGGCCTGACCTGGAACTGCTGCACGATGGCCGGGTAGATCCCGCCGATGACCAGGGCCGACACGACCAGCAGCCCCCCGCCGATCAGCGGGAGCGTCCACCCCTGCCGCCAGGCGTTCACGAAGAAGAGCACGGCACAGACCAGGGCGATCCCGATGAGGATGTTCTTGGCCGGCAGGACCGCGTTGACGTCGCGGTACTTCAGGCCGGTGAACCCCCCGACGAGGTCCTCGCTCTTGATGGCCAGCCCGTATCGGTCCAGCCAGTACCCAACGGCCTTGAGCAGCATCAGCACGCCCAGGAGGATCGAGAGCTGGACGTGGGCCGCGCGGCTGGTGCGATCCCCCCGGGGACCCTGGAGTCGCAGCCCCCCGAACACGTAGTGGGTGACCACAGCCATGATCAGGCAGACGATCACGAGCGCGAAGCCGAACCCGAGCAGGAAGCGCAGGAACTCGTACTTGAGGGCGAAGAAGCCGATGTCGACGCCGAACTGGGGGTCGGTCACGCCGAACGGCTTGGCGTGGCGCCATGTGAGGAACGCCTGCCACTGGGCTGCTGCCGAGAACCCGGCGAGGAAGCCGAAGGCCGCGGGTATCCCGATGAGCACCACCGTGTGGAAGGGCCGCAGGCTCGCGCGGTATCGCTCGAGGGAGACCTGCTCGGCCGATGCCACCCCCACGGCGTCGGGGCGCATCCGGTAGGCGATGAGCATCGTGAGCCCCACACCCAGGGCCATGACGAGGCCGAAGGCGACGAACAGGCCGATCCTCGTGACCATGATCGTGCTGAAGACGCTACCGAGCTCCACGGACTGGAACCAGAGCAGGTCGGTGAAGATCGCTGTGAAGAGGACGAAGAGGAGCATGAGCCCGCCCATGATCGCCAGCGTGGGGCCAAGGGCCCCGCGACGTCGGCCGGGAGCGGGCGGACGGGGTCGCGCGGTGGCACTGGGGGGGTTGAAGCTCACGGGATGAAACTACCTTCTGTTTGGGACACCGACGTCCGCCCTCCCGCAGGCCCGCTCCTGCGCCGGGCACGCTGGCGGCCCCGGGCGCTGACCACCCGGGCGAGCATCACCGCGACTCGCTTGTCACGGCACTGCACTGGGGCAGAGACGTCGAGGGGTCGCTCGCCCAGGCCTCCACCACGCCGCGGGCCTGGTCCAAGGTGCTCACGGCGGCCACTGCCAGCCCGTCGGGCACGTGCCCGATCACCTCGTCGCAGTTGCGCTCGGGCGCCAGGAACAGCTTCGCGCCTGCCTGAACGGCGCCCTTGAGCTTGTGCCGGATGCCCCCGATCGGTCCCACGGCTCCCGATTCGTCGATCGTCCCCGTCCCGGCCACGTGCCCGCCCGCGGTCATGGCGCCCTCGGTGAGCAGGTCCACGATCCCCAGGGAGAACATCAGCCCAGCGCTGGGCCCGCCGATGTCGGCGATGTTGAAGGTGATGGAGAAGGGCGGCTCATGCCAGGTGCCCACGGCGATCCCGATGTACGGCGCCGGCTCCGGGCCCTCCGCGTTCGGATTGTCCGCGGTTACGACGTCGACCTGCACCCGCGTGCGCTGGCTGACCGGCGATGGCTCGTGCGGCTGGGGCTGGTCGTCGGGCTCCCGGAGCACGACCATCCTCACAGTCCTGCCCACGGCACCGGAGCGGATCTCATCGCCCACCTGGGCGGGACTGGTGATCGACATCCCGTCGACTGACTCGATGACGTCTCCCACGCGCAGCTTGCCCTGTGCCGGCACCTCGTTGCCCACGGCCGCGACCACGACCCGCGGGGTGGTCGGGATCTCCAGCTCGCCCAGGGCCGCCGCCACCGACTCCGACTGCGACGAGACGAACATCTGCTCGTTCGCCTCGCTGATCTGCTCCCCCGTGGCGTCGGCCGGATAGTAGCTCTCGCGCGGGACGACCGTTGCCGAGCCCGCGAACCAGCCGACGAGGGCCGGGGCGAGGTGGACGCCCCCGGCGCTGCCGCCCCGCTCGGAGACGGTCGTCATGTCCAGGTTCCCGCTGGTCGGGTACGTCGTGGTTCCCGAGATCGAGATCAGTGGGGTGCCGTCCAGCTCGCCGATGGTGTTGAAGGTGGGACCCGGCGACATGACCAGCAGCGGCAGCCGCACGAGGGAGCCGACGACGATGAGCACGCCTCCGGCCAGGACGCCTCGGCGCAGGGCCCTGTCACGCGTTGAAGCCGCCATTCAGCACATCCCCTCCCAGGGGTGAACCTGATCACCCTCGTCGGCGAGCCGCAACCCACCGTCGGCACGAGATCGGACCGGGAGCCGGACCGCCGCGTTGGCCGGGGAAGCCCAGCGCGCCTAACCTAATTCAAGCGGCGGACACGACCGCCGAGAGGAAGGCGTGGAATGAGCAACCTCCCGTTCGGCTTCACCCCGCCCGATCCCGATGACGAGGCAGGTGGGCAGGGGCACGAGAGCTTCTCGATGGCGGATCTCGGGACCCTGCTGTCCCAGCTCGGCGCCATGATGCAGGGGACGGGCCAGGGCGCCGACACCGGGCCTGTCAACTGGTCCGCGGCCGAGGACGTTGCCCGCAGAACGATCGCGGCCTCCGGGGATCGCGTCGTGGCCGACGCGCAGCGGCGCTCGGTCGAGCAGGCCGTGCGACTGGCCGACCTCTGGCTCGACCCGGTGACGACCTTCCCCACCACGGCCGGCGGCGCGCGCGCCTGGAGCCGCGCGGAATGGCTGGCTGCGACGCTGCCCGCCTGGCGGGAGATCATCACGCCGGTGGCCGAGCAGGTGCAGGCCTCGATGGAGTCCCTGCTGCCAAGCCCCGCAGACCTGGCTGAAGGCCTACCGGAGGAGCTGCGCGCGATGCTGCCGGCGAACCTGCCGGTCGACTTCTCCGCGATGCTCGGCCCGCTGCTGGGGATGGCCAAGCAGATGGGCGCCGGGATGTTCGCGATGCAGGCGGGCCAGGGACTGGCTGCCCTGGCCGAGGAGGTCCTCGGTGCCAGTGACGTGGGCCTGCCCCTGGTCGGTGACGCGGTGCCGACCCTGCTGCCGGAGAACGTCGCCGCCTTCGGCGCGGGCCTGGGGATCGAGGACCCCGAGATCGTGCTCTACCTCGCGCTGCGCGAGGTGGCTCATCAGCGCGTGTTCGCCCATGTCCCGTGGCTGGGACCGACGGTGCGCGGCGCCGTGGCCGAGTATGCCCATGGGATCGGCCTGGACGGCGAGGCCATGCAGGAGGCGCTGTCGGGCATCGACATCAACGACCCCGCGGCCATCCAGCAGGCTCTGGCCTCCGGGGTCCTCGCTCCGCAGGACACCCCTGAGCAGAAGGCGGCGCTGGCCCGGCTGGAGACCCTCCTGGCGCTGACCGAGGGCTGGGTCGACCATGTCGTGACCGCAGCCTCGAAGGGACGCCTGGCCTCGGGAGGCCGACTACAGGAGGCGGTGCGACGGCGCCGCGCGGTGGGCGGACCTGCTGAGAAGACGTTCTCGACGCTGGTCGGCCTCGAGCTGCGTCCGCGCAGGCTGCGCGAGGCCGCCCGGCTGTGGTCCCTGCTGGAGCAGGAGCGGGGCGTGGAGGGCCGTGATGCGGTGTGGGCCCACCCCGACCTGCTGCCCGGGCCGGCCGACCTGGACGACCCCGAGGGCTTCGTCTCGGGATCGCGCATATCGGATGCCGACCTGGCGGCCCTGACCGACGGGACCGAGGCCGAGGAGGCCGCCATGGGGGCGGCGATCGACGAGCGAGCCGATGCGGCCAGTGCAGAGGCGGACACGGCCGAGGTGCCGGACGTTGCGTCGGGGGAGGGGACGCCCGGCGATGGGCGGGCTGAGGGCCCCGACTCGCCGGCGCGGGCGACCGACTGAGGTCGACGCCTGAGGCTGGAGCCGCTGAGCCTCAGGGCTGTGGTGTCAGGACCCGGGGGGTGAGGGTGCCCCCGGGTCGTGCCCTCAGCAGGCTCGATGCCCTGAGGGACTCGGCGCCCTGAGGACTCAAGTGCCCTGAGGACTCAAGTGCCCTGACAGGCTCAGTGCCCTGACAGGCTCAGTCCCCTGCGCGCGGCTCGGTGGCGCGGGGCTCGGTGCCTGGCGGTGGCTCGGAGCCCCGCGGCGAGGGAGCCGTGTCGCTGGGCTCATCGCGGAACCCCGGTATCCACGTCTCCAGCTCGGTGCGGACCGGCACCTCGGCGTGCAGCTGGCACAGCACACCCACCCCGCCCAGCCACACGCGGTGGATCAACAGGTACTGCGGAGGCAGGTTCAGGCGCAGTCCGATCCCGAAGTCCGGGTTGCGCGGATCGTTGAGCCGGACGAACTGGGCGCGCAGCCATTCCCTGCTGAAGTGGAAGGTCGGCGTGAGCGCCGGCTCGACGAAGGGCGCGAGGAAGTCCAGCATCGCCTGGGCGTCGACCCGGGAGGTCGCCCGCACGAACCCCTCGTTGCGCAGGCCCGCCAGCACCCCCTCGGCGTCCCCCCGCAGGGCGACGCGCAACAGCGTTCCCATCACCGGGGGCAGGCCCTCGGGCACGTGGGCGACGGCCCCGAAGTCCATCACTCCGAACCGGCCGTCCGGGCACACCCGGAAGTTCCCCGGGTGGGGATCGGCGTGCAGCAGTCCCGCCCGGGCGGGTCCCGAGAGCAGGAACCGCTGGTAGGCCAGCCCCGCACGGTCGCGCTCCTCCTGTGAGCCCGACGCGATCACCACCGACAGCGGGGTCCCCTCCAGCCACTCCGTCACGAGCACCGTGGCACCCCCGGTCACCACCCGGGGGATGCGGACGTCGGGATCGTCGGCGAAGGCCTCGGCGAACTGCGCCTGGGAGCGAGCCTCCATCAGGTAGTCCAGCTCCTCGCCCAGGCGCTCCTCCAGCTCGGCGAGGACAGGCTTGATGTCCATGCCCGGGATCCACGCAGCGATCAGGCGCGCCAGCTTCGACGCCGTGGCCAGGTCTGCGCGCAGGGCGCGCTCGGCGCCGGGATACTGCACCTTCACCGCGACTGCGCGGCCGTCGTGCCAGCGGGCTCGATGGACCTGGCCGATGCTGGCCGCAGCCGCAGGCGTGTCGTCGAACCAGAGGAACTCCGATCGCCACTGCGGTCCCAGGTTGGCCTCGAGGACTGAGTGGACCTGCTCGGCGGCCAACGCCGGGGCCTGCTCCTGGAGCCTGGTCAGGGTCGCTCGGTAGGGAGCCGCCACCTCCTCGGGCAGGGCCGCCTCGAAGATGCTCATGGCCTGGCCGACCTTCATCGCCCCACCCTTGAGCTCGCCCAGCACGCGGAAGACCTGCTCGGCGGTCCGGGCCTGCAGCTCGGCGGCGACGGCCTCGGCGGGCGCCCCGCCGATTCGCTTGCCCAGGCCAAGTGCCGCTCGGCCGGCGTGACCCAGGGGAAGGGCAGCCAGTCGCGCGCTGCGCGTCAGGGCCCGGACCGGGATCTCCGCCACGGGCCCCATTGTCGGCCACCGGGCGGGATCGCGCCGCGCCACGCCGTGCGTGCCGCTACTGCCGAAGGCACTCGACCGCATGGGCCAGGGGCGAGGGCCTTCGACCGGGCCCGGGTCAGCCGGCCTTGCCCAGGATCCGTGCGACCTTCGTGCCGCACACCGGGCAGATGCCCTTGGCCATACGCCTGTTGTTGACCACCTCGACGTGCCCGGTGAACTCACGCTTGGTCTTGCACTTCACGCAGTAGGCCTCGCCGGTGTAGCTCTCCTCGTCGGACATGCGATCCCTCCGGTGTCGGTCGGCCCGGGACCCACTGCCCCGGCCGCACGGGAGCGACCCTACGGCAGGCGGCCGACATCCGGACGGAGCCTGTCGGCTCGACCTGTCCGACGGATCAGCTGCTGGGCTGCACGGCCCCATCGGACAGGCCCTAACCTCGGCGCATGCCGGATCAGCCTGCCGCCGCCCAAGCGCCACTGCCCGCCTACGCGAGCCCAGCGGGCGCCCACATCGCCCTGGACCCCGGGGACTGGCGGCCCGACGTCGACAGGGTCGCCGTGCGCCGGGAGGGGCACCTCCTGGTGGTCATGCTCGACGACCCCCGCCGGCGGAACATGATGGGGATGGAGATGACAGCCGCCTGGGGTCGGCTGATGACTGCCATCCGGGCGGACTCCGGCATCCGTGCCGTCCTGATCACGGGCCGCGGGACCGCCTTCAGCTCGGGCGGGAACACGTCGTGGATAGGCGCTGACTCCGAGCAGCCCGTGCCCGTGCTCCGGGAGCGGATGCTGGCCTACTACGCGACGTGGCTTGCGGTCCGCGACGTTCCCGTTCCCACCATCGCGGCGGTCAACGGTCCGGCCGTCGGCGCCGGGGCGGCTCTGGCCCTGGCCTGCGACATCCGCTGGGCAGCCGAGTCGGCGACCATGTCGCTGCCGTTCCTGCGCATGGGGATGCATCCCGGGATGCTGTCGACCTACCTGCTCACCGAGGTCGGCGGTGTGGCGGTCGCACGGGACCTTCTCTTCACCGGACGCCGGGTGGAGGCTGCCGAGATGCTGTCCCTGGGGCTCGTGAGCCGGGTCGTCGCCGACGACGAGCTGGCCGGGGCTGCTTTGGAGGGCGCGATCCAGGTCGCCGGCTCTGCCCCCGTCGCCGCCCGCCTGACCAAGGCCGTCCTGCGTGACGGCGGACCTCGTGACTGGTACTCGGCCACCCAGTGGGAGGGCCTGGCTCAGGCAACGACCCTGGCCGGCGAGGACCTGGCCGAGGGCCTGGCCGCGCTGCGTGAGCGTCGCGCACCGCAGTTCACCGGCCGCTGAACCACCCCTTCGCCCGCCCAGGAGGGACCGCGCTGCTGAAGGCTGCCGCAGCTGCGCCCCCTGTCCCCCGTGACCTGGTGCCCGCGTGGCTGGGCAGTGATGTCGGCGACCTCGAAAACGGCCAAGCCATGGGCGATTCCCCATGCGACCCGCCGGAAGCCCCGACGAAATCTGCCGTCCACATCTCGCGTCCCCCGTCGTGGCACGTCAGGCCTTCCTTGTCCGCGGGATCGCGAGTCGATTCCCCAACTGGTCCACACTCCATCCCCACAGGTCTGCGGGCTTTCCCACAGCTTGTCAACACGCTTGTGCACAATCGGGTGCGCCTTCCCGTTGACTGCCGTTCACTCGGTTGCCTAGGTTCAGCCCCGGTCAGAACCCCCGGAGAAAACGGGTGACGTCACCGCGAGGACGCCACCATGCGCCTCCGGGGGTTCCCGCTTCCTCCCGCCGGCTGGCGTCAGGAACCGCTGGAGCCAAGCAGCTCCAGCAGCGCAGCTCCGTACCTCTCGGCCTTGGCCGGGCCGATGCCGGGGATCTCCAGCAGCGCGGTCACGTCCGCGGGACGGCGCTCGGCCACGGCGAGCAGGGTCACATCCGTCATCACGACGAAGGCTGGCACCTCCTGCTCGCGCGAGCGCCCCAGGCGCCACTCCCGCAGCCGCTCGACCAGCGACTCGTCCACACTCGACGGGCAGTCCCGGCAGCGTCCCAGGGTGACCTCGGCGGGCGTGATGAGCGCCGCGCGACACAGGCGGCAGCGACCCGGGCCGGTCCTGCGACGCTCCCGTCGAGCAGTCGAGGAGCGGGTGCGGATCCGCGCCCCGGCGGCCTCGCCGGCCTGCGAGGACCCCGACGGAACGCGCAGCTCTGCCAGGAAGCGGCTGGGGTCACGCAGGCGGCCGGCGCCGCGCGAGCGAGCCCACGACAAGGTGAGCCGGTCCTGGGCTCGGGTCATGCCCACGTACAGGAGCCGACGCTCCTCGGCCACCTCCTCGGGCCTCTGGGCGTGGACGATCGGGATCGTCCCCTCCGCGCAGCCCACGACGAAGACGGTCGGCCACTCCAGGCCCTTGGCGGAGTGGAGGGTGCAGATGGTGATCCCGTCGGCGGCGGGGGCGTGCGACAGGTTCGCCCGCCGGTCCAGCTCGGCCACCAGCCCGGCGAGCGAGCCGACCCCTGAAGCTGCCAGCGCGTCGGCCAGGCCGACGACCGCCGACAGCGACTCCCAGCGGTCCCGAGCCGCACCCGGCCCGGTGGGACCGATCGGCAGCCAGCCCATCGATGTCAGCACCGCGCGCGCCTGGCTGCCCACGTCGGGAGGCGCGGCAGCGGACGGGCCGTCGGGCTCGCTGGCCGCCGCGGCGCTCTGGCCCCGCAGGCGCGTGAGCGCCTCGCGCACCTCGGGACGCTCGAAGAACCGCTCCGTGCCGCGCATCAGGTAGGGGATGCCCGCGCCCGACAGAGCGGTCTCGAAGGGTTGCGAGGCTGCGTTCGTCCGGATGAGGATGGCGATGTCGCGCGGAGCCACCCCGCCAGCCACCAGCGACGCGATCCGCGACGTCACCGTCCGGGCCTCGTCGTCGTCGTCGGCGCAGGCGATCACCTCGACGGCCTGACCGGTCGGGCGCTGGGAGATCAGCCGGACCGAAACCCCCCCGCCCATCGAGGCGCTCAGGGTGTTGGCGACGGCCACCACCTCCGGCGTGCAGCGGTAGCAGCGCGCCAGCGTGACGATCGAGGCCTCGGGCCAGGCCTGCTGGAACCGTCCCAGCGCATCGGGGTCGGCTCCGGCGAAGGAGTAGATGGTCTGGTTGGTGTCCCCCACGACGCAGATGTCGTCCCGGTCGCCCAGCCAGCACCGCAGCAGGGACTCCTGGACCGGGGTGATGTCCTGGTACTCGTCCACCGTGAACCAGCGATACCTCGCCCGCACCGCGTCGGCGACCGCCGGGTGCTCACCGAGCATGCCGAGCAGGCAGAGCAGCACGTCCTCGAAGTCGATGATGTTGCCAGCGCGCTTGAGCTCCTGGTAGGCCGACATCACCCGGGCGACGTCGGTGGGGCCGATCCCACGGTCGCCGCTGCCGATGGCGCCCCGGCCGAGCGCTCGCGCGGTCTCCGGGTACTCCTGGCTCGTGATCATGCGGGCCCCCGCCCACTCGATCTCCGATGCGACATCGCGCTCGATGGCGCGGTTGGCCGCCAGGCCCTCCTCGCGGCAGGCCTGGCCGACCAGGCGGATCTTGCTGGCGACCAGCTCGGGGAACGGCCCGCCGATCGTCGTGGGCCAGAAGTGGCGCAGCTGGGCCAGCGCGGCGCTGTGGAACGTCCGGACGGCCAGGCCCTGCACCCCGAGGTCGAGCAGTCGCGAGGCCATCTCGCCGGCCGCCCGGTTGGTGAAGGTGACTGCGAGGCCCCGCCGGGGGTCGTGTGAGCCCGTGGCGACCGCGTGGGCGATGCGGTGGGTGACGGCCCGGGTCTTCCCGGTGCCGGCCCCGGCGATGACCAGGACCGGGCCGTGCAGCGTCTCGGCCACCAGGCTCTGCTCGGGGTCGAGGCCGTTGAGGACGCTGGCGGTCACTGGGGCATTCTCACAGGGGCCGCTGACAGCCTTGCCCATACGCCAGGTGTGCACGGCTGGTGCCTCACCACCGACACCAGGCATCCGCGAGCTCGGCGCCGTACCACGAGGCGATCAGCCGATGGGCGATCGACAGGCGACCGGGCAGCCGGACCGTCCCTGCCTCGCAGAGACCGGGAAGCTCGTCCCGGGCGATCCAGAGGGCTTCGGCGATCTCCAGCCCGTCCACGGTCGGCTGGGGCCGGACTCCGGGGGTGCGCGCATGGAAACCCAGCATGAGGGAGCTCGGGAACGGCCATGGCTGACTGTCGACGTAGGTCGCCGAGGTCACCAGGAGGCTCACCTCCTCGTGGATCTCGCGTGCCACAGCCGACTCGGCCCGCTCCCCCGGCTCGACGAAGCCGGCCAGAGTGGAGAAGGCGCCCTGCGGCCAGCGCCGCTGCCGCGCCAGCAGGATGTTCCCCGCGTCGTCGGTGAGCGTCGCGATGACCGCGGGATCGGTGCGCGGGTAGTGCTCGGTGCCATCGGCGGGGCAGCGGCGCCACCAGCCCAGGCCGTCGGGCTCGGTGGCCGCCCCGCACGCGGGGCAGTGCGTGTGCGAGCGGTGCCAGTTGGAGAGGGCGAGCGCCTCGAGCGCGAGGGCGCGATCGCTCCCGCTCAGCCTGGCGCCCACCTCGCGCATGCCCCTCCACTGTCCGCCCGGTACGGAGGAGGGTTCTGGTCCGGCCAGGCCCAGGCACACCGCGGTTCCGTCGTCGACACCGAGCAGGGCCAACGGGAGGGCTGCATCCCCCTCCGGCACCCGGGGGGTGAGCTCGGGGTCCCGCTCCCGACCGCCGCCGACATCCTGAGCTCCACCGGCCCCCGAGGGCGTGGTGTCCCCGTGGGCCGTGGTGGCCCCCTGGGGAGGGCGGACCTGGTCCATGGTGCCCGGGAGGGACTGCCCCGACATCTCGACGAGATGAATCCGCCACCGGGGCGCGCCGTCGCCCGCTCGGTCCTCGTCCTCACGCACGACGATCCTGCCGCTCGGGTCGACGAGCAGCACCCGTAGGGGCATGCCAGCAACCGCCGGCCAGCCTTCGCGCCGCAGCTCCGAACGCCGGTCGAGGCCTGACTCGTCGCCGTTGGTCGGACGGGCCTGGGCCGACATGGGCACACCGTAGCCCCCGACCGACACGCGCCCGCGCCACGCGCTCCCGCGCGACGCGGCGCGCTCGGCACCGCGTGTGCCAGGCTGTCCCGGTGCGCGTGGCGACCTTCAATCTCCTCCACGGAGTGGCGCTGGCAACCGGGGAGTCGAACGCGGAGTCTGCCAACGCCCTGGGCGGCCCCCTTGCCGACGGAGGTGCGGGTGAGAGCCCCTGGAGCGACGGCTTCCCGGACGACGCCATCGGGCACGCGGGCTCCGATGAGTTCGGTGAGGGGACCGCGGACTTCACCCTGCGCAACGGGGCCGAGGCCATCAGCAGCCGGCGGATCGTCTGGAACCGAGCCAGCGCCGGGCGCAGGCACCTGCGTGATGCCATCGAGGAGCTGGTGGACAACGTCGGTCCCTTGGACGTCCTGGCCCTCCAGGAGGTCGATCGCCACCAGCCGCGCTCGGGAAACGTCGACCAGGTCCGGGTCGCCGCCGAGGCCGCCGGGCTCGAGCACTGGCGCTTCGTCCCGTCGGTCCGCGGGACGCCCGGCATCGCCACCGAGGGGGCGTCCTGGGTCGCCGCGAGCGAGGACGACGACCTGCCGGAGGATCAGGCTGACCCCCGCCGGGTACCGCGGCGCGGACCGAGGTACGGGATAGCGCTGGCCAGCAGATGGCCGGTGACGGCCTGGCGGGTCAAGCGCTTCACCCCCGCCCCGGTGAGTCTGCCGCTGCTGGCGCCCCAGAGCGGGCGGCCACGGCCGGTGATGGTCCCCGACGAGCCGCGCGCCGTGGTGGCCGCGGTCCTCCAGACCCCCTACGCCGATGTCACCGTGGCCACCGCTCACCTGACATTCGTCCCCGGCTACAACGCTCGCCAGCTCCGGGACGTCCGCGCCTTCCTCGCGGGGATGCCCCGGCCGCTGGTGCTGCTGGGGGACTTCAACACACCGGGCGGCATCCCCGGGCTGGCGACCGGCTGGGAGCAGGTGGCGCGCACGCCCACGTACCCGGTGGGCAAGCCCCGCATCCAGTTCGACCACATCATGGCGGAGGGCTGGGCTCCCGGGCACCTGGCAGCCGCGAAGGCCTCGTCCCGCGCCGTCGCCCTGCCGATCAGTGATCACTGCGCCCTCGTGGCCGACTTCCCGGACCCCTGGCTGCCCGACCCCGACATGTGATCAGCTCAGCCAGGGCGACGTCGCCGGGCAGGTGGGTCGGTCGCTCCACCCTCCCGGACCTGACGTGGACGAAGCTGGCTGACACGGTCTCGACCGGCACCCCCCTGATCGCGGCCCACGCCACGCGGTAGATGGCCAGCTGGAGGGGATCGGCCCGGTCGGAGGTGGACGTCTTCCAGTCGACGACCTCCCAGTCGACACCCGGTCCACAGTCTGCAGGAGCCCGGAACACCGCGTCGATCCGGCCGCCCACCGCGTGACCCCCGATCGACAGGTGGAACGGCACCTCCAGGTCGACAGGCGTGAGCGCGGCATAGGGGGTCCGTTCGAACGACGCACGCAGCTGCGCAAGCTCCTGGGCGTCCCCAGGCCACTGGTCAGGATCCTCCAGCGACTCGTCCTCGAACAGCACCTGATCGGCACCCCACCGGGTCTGGACCCATGCATGGAACGCGCTGCCCAGATCGGCGTGCCTGTTGCGTCGTCGCGGCATCGGGCGGCGCAGTGAGTCCAGGTAGTCCCTGGGATCACGAACGAGGTCCATCAGCGCGGTGGTGGTCATGACGTCGGGAAGCAGCGGCGCCGGGTCCCTTCCCTCCGAGCCCGCCCATCCCTCCAGGCCCGCGGCGGCTGCCATCGACAGGTCCCAGGCGGACACCTGATCCCTGAACTGGGCCAGCTCCCCCGGCGTGAGGTGCACGGCGTCCTCTCCGGGGACATCGCTGGGACCACCGGGGAGCACCGGGCCCGGACGCCGCTGACAGTCACGAACGAGGGCGGCGACATCGGCGACAGCGGGGTCCGGGGCCAGCGGAGGCCATGCGGCCTCACGGACCTCCGCCTGCGGCCGCGCGACGATCGCGTCCGCGGATGGCTCGGGTGCCCAGTGGTCCACGTCAGTGGCAAGCCCCCGCAGGGCCTTCAGGTAGTCCGAGGGTCCCCTCGGGCGTCGCTGGGTCTGGCCCCACCAGTGCCCTGACGCGATGAGCACGCGCTTGGCGCGCGTGATGGCCACATAGGCCAGCCGATCCTCGCCCGTGCGGTCGTGCTCCCGGCAGTCCTGCGCGAACCGGCGCAGGTCGGCGGCGGCGAAGCCCTGCAACCTGGGCAGGACGTTGCGGTCATCTCGCAGCTCCACGGGGACGACATGGGGCGTCGTCGTCCAGCGCGGCGAGGGTCGCGACGATGGGAACGCACCGGCCACCATGTGCGGAAGCACCACGATCGGGAACTCCAGGCCCTTGGCCTTGTGGATCGTCATGAGCTGAACCACGCCTGGGGGCGCGGGGCGCTCGGCACCCTCGGCCGTCTCGAACTCGTCCACGGCCGCGAGGTAGGCCACGAAGGCACGCGCGTTCGAACGGCCGTGCCCATCGCGGAACCCGACTGCCAGGTCGAGCAGGTTCGCCAGGCCGGCGTCGTCGGCGCCGGCGGGCCCCGCCGCGAGGTGGGCCTCGATCCCCAGACCACAGGCGCTGGCGACCCTGGCGAGCAGCTCGGCGACCGGCAGGTCGAGATCCCGTGTGAGCGCACGCCAGTGCCGGTGGAAGCGCCGCAGGCGCGACCGGGAGGTCACCGAGAACCCGGGGCCGGGATCACAGACCGCGGCCATCAGGCTGGGCTGGGCACCAGGGTAGACAGGGCGGACGAGCTCCCGAAGGCGGCCCTCCACCTGCCCCCGGTCCGTCGTCGGGGTGGGAGCGCCCACCTCCGTCGACGCAGGGCCCGACGCCACGGACCGACCCGGGTCCGGCTCCACCGTCCGAGCCGGGTCCGGATGGCCGAGCGGGCCTCCAGTCGCGTCAGACTGCGGGCTTCCGGCAGGGCCCGAGTCCCCGGGGAGGGCCGCGGCGATCTCGCGCGCGCGGCGCCCCAGGCGGGCCAGGTCAGCAGGCGGGACCTGCCAGCGCCCCGAGGTCAGGACGGCGGCTACGGCCGCATCGTCGCCGGGGTCCACGAGGACCCGCAGCATCGCGACCAGGTGAGCGGCGAAGGGGCTCGCGGTCAGGGACTCCGCGCCGCAGATGACCGCCGGTACCCGATGGGCGCGGATCTCCTTCCAGAGTGCGGGCAGGTCCGCGTTCGTCCGCGCCAGCACGGCGATCCCACCGGGGTCCTCCCCCCCCTCGACCAGCCCCCTGATCGCCTCGCCCAGCCATGCGATCTCCGAGCCCACGTCCTCGTGCAGGCTCACCCGCAGCACACCTTGTTGCTCGGTGGCAGGCACCAGCGCGTCGACCTCGGGATGCGCCCGGCGCAACGGACCTGCGATCCGGTTGGCCGCACCCAGGATGAGCGCCCCGGAGCGCCGGTTCTGGGTGAGGGTGCGCATGCTCGCCCCACCGGGCTGGCCACCGAAGTGCTCGCCGAACGCGGCGATGTTCGCGACCGATGCCGACCGCCAGCCGTAGATCGCCTGCAGCGGATCACCGACCGCGGTGACGGACGTGCCTGCGAACAGCCGCGAGAGGATCACCCGCTGAGCGATGCTCGTGTCCTGGTACTCGTCGAGCAGGACGATCCGGAACCGCGCACGGGCCCGTCGCACCACATCCTGACTGGTGGACACCAGCTCGGCGCACAGCCGCATCTGGTCGCCGAAGTCGATGCCCCCGGCGTCGCCGCGCGCCCGGCGGGCCGCGTCCACCAGTCCGGTCAGCTCGAGTCGCCGTTGGGCCGCGAGCCGGACGTCGCGGGCGGCTGCGGTGCCACAGCCGGCGGCGTCGAGCTCGGCGATGACGCAGCGGTCCTCGTCGCGCAGCAGGTCCGTGCCGATCGCCTGTTCCGCGAGGTTGGCGTCCAGGCGCATCACAGCCGAGGTCAGTGCCACCGGCTCCGACGTCCACGACGGGACGTCCTGGGCCTGGCAGACGACGCGGTGGGTGATCTGGGCGGAGGCGGTCGCCGTGATCAGGCGGGCGCCGGGCTCGATCCCGAGGCGCAGCCCGTGCTCCTCCAGCAGCGAGCCGGCGAAGGAGTGATAGGTCGCCACGGTGGGCTCCCCCGCGCCTGGACCCGCCGATGCAGGGACTCGGTCCGCTCTACCGGCGCTGGTCTCGACGGGCTCGACCGACGTGCTG